>NZ_JAKFEB010000023.1:0-18506 GCF_036677305.1 Brevundimonas sp. | reverse complement strand
AGGCGTGAAAATGCGCCGGCGCATGGTCATTGAAGAACATGCGGATGGCGACGCCGTGGAAGAAGGCTATGGTCGGCACAGTGAACGCGTAACACGCTATGAGTGTTTGAGCGAGAACCGAAGATGGCATACGAAGCCAGGACCAAACCCACCGACATCTCCGTCGCCGACTTCGTCGCCGCCGTAGAGAATCCTCAGCGCCGCGCCGACGCCGAAACCCTGTGCGCCCTGTTCGAGGAGATCAGCGGCGAACCGGCGACGATGTGGGGGCCGTCGATCATCGGCTTCGGGAAGTATCACTACCGGTACGCCAGCGGCCATGAGGGCGATGCGCCCCGGCTGGGGTTCTCGCCGCGCAAGGCGCAGACGGTGCTTTACGTCATGTCGGGCGCCGAAGGGCAGGCCGACATGATCGCGCGGCTGGGCAAGGTGAAGTCGAGCGTGGCGTGCCTGTACGTCAACCGGCTGGACCAGATCGACCTGGGCGTGCTGCGGGAGATGGCCGAGGCGTCGCTGGCGCACATGCGCCGGCTGTATCCCGACTGATCAGGCCGCCATGCGGAAGTCTTCGGCCGGGGCGAAGGCCGGGCGGGCCTCGTCCCACAGGGCGTCCTCATCGGCGTAACGGGCGCTGGCGCTCGCATCGATGACGTCGATGACCTGTTCCTCCAGACGGTCCCAGATGACGGCCAGGTCGCCGCAACCATCAGCGTCGCAGGGCACGATCAGGTAACGGGACTGGGCGACGGAAGCGTGGGGGGCGAAAGCGCGGGCCATGGGATGTCTCCGGGGTTCGGGTCTCTGTTGAAACCGACCATGAAGCAGCGTTGCGTCAAAAACGGTCGTATGCGACTTTCGTTGCATGAGACACGACAAGGCGGCGCTGGTGATTGAAATGGCGCGGCGCATGGCCGCCAGCGCCGAGGGGATCACGCTCGACGAGATTTCACGCGAGGCCGGCGTGGGCAGGCGTTCGGCCGAACGGTTGCGCGACGCCGTTCTGGCGCTGTTTCCTCAGGCCGAGGAGGTGTCGGACCCGCCGAACAAGCGCTGGCGCATCCGCGGGGGTCTGTCGGCCTTCGAGCAGGCGCCGACGACCGAGGAACTGGTCGAGCTGAACAAGGCGGCGCAGGGCCTGCGTGCGACGGGAGAGCCCGGGCGAGCGGCGGCGCTGGAGGGGCTGGAGCGAAAGCTGAAGTCGGCCATGCGGTCGACGACGCTGAACCGGCTGGCGCCGGATCTGGAAGCGCTGGTGCGGGCCGAGACCATCGCCGTCCAGGCCGGGCCGCGGCCGTCGGCGGACGAGGCGGTGCTGACCGAGATCCGGCAGGCCATTCTGGCGGGCCAGCCGCTGGGCTTCATCTACAGCCGGCCGGGCGCCGAGGCGCGGCGGCGCAGCGCGGCGCCGTGCGGGGTCATGTTCGGACGCGCCAACTATCTGGTCGCGGCCGACCGCGAGAGCGGCCGCATCCAGACCTTCCGCCTCGACCGGATGAGCGCGGTGAAGGCCGAGGCGGGGACGGCCTCGCCGCCGGCGGACTTCGACCTGCAGGTCTTCGCCAGCCAGTCGTTCGGCATCTACCAGGACGAGATCGAGGATGTGGTGCTGCGGGTGACGCCCGGGGGCGCCGCCGAGGCCCGGGCCTGGCGCTGGCATCCGACGCAGACGGTGGAGGAGCAGGCCGACGGGGGCGTGGTGGTGCGGTTCCGCGCCTCGGGCATGCGCGAGCTGGCCTGGCACCTGTTCAGCTGGGGCGATCAGGTGGGGATCGTCGCTCCGCCCCGGCTCAAGGCCGTGATGAAGACCGAACTGGAAGCGGCCCGGCGAGCGCTGGATCGATCCTGAGATCCGATGTCGCCCCGTGGGCCGGCGACGGTTTCAGCGGGGCGCTGTCGGCGACCGCGATCATCAGGGCGACGCCCGCTGCGACGAACAGGACCTCGACCAGAAGGGCGGGCAGGGTGGCGGCGCCCCACTGACGGCCGGCGAGATTGAGAAGTTCATTGGCCGGCAAGGCGATCAGGGCGCCGGTCATGAACACCGCCGCGGACCGGCGGCCCAGACGGGCGAAGACATTGTCCGGCGCGACCTGGTGGACGAGGCGCAGGACCGGCGCCCGCGCGCAGCTCATGAATATGTAGACGAGAGAGAGGGTGTGCAGGACCCGGAGCGGGGACTGATAGGTCTTGCTGGCCCCGAGCAGGAAGCTGTCGTTGCGGGCCAGCAGCCAGGCCTGCCCTTCCGGCCAGGCGCGCGCGATGACCAGAAAGACGACGTAGCCGACGACGACCGAGACGGCGCCGGCCAGAAGCCAGGGCGAGCGGGGCAGGGAAACCTCGCGCTTCAAGGCGGCGCCGAGCGCCACGCCGATCCCGAAGATCAGGGTCCAGGGCAGGATGGTGAGCGTCAGCGGAACGCCGGTCAGGCTGTCCCGCGCCACCAGATCGAATTGGGCGGCGATCGCCCATACGGCGATGACGAGCGGCAGCGGAAGCCACCAGTCCTTGCGGGCGAGCCATATCAGCGCCGGCGCCATCAGCATGAGGGCCACATAGAGCCGCAGCACCATGGAAAAGCCGACGGACTGCTGGAACGTGACCAGCCGCCAGGTCGCAGTCGCGATATCCGCCTGCGCCAGGGCCTGCAGGACGCCGCCGTCGAGAAGCACATCCGCTCCCACCACCAGGCTGAGCGCCACAAGACCGGCGAGGCTGACCGCGATGAGGACGAGGTTGTACAGATAGAGCGATCCCGCCCGCCGCCACAGGCGGGCCGCGGTCTCGCGGAAGCGACGGTCGCCCGAGGCCAGGTAGGCGGAGATTCCCGCCAGCAGGACGAACAGGTCGGCGCTGTCGGACAGGCCGAGGTTGGAGGGCGACGCCCGGGTCAGGACGCCCGCCGACAGGTGATTGACGAAGATGTTCAGCAGGCAGAACCCGCGGATGGCGTCGATCGCGTGGAGGCGCGGGCGAGAGCCGGACGGACCCTGGTTTCGGGTCTGGATGAGGACTTCATCAGCCTCGGGAGGCGATGCAGCGGGTACTGGAGGACTCACACAGTCACCGGTGTACGTGCGGGGAGGACTCCATCTCCCACGGACGTGATTTCGATTCCTCTAACACACCCTCCGAATGCCGGACCGGGGTGCGGCGGAGGCCGGTCCTCCGGTTCAGCCCGGCATGGGGAGAGCGCCCGCCGCGAGCCAGCCGATGAGTCCGGCCGCGAGGATGAGTTCGAAGACGATGAGGATCAGGAGCCAGTGCTTTCTGGCGAACGATACGGGATTCACGGCGGGCCCTGGGTGGTTGAGCCGTCCAAACCCCTGAAGTTGCATATGGTTCAAGGCTCAATCCGCCGGGCCGGCGAACGGCCAGGGACTGATCGATTTGGCCCAGTCGTCGACGGCGAGGGGCCGATCGACCGGGGGAGCGGCGCGCTCGGCGCAGGGGTGGCGGTGGCACAGGCGGCAGGCCGGGCCGATGGGCGTCACGTCGGGGGCCGCCAGGTCGATGCCGCGGGCGTAGGTGAGGCGATGGGCGTGCTTCAGCTCGCAGCCCAGGCCGATGGCGAGATCCTGCCCCTCGGTGAAGGCGTCATGGCCCTGGCGGTCCACGGTGCGGGCGAGGGTGAACCAGCGGCTTCCGTCCGGCGTCTCGATGATCTGGGTGACGATCCTGCCGGGCGTGCGGAAGGCGCTGTGCAGGCGCCAGCGAGGGCAGGCGCCGCCGAAGCGGGAGAAGGGGAAGGCGCTCGAGGCGAAGCGTTTGGAGATGTTGCCCGCCTGGTCGACCCGCATCAGGAAGAAGGGCACGCCCCGCGCCGTGGGCCTCGACAGGGTGGTCAGGCGGTGCGCGGCCTGTTCGAAGCCGACGCCGAACCGGGCCTGAAGCCGGGCGATGTCATAGGCCGTCTCCTCGGCCGTGCGCTGGAAGGCGGCGTAGGGCATCAGCACGGCGGCGGCGAGGGTGTTGGTCAGGGAAATCTTCAGCAGGCGGCGGGTGGTTTCGTCCGGCGCGCCGGCGGCGTTCGCGAGCGCCGTCAGTTCGCCGTCGTGCTCGGCCAGGGCCAGCTGGTAGGCGACGGCGAAGGCCCGCGACGAGGCGCCGAGGGTCTCGGACAGCAACAACCGTTTGCGGTGGGGGTCGTAGCGGCGGGTCCATTCGACCATGACCTCGGCGGGCAGGGTGCGGACGGTCAGGCCGTGGCGCCCCAGAAGCCGGGCGCGCGCGCGGGTTTCGAAGGCTTCGCCGGGGCTGTCGGCGTCGATCGCCTCGGACAGGGCCTCGCCCAGCGCATCGAGCTCGGGGAAGTGGTTGCGGCGTGTCTGGACGTATTCGCGCACCCAGTCGGCGGGGCTGTCGTCGTCGCGGCCCCCCAGGGCGTCGGTTTCGGCCCGGTCGCGGGTGCGGCGGTCGGCGAAGGCGCGGTACAGGCGCAGCAGGGCGTCGGCGGCGGCAGGCTGGTCCTCGGCCAGCTGGATGATCTCGTGGCGGGGCACGGCCAGGCCCTGGAAGATCGGGTCGGCGAAGGCCTCGGCCAGTTCGGCCTCGGACGCGGGACCGCCGGACTGGCCGAGCGTGCGCAGATCGACGTCATAGGTGTCCGCCAGTCTCAGGAGGAGCTGGGCGGAGACGGGGCGCTGGTTGCGCTCGATATGGTTCAGGTAGCTGGGGGAGACGCCGAGGTCGGCGGCCATGGCCGTCTGGGTGAGGGACAGCTCCCGCCGCAGCCGCTTCAGGCGGCCGCCGAGGAAGAGTTTGCGATCCGGCACGGCGTCCATGGCCGTATTAGGTCACAAAATGACTTAACAATAAATGTCATACTATGACCCAATGACATCATAGTTGGCGCACGCTCTGTGTCATTCGTGACTTCGGCGTGTTCTGCTTCCCGAGACCCGCAGCGCCGGCTGCGTCCTTCAGCAGAGACCGCCATGACCACCTTCGCCGACCTCGTCCCTTCGCCCTACGGCCGTTTCGACGGCATCGAGCGGCCCTATACGCCCGAGGACGTGCAGCGGCTGCGGGGCTCGGTCCCGATCACCCACACCCTTGCCACGCGCGGCGCCAACCGGCTGTGGGAGCTGCTGCACGACGAGCCGTTCGTGAACGCCCTGGGCGCGGTCACCGGCAACCAGGCCATGCAGATGGTCCGGGCGGGGCTGAAGGCCATCTATCTGTCGGGCTGGCAGGTGGCGGCGGACGCCAATACCGCCGGGGCCATGTATCCGGACCAGTCGCTGTATCCGGCCAACGCCGCGCCCGAGCTGTGCCGCCGCATCAACCGCACCCTGCAGCGCGCCGACCAGATCGAACACGCCGAGGGCGGGGCGAAGCGCGACTGGTTCGCCCCCATCGTCGCCGACGCGGAAGCCGGCTTCGGCGGCCCCCTGAACAGCTTCGAGATCATGAAGGCCTTCATCGAGGCCGGCGCCGCGGGCGTCCATTTCGAGGACCAGTTGGCCAGCGAGAAGAAGTGCGGCCATCTGGGCGGCAAGGTGCTGATCCCGACGCAGGCGCATGAGCGCAACCTGATCGCCGCGCGCCTGGCCGCCGACGTCATGGGCACGCCGACGCTGACGGTGGCTCGCACCGACGCCGAGAGCGCCCAGCTGATCACCTCGGACGTGGACGAGCGCGACCGCCCCTTCATCGACCGCGACAACCGGACGCCCGAAGGCTTCTTCCGGCTGAAGCCGGGGACGGGGCTGGACCACTGCATCGCGCGCGGCCTGTCGTATGCGAAATACGCCGACGTCCTGTGGTGGGAGACCTCGCATCCCGATCTGGACGACGCCCGCCGCTTCGCCGAGGCCGTGCACCGCGAGCACCCCGGCAAGCTGATGGCCTACAACTGCTCGCCCTCGTTCAACTGGAAGGCCAAGCTGGATGACGCCACCATCGCGAAATTCCAGCGCGAACTGGGGGCCATGGGCTACAAATTCCAGTTCGTGACCCTGGCGGGCTTCCACAGCCTGAACAACAGCATGTTCGAGCTGGCCGACGGCTACCGCGAGCGGGGCATGGCCGCCTATTCCGAACTGCAGCAGCGCGAGTTCGCCAATGAGGCGGCCGGCTACACGGCCACCCGCCACCAGCGCGAGGTCGGCACCGGCTATTTCGACCAGGTCGCCACTGTCATCTCCAACGGCCAGTCGTCCACGACCGCGCTGAAGGATTCCACCGAGACCGCCCAGTTCGTGGCGGCCGAATAAGCAGGAGACGTTCCATGCAACCGCTGAACAACCCCACGGCCATCATCGATTTCTGCCTGGCCCCCTTGAACCTGACCGACGGCACGGAGGCCGAGCGTGAGGTCCGCCGACGGCTGGAGCATGTGATCAAGACCTTCCGGGCCAAGCTGGCTCAGCCGGTCAGCGTGGACTTCTCGTCCATGCCCTCGCAGGTCATCAACGAAGCCGCGCACGGCTACGAATAGGGATCAGGCGGCGATCGCCTCGGCCGCGGCGCGGGGCAGGGTGACGACCAGCTCCAGCAGTTCGGCCGCATCGAACGGCTTGGCCAGATGCCGGTCGGCGCCCGCCGCCTCGCCCATGGCGACGTGTTCGGGCAGGGCGTTGGCGGTCAGCATGACGATGGGCGTGCGGGGCAGGCCCATGGCCGCCTCGTGCAGCCGGATCTCGCGGGTGGCGGTCAGACCGTCCATCACCGGCATCTGCATATCCATGAGGATCAGGTCGTAGTCGCCGTCGCGGCAGGCCTGCACGGCCTGGGCCCCGTCCTCGACCGACACGACCTCGACCGGAGCCTGGGCCAGGATCAGTTCGACGACCTTTCGGTTCACCGGGTGATCGTCGGCCAGCAGGACCCGGATCACGGGCTGTTCGCCGTCCTCCGCCTCGATCACGGCCATGCCGGCCGCCGCCGGTTGTTCCACGGGACGGAAGGGGATGGTCAGGATGAAGGCCGAGCCGCCGCCGGGCTCGCTTTCGCAATCCAGGTCGCCGCCCATCATTTCGGCCAGGTCGCGCGAGATGGCGAGGCCGAGGCCGGAGCCGCCGAATTTGCGGGTGATGGCGCCGTCGGCCTGTTCGAAACGGCTGAACAGGCGGTCGCGCGTCTCGCTATCGAAGCCGATGCCGGTGTCCTCGACGGAGAACCGCAGGGTCGGCGCGCCGCCGCGATCCGGGCCGGGCGCAGCGGTCAGGCTGACGAAGCCGGTGCTGGTGAATTTCACGGCGTTGGACACGAGGTTCGTCAGGATCTGCTTGATCCGGACGACGTCGCCGGCGATCCAGCGGTCGGCCTCGGGCGCGATCTCGACGAAGAACTGCAGGCCCTTCTCGCTGGCCGCGCTTTCATACAGCCGGGCCGCCTCGCGGACGGCGCAGCCGAGGTCGAAGATCTCTTCCGACAGCTCGAGCCGCCCGGACTCGACGCGGGCGAGGTCGAGGATGTCGCTGAGCAGGACCTGCAGGGTGCGGCCGGAGGACTGGATAAGCTCCAGCATTTCCCGCTGGCCGGTCGACAGCTCGGTCCGGGCCATGACCTGGGCCAGACCGATGACCCCGTTCAGGGGCGTGCGGATTTCGTGGCTCATATTGGCCAGGAACTGGCTCTTGGCGCTGCTGGCCGCCTGGGCGGCGTCGCGGGCTTCGGACAGGGCGGCGGCGTGGTTCTTGAGGTCGGTGATGTCGGTGCAGACGGTGACGATGCCGCCCGCGGCCGTCCGGCGGTCGGACACGCGAAGCCACCGGTCGCCGGCGATACGCTGCTCGATCGTGGTGGTCAGCGCCTTGCGCGACTCCAGACGCTCGGCGATCCACGCCTCCTCGCGCCCGACAGCGTCGGCGTAGAGGTGTTCGGCCAGGCCGATCCTGAGGATCTCGCGGAAGGTCATGCCCACCTGGAGGTTCGACGACAGTTCCGGGTTCACCTCGGCGTAGCGGTGGTTCCACAGCGCCAGCCGGTCGTCCGAATCATAGAAGGCCATACCGTCGGGCATGGCGTCGATCGCTTCGCGAATTCGCGCCATGGCGCCCGAACGGGTCCGCCAGTCCAGCCATGTGAGGACGGCGACGACGCCGACGATGCCGGCCATCATGGCGGCGAGGACCGCGCTCATCATCAGGCTGGAGACGGCCAGGCCGTCGGCGGGCGGCGCCGCCCGGGGCGTAATGGTCATACCCGCGATGGCCGTGAAGTGAAGAACCATGACCGACAGGGCGCCGCCGAGGCTGGACACGATCAGTCGGACCCTGCCGCGACCCAGCGCAAAGCCGCTGAGCCCCGCGATCGTCAGGCCGCCGATGACCGAAAGGACCGCATAGCCGGCGTCCCAGCTGATGCGGCCCGGGACTTCCAGGGCCGCCATGCCGAGGAAATGCATCGCGACGATGCCCGAAAACGCCAGCAGGGCGGTCGCGCCGCGAACCGGCCGGCTGGGTCGCATCATGGCGAGTCCGCAGGCCAGGCCGAGGCCGGCCAGAACCACGAGGAGGGAGCCGATGGTCAGGGCGATGTCGTACCGGATCTCCCCTCCGGCCCTGTAGCCCTGCATGGCCAGGAAATGGGTGGAGAAGGCGGTCAGACCGCCGACAAAGGAGCCCACGACGACGCGACGCCGCCGCTCGACGGGCGTGAATCGCTTCTTCTGGAAGAGCAGGCGGAGGGAGGTCCCCACGCCGAGAACGCCGATGAGACCGGCGGCCAGTGTCCAGCGCCAGTCATGATCGAACGCGATGCTGTAGATGATGCGTTCCAACACGCCCTCCCGCACCGACTATCGCGGAGGAGTAGTGAAGAAACCGTCGCCGTATCGTAATAATTCAGGCTGAGGTTGCCCGAACCACAACCGTGAATTCGTGGCCCATGACCTTGACCGGGTTGACCTGACGGTCGCCGCGGCGAACCTCGAAATGCAGGTGGGGGCCGGTCGAACGCCCGGTCGATCCCACAAGGCCGATGCGTTGTCCGCCGTCGACGCGGTCGCCCGAGGCCACGTCCAGCCGGCTGAGATGGCCGTAAAGGGTGGTCATGCCGTTGGGGTGGCGGATTTCCACGAACCGGCCATAGCCGCCGGCGTCATAGCCGGTGCGGACGACGGAGCCTTCGGCGGAGACGAAGACCCCGGTGCCCTGGGGCGCCGCGATATCGACGCCCTCATGGTTGCGTCGGGCCTGGCCGGGCATCCGGCGCGGGCCGAACGGCGAGTTGATCGCATAGCCCTTCACCGGCGTGTCGAAGGCGATCAGGCGGGTGATCGGGCCGGCGGCCTCGGCCACGGCGGTGACGGGCGGAGCCTCGGGAATGGCGAAGGATTCGACCGGGCCGACGGGATCGGGCTGCGACAGGGGCGCGGCGGCCATGGCCAGCACGGCGACGCCGGCCAGCACGGCGGCCTGGCCGGAATGGATGAGAAACGACCGGGCGGTCGGCAACAGGCGTCGCATGCGGCGGCGGCTCCGTTTTCAGCTCGGAAGAGCGTGGGGGAGGGGCGCCGACGGGCCGCAACAAACGCGACACACTGCGGCCAGCGACCGGTGAGGGGCGCTTTTCGGGGGTCGCTGGGGCCACTTTGGGGCGAACCGGGGTGGCAGTTCGTCGCAGGATGGAACGAAAAGGCGCGCGACCCGGCTGGATCGCGCGCCCTTTTTCCGTGGTGTCGTCGACCTACAGCGGCAGGCGGAAGGTGATCGCGCCCACGTGGGCGTCGGCCTGGTCGCCGAAGCGGCCGCGGTAGCCGATGTTCATGCTGACCGGGCCGAGGTCGGCGTCGACGCCGGCCGAGGCGATCAGGGAACCGCCGAACGGATTCTCGATCTCCCGGGACAGGATCTGCGCCGGGTTGGCGGTGATGCGCGTACCCACGTCGTCGCTGCTGTCGGCGAACGCATCGCGATAGCCGCCCTCGGCATAGAAGGTGAAGCCGTCGCCGCCGCCTTCGGCCCGCAGGGTGACTTCCCCGCTGAAGGCCTGGACGGTGCGGTCCTGGTATTCGTACTGGGCGCCGACGCCCAGTTCGGTATAGCCGTTGACGTCGGTCGAGACCCAGGTGACCGCCACGCGCGGCGACAGGCCGATGCCGCCCATGTCGAACCACATGCCGCCCTGCAGACGGGCGCCGACGCTGCCGCCGTCCGTTTCGCCGCTGTGGACGATGGGAGCCAGCGAGGTGATGCGGCTGATGTCGTCATAGTGGTCGACCGAGCCGCCGGCCGTGGCGTTGACGAAGGTGGAGCCCGACCGCCAGCCGGCGAAGGCGTCGAAGGCCCAGGACTCGACGTCGAACGCCATCGGGCCCGCCTCGACCTCGGCCGTCCGGTAGGTGGCGGTGAAGCCCATGCGGCCTTTGTCGGACATGACATGGTCCAGGCCGGCGCGGATGCCCCAGCCGGTGGCGTCCGCCGCCGCGACAGGGCCGCGGGCGTCGATCTCGACGCTGTCGGCGATGACGCCGAAGGTCAGGTGGGTGCCGGCCTCCCAGGAGGCGCGTCCCGACAGGCCCTCGCTGGACAGGTCCAGCAGGTCCTCGCGCTGGCGGAAGCCGGTTTCAGCCTGGACCGTCGATTGGGCGCCGATGTCGCCGTAGTAGAGGTAGTCGGTGGCCAGACGGGCGAGCAACTGATGGCCGGCCGCCGTCGGGTGCACGCTGTCCCAGTACAGATAGCTGCCCGGGGCGGCGCAGACGCTGACGCCGTTGAAGCAGGCGTCGCGCGCATTGGTCAGGCCGAAGAGGCCCGGATTTCCGGCCAGGGTCGAGCCGATCTTGTACAGGTCCATCAGGATGATGTTGGTCCCCGGACGGGCGGCGGCCGTGGTCATCAGGCCGTTGAGCAGGGCTCCGTTGAACTGGGTGCCTGCATAGTCGGCCAGCGGGGCCGCGGGGGCGCCCGGGCCCTGGTTGAACTGCGGCGTCAGGGCGAGGTTCGGCAGGTTGGAGACCAGAATGGTGCCCGCGCCGGCGCCGGCCACGCTGTTGACGATGAAGTTGATGTCAGCCGCCGCGGCCAGCGCCACCGGCTGGATCGCCCCGGTCGGGTTCGGCGAGACCGCGGCCGCCGGGACGGCCTGGAAGATGTTGTTGGCCCCGCCGAGGATGCTGACCAGATCATTGGCGCCGAACGTGCCGCCCGCGCCGGTGTAGGCCAGCAGCTGGTTCCGCATTCCGGGAGGGCTGGCGGAACTGTCGGTCCGGGCGCCGCCGAAGGCGTAGTTGACGCTGCCGGTGACCGGCGCGCCGGCCGTGAAGCGTCCGGCGTTGAAGCCCAGAAGCTCGGTGAAGACCGGACCGTTGGAGAAGCGGCCCTGATAGTAGGGCGGCGAGGTGGGCTGGCCCGAGACGGCGTACAGGTTGCCGTTGTCGCTGAGGCTGTCGCCGAACACGACCAGGCGGTTGTAGGTCTGGGCGCTGGCGGCCGAGGCCATGGCGGCGGTCGCTGCGACCGTCAGTGCGGCAAGCGCGGCGCCGCGCAGGAAACGAGACATCGATGATCCTCCCTCGGCCGTCACGATGCGACCGTTGAGGGCAGTGTGCGCCGGTTTCGCGTCGGCGCAAGATGCCGTCAGGGAAGGTTTCAGTGCAGCATCCGGAAGCGCAGCGTTCCGGCAACACTTCGCAGGGCGCGCAGCGCCTCGGGGTCGTAGTCGCGGTCGACGTCGGTGATGACGTAGCCGGTGCGCTCGTCGGTCTTCAGGTGCTGGCCGAGGATGTTCAGGCCGGCGGCGGCCAGTTCGCGGTTCAGCTCGGCCAGGACGCCGGGCTGGTTGCGGTGGATATGCAGGATGCGGTGGGCCCCCGAAACCTCGGCCAGCTGCACGTTCGGCAGGTTGACGCAGAAGGTGGTGTCGCCCCGGTTCAGATAGGCCAGCAGGCGTTCGGCGGCGAATTCGCCGATGGCTTCCTGGGCCTCCTCGGTCGAGCCGCCGATGTGGGGGGTCAGGATGACGTTGGGCAGGCCGCGCAGGGGACTGTCGAAAGGATCCGCGTTGGTCGCCGGCTCTTCGGGGAAGACGTCGATGGCCGCGCCCCCGATGCGGCCCGCGCCGAGGGCCTGGGCGAGAGCGCCGATGTCGACGACATGGCCGCGCGACAGGTTCACCAGCAGGGCGCCCGGCTTCATCCTCGACAGCCGGGCGGCGTCGATGAGGGCGGTGTTGTCGGCGCGGCCGTCGACGTGGAGGCTGACGACGTCGCTTTCGGCCAGCAGGCCGTCCAGCGAGGCCATGCGGCGGGCGTTGCCCAGCGCCAGACGCTCGGTCAGGTCGTGGAAGATCACGCGCATGCCCAGGCCCTCGGCCAGGACGGACAGCTGGGAGCCGATGGCGCCGTAGCCGACGATGCCGAGGGTCTTGCCGCGCAGTTCGCGCGAGCCGGTCGCGGACTTGTTCCATTCGCCGCGATGCATGGCGGCGGACTTGTCGGCGACGTCCCGCATCAGGGCGATGGTCAGGCCGACGGCCAGCTCGACCACCGAGCGGGTGTTGGAATAGGGGGCGTTGAAGACGGCGACGCCCTTGGCCGAGGCCGCCTCGAGGTCGATCTGGTTGGTCCCGATGCAGAAGGCGGCGATGGCCATCAGGCGCGGGGCGGCCTCGAGCACGCGGGCGCTGACGGTGGTCTTGGAGCGAACGCCCAGCACGTGAACGCCCTGCAGGGCCTCGATCAGGGCGTCCTCGTCCAGCGCGCCCCTGACCGTCTCGACCGAATAGCCGGCCTCGTGCAGGCGTTCGACGGCGGCGGGGTGGACGTTCTCGAGCAGCAGGATGCGGATGCGGGCGCGGGGGTAGGACCAGCGGCCGGCGAGCCCCTCGGCGTGCAGGAACTCGTCCATCGACGGCGAGACGACGTCGGCGGCGGCCGCGACGCGGTCGCGGCGGACGATCTCGGTGAAGGCGTGGAAGCGGTCGGCGGCGCCGGACAGACGGACCTCGGCGTCGGTCCAGCCGTCGCCGATCATGATCACGGGATGAGGGAAGGCCTGGGCCTTGACCGCGATCGACTTGCCGCCCGCGTGGGCCAGCGGATTGTCCGGATCGACGCCGGTGACGCGGCCGTCCGCGTCGTACGTCAGGTCGTTGCAGATCACCCGTTCCGGCGGGATGTGCAGATGGGCGGCGAGGGGGGCGATGACCTCGCGAAAGCCGCCCGACAGGATGGCGATGCTGTCGGCGTTCTCGTGGAAGAAGCGCAGGTTGCGGCGGACCGAGGGCGTGCCCTCGTCGAGGATCCGGCCCGCCAGTTCGGCGACATGGTCGCGGGTCAGGGGCAGCAGTTCGAGGCGGCGGCGCAGGGCCTCCCCGAAAGGGATTTCACCGGTCATGGCCTGATCGGTCAGGCGGACGATCTCGGCGCGGACGGTGTCGGCGTCTGGCGCGCCGGCCAGGGCGATATCGGCCAGGGCCTCCAGCGTCTCGATGCGGACGAGGGTGGAGTCGAAGTCGAAGACGAAGGTCGCCGGATCAGCCATGAGGGGGAGCTTGGCCTACCTTCGCAGTTGCAGCAATGGCTGGATGCCGGCGGAAACACACAGTGCGCAGAGTGCGCCGATGACGCGCCACAGCGCACGAATTGAAGCGCCGGCCGCCCTGCAGGGGGCGACCGGCGCTCGACAGGTCAAGAACGGACTAAGGCCTCAGAATTTTCCAAGGCTGCGCAGGCGGCTGTCGGGGCGGCGGGCGTCCATGGCGGCCGCGCCGATGGCGGCGGCGATGGTCAGAAGGGCGAGGGCGGCGCCGCCCTCGCGGGCGTGATCCTTGGCGTAGGCTCCGGCTTCGTGGGCGTAGCGCCGGGCCGTCTTGCCGTGCTTCTTCAAGGCCTTGCGCGAGGAATGTCTTGCGCCGTGCAGGATGCGCTCGCCGCGATGACGGGCCTCGTCGCCCATGTCGGAGGCGCGTTCGCCGGCGTCGGCGAAGCTGTGGCGCACGGTCTCGGCCAGATCGCCGAAGCGATCGCGCAGGGCGTGCGTATCGACCCAGCCGCGCGGGTCGATGCGGCCGCGAAGGCGCTCGTAACGGGTCGGACCCGAGCGCTGGTTCAGCAGCAGGGCGGCTAGGCCGACGCCGGCGAGAACGGCGACGACGCCGCCGGTGATGCCCGGATGCTTGCGGACTTCAGCGAGGGCGGAAAACTGGCGGACCATGGGATAGTAAACCTCTTCATCGAGGCCGTCGTCCGTCGGGTCGTAGAGCCCGTCGTCGAACGGCTGATAGGCGGAACTCCTGTCCCGCATGAGGCTAGGAGCGAACCGGGCCAGAAGTGGTTCCGCCAGACCGGGCAGGGCGGAATAGAAGCTGGCGATCAGGCGGCCGCCGCCGCCCACGGTGATCTCTCGGATCGGATGGCTGGCGCAGTACAGGATGGTGTCGGCCACGACGTGGGTCGCATAGACGGGCTGGGGGCGCTGGATCGCATAGCCGGTGAGATTGCGCGCATGCTTGCTGTAGGGGCTGTCCACCGCGGCCGGCTTGACCAGGCTGACGGTGATCGGGGCGCCTTCGTGCATCAGCTCCATGCGCAGGGCGTTGGTGAAGCCCTTCACAGCGTGTTTGGAGGCCGAATAGACGCCCTGGATGGGCAGGGGGGCGTCTGACATGATGGAGCCGACATTGATGACGGCGCCGCCGCCCTCGCGCCCGCGCAGGTGTTCGGCCGCCACCAGCGAACCGTTGACCACGCCCCAGTAGTTGGTCTCGAACAGCCGTCGCTGGTCGTCGAGGTTGGTGGCGCTGATATTGCCGTAGATCGAGACCCCGGCGTTGTTGATCCAGGTGTCGAAGCCGCCGAACAGGCGGATGCATTTCTCCGCCGCCTCGGCCAGGGCGTCATGGTCGGCCACGTCGGCGACGGCCCAGGCGGCGCGGGCGCCGGCGCCCTGCAGTTCCTCGCACAGGGCCTTGAGGTCGCTTTCGCCGCGCGCGATCAGGAAGACGCAGGCCCCGGCCTTGGCCGCCCGCCGCGCCGTGGCCAGACCGATGCCCGAGGTCGCGCCGGTGATGACGATCGCTTGCTGGTTCAGGGGCTTGAGGGTCGCTTTGGTCATGGTCGCGGACTCATCCTTGGGGCGTGGAACCTGTATCCCCGTCATTCCGGGGCCGGGCAAGGCTCGGGGCGCCTGGAAGAACGTAACTGCATCGGAATCTGCTGCACCTTCCTTTCGTCATCCTCCGGCGAGCGCAGCGAGACCGGGGGACCCAGCGACGCGCGGGAGCGCGAACCTGTCGAGCGCGCCAATCCCGGAGACAGTGGTGTTTCGCCGCCGTCGCGGCGCCACTGGGTCCCCCGGTCTGCGCCGCTGCGCGGCTTGCCGGAGGATGACGAAAGAAGGGAATGGAGCCGCCGCCTTCTAATCGCTCCATGCGTTCCCTATCTAGGCGCGTTCCGCCCATCCCAGCTTGAGGATCGCCCGTGACCGATCACGCGCATACGTCGCCTTCGCCCGCCAACCCCGCCGACGATCTGGCCGCCGCCTTCCAGATCGAGGGCTGGCCCGTGCGCGGGCGGCTGGTGCGTCTGGGCGAGACCATCGACGCCATCCTGTCGGCGCATAACTATCCCGAGCCGGTCGCGGCCCTGCTGGGCGAGGCCTGCGCCCTGGCGGCGCTGGTGGGGTCGAGCCTGAAGTTCGAGGGCCGGCTGATCGTGCAGGCGCAGGGCGACGGGCCGGTGCGCTATGTCGTCGCCGACTACGACACCCAGGGGCATATGCGCGGCTATTGCCGGTTCGACGAGGACGAGGTCGCCGCGGCGTCGCAGGGCTTCGCCCGGCCCGGCGCCCGTTCGCTGCTGGGGCAGGGCGTGTTCGTGATGACGCTGGACCGCGGTCCCGATTTCGAGCGGACGCAGGGGATCACGCCGATCGAGGGCGAGAGCCTGTCGCTGGCGGCCGAACACTATTTCCAGCAGTCCGAGCAGATCCCGACCAAGGTGCGGCTGTCGGTCGGCTCGGTCGTGACCGAGGCGGGCGCCGGCTGGCGGGCCGGCGGGGCGTTGATCCAGCTGATCGCCGGAGACGCCGCGCGCGGCTCGACCGAGGAGGCGTGGGACCGGTCGCGGGCGTTGTTCCAGACGCTGGGCGACGACGAACTGCTGGACCCGACGATCACGCCGGAGACTCTTCTGTTCCGCCTGTTCCACGAGGACGGCGTGCGGCTGGAGGACGCGCGGGCGCTGGTGGCCCAGTGCCGCTGTTCGCGCGACCGCATCGCCGGCGTCCTGACCTCGTTCAAGCCCGAGGAGCGGGCCGAGATGGTCGAGGCCGACGGCAAGATCCGGGTGACCTGCGAATATTGCGCGACGGTCTATGAGCTGGAGCCGGAAGAGATCACGGCGGACTGATGTCAGGGCGCGGGAACGGCCCGCGCTCCAACCGGCGGCGATGCGGTCCACGGCCCGACGGCGATGACGCCGTCATAGGCGCCTTCGGCGGCGGATCCCATGACGATCCCCCGCGCGGTCGTGTCGTAACGCTCCATGGAGTCGTGGGCGCGGCACCCTTCAGCCTGACAACTCCACGACTGGCCGCCCTGCTGGGCGACGTTCAGCGTCAGGGTGGCCTTGCGCGGCAGATGGGCGGCGGCCGGCATGAGGTCGAACCGGTCGAACCGGGTCTTGCTGGCGTGAATGTTGCCGACGAGGACCAGCACGCGCGACTCGGGTCGCTCGGCTGCGGCGTGCGCCAGCTCCACGGCCATATCCAGCTCATAGTAGTTCTGGTCGAAGGTCGCGGGCCTCGGATTGGACGGCTGGAAGCCGCGAAGGGTCACGTCGCGGCCCGCGGCCTTCAGGCGGCGGACCGACTGCATCATCTCCAGCATGGCCACGCTGCTGCGCCCGTCCTGCCGTTCGGGATCGGTCTCCCAGAAGAAGGTGTCGTGCAGCAGCGCCTCGGCGGAGGCGTCGTCGGTCGCCGCCATGAAGGCGTCGAGCCGGGGCTGCATCTCGGTGGGCAGCTCCAGGGCCACGGTGACAGGACCCTGTTCCGTGGCGGCGCAGACGATCTGGGCGAAGGCCGCCGGAGCCTCGGTCGTACCGTGGATCTCGCCCACGACGATGAAGCGGTGGTCGGGCGTCCAGAGGGCTTCCACCCCCGACGGCGGGTTGCAGGGCGCGCCGGCGAGAAGCGCGGCGGCGGCGAACAGTGCGATCATCAGAACCCCCGGTCATGCGCGCGAACACCTGCGCGTGTGCAAGGTTTCACCGGGGATTGTGTCGGACAGGTGGCGGGTCAGTAGGCCAGGGCGACCCCGTCCTTCCGCATCTCCGTCGCCGCGCCGTAGGTCCAGGGGCCGCGACCGTTGGTCTGGCGCACCACGTTCTGATAGCCGCCGAAGCCGCCGTTGGGACCGCCGAGGACCCAGCCCATGGCCTCGAGCTGCGCCTTCGACGCCGCCGGGACGCCCGTTTCGAGGAACAGGGTCCCGACGCCTTCGGACGGATGGCCGGTGGGTTCGGACGAGCCTTCGTGCTGCCAGCGCGGGCTGTCGCCGGCCTCCTGCGGGTCGAGGCCGTAGTCGACCATGTTGATGATGATCTGGGCCTGGCCCTGCGGCTGCATGCCGCCGCCCATGACCCCGAAGGCCATCCAGGGCTCGCCGCCCTTGCAGGCGAAGCCGGGGATGATGGTGTGGAAGGGGCGTTTGCCCGGCGCGTAGACGTTGGGGTGGCCGTCGGTCAGGGCGAACAGCTCGCCGCGGTCCTGGAACATGAAGCCCAGCGTCCGGCCCTCGCCGTCGTCGGCGACGAGGCCCGAGCCCATGCCGCGGTAGTTGGACTGGATCCAGCTGACCATCATGCCGTCCCTGTCGGCGACGCTGAAATACGTCGTGTCGCCCTGGGTCGGGGCGTCGCCCGGGAAGGCGCGGTCCATGACGCGGTCGGGGCGGATCAGGCGGGCGCGCTCGGCGGCGTAGGCTTTCGAGTTCAGATACTCCACGGGGGTGCGGCTGAACCGGTCATCGGCGAACCATTTGGCCCGGTCCTCGAACGCCAGCCGCTTGGCCTCGGCCTGATGGTGGATCGAGGCGGCGGACTGGAAGCCCATGCCTTTCAGGTCGAAATTCTCGCAGATGTTGAGGATCTGGTTGGTCGACAGGCCCTGCGTATTCGGCCCGAGGCCGTAGACGTCGACGCCGCGATAGTCGGTGCGGATCGGCTCGACCCATTCGGTGCGGTGGGGGCTGAGATCGGCCTTGGTCATCCAGCCGCCGATGCGGCGGAAATAGCGTTCGATGTGGTCGGCGATGACGCCCTCATAGAAGGCGTCGCGGCCGCCCTCGGCGATCAGGCGCAGGGTGCGGCCGAGGTCGGGGTTGGCGAAGACCTCGCCGACGGCGGGGGTGCGGCCGCCCGGGGCGTAGACCTTCTTTCGGTTGTCGTTCTCCTCGATGATGGCCGCGCGGCGGTCGAAGCCGGCCATGTTCCGTTCGAGGTACCAGGCGATCAGCTGGGGCATGGGCACGCCCTCCTCGCACAGCTCCGCGACCGGCAGCAGGACGTCTTTCCACGGCAGTTTGCCGTAGCGCTGGTGGGCGCTCCACCAGGCGTC
>NZ_JAKFEB010000022.1:0-5720 GCF_036677305.1 Brevundimonas sp. | reverse complement strand
TTCTTGAGCACCTCGGCGATGACGCATCGCCACTCGCCGTCGCTGCCGTTGAAGACCAGCAGGCTGTCGCCGATCTTCAGCCGCATCACCTGGGTCAGGTAGCGCGACTGGTCGAGCGTCGGCATGACGGCGGCGTCGGGGGAGAGGGGCTGGGGAACGAACAGGCGGATCATGTGGATGGCATAGCGCGCACCATCCAAACCGTCATCCTCGGGCTCGACCCGAGGATCAGACGTTGTGCGCCTGTCCGGCAGGCGATCCGGCGCTGATCGAGCGGCTCGACCACTGAACACTGCGCGGGCGGACGGTCTGGCCCTCGGGTCAAGCCCGAGGGTGACGAGTGTCGGGGTGGCCTACAGCGTCCGCGCGATCAGCAGCTTCATGATCTCGTTCGTGCCGCCGTAGATGCGCTGGACCCGCGCGTCCTTGTACAGCTGGGCGATCGGATACTCGTTCATGTAACCGTAGCCGCCGTGCAGCTGCAGCATCTCGTCGATGACCTCGCCCTGGATGTCGGTGACCCAGTATTTGGCCATCGAGGCCGTGGCGGCGTCAAGCTTGCCCTGCAGATGCAGGCCCAGGCAGTGATCGACGAAGACCTTGGCCACGGTCAGCTTGGTCTTCACCTCGGCCAGCTTGAACTGGGTGTTCTGGAAGTCGATCACCCGCTTGCCGAAGGCCTTGCGCTCCTTGACGTAGGCCAGCGTCTCCTGAAGCCCGCGCTCGGCCGCGGCCACGCCCTGGACGGCGATGTTCAGCCGCTCCTGCGGCAGCTGCTGCATCAGCTGGATGAAGCCCTGGCCCTCGCCGCCGCCGATGATGTTCTCGGCGGGGACCTTCACGTCGTTGAAGAACAGCTCGGAGGTGTCGTTCCCCTCCATGCCGATCTTGTGCAGGTTCCGGCCGCGCTCGAAGCCCTCGGCGCCGTCGGTCTCGACGACGATCAGCGAGGTGCCTTTTGCGCCCTCGTTCGGGTCCGTCTTGGCCACGACGATGATGAAATTGGCCAGCTGGCCGTTGGTGATGAAGGTCTTGGACCCGTTCACCACATAGCCGTTGCCCTGTTTGATGGCGGTGGTCTTGACCCCCTGCAGGTCGCTGCCCGCGCCCGGCTCGGTCATGGCGATGGCGCCGACCAGTTCGCCCGACTGGAGCCGTGGCAGCCAGCGCGCCTTCTGCTCCTCGGTGCCGTAGTGCCAGATGTAGGGCATGACGATCGCATTGTGCAGCGAGATGCCGAAATGGTCCGCGCCCTTCCAGCCCAGCTGGCGCATCAGCACCACCTCGTGTCGGTAGTCGCCGCCCATGCCGCCGTCGGCCTCGGGCATGGACAGGCCCAGCAGGCCCGCCTCACCCGACTGGTTCCACAGCTCGCGCGGCACGCTCGAGTTGGCGATCCACGACTGCACTGCCTCGGGCGGCGCATGCTCGTCGATCCATTTGCCGACGCTGTCGGAGAAGAGGACGATCTCCTCCTCCTGCATGAATTCGGGCTCGGGGACGTTGAGGACGTTCATGGGCTCGCTCGGCGTTCTCCCTCCCCCTTGTGGGGAGGGTGGCCGCGAAGCGGCCGGGTGGGGGACGCTTGGCGAGGAAAAGCCGGCGGCTCTTTGCCGGCCTTGCCCCACCCGGTCGTCGCTTCGCGCCGACCACCCTCCCCATGAAGGGGAGGGAGACAATCAGATCAGAACGCCTCGGCGGGCATCTGCATCAGCACTTCCGCGCCCGTCTTCAGCTTGGCCAGATGCGCCCCCGTGTCGGGCAGGATGCGCTCGACGAAGTAGCGGCCGGTCATCAGCTTGTTGGCGTAGAAGGGATCGGTCGAACCCTCGTCCACCTTCGTCTGCGCCGCCTTGGCCATCTGGGCCCACATATAGGCCAGGGCCGTCAGGCCGAAGATGTGAAGATAGTCGGTGCTCGCCGCGCCGGCGTTGTCCGGGTTCTGCATGCCGTTCTGCATCAGCCACATGGTGGCCTCCTGCAGCTTCTTCTTGGCGTCGCCCAGGCCGTCGACGAAGGGCTTGATCGGGCCCTCGCCGCCGTTCTCCGAGACGAAGGCGTCGATGTCGGCGAACCAGCTCATGATGGCCCGGCCGCCGTTGGCCGGCAGCTTGCGGCCGACGAGGTCCAGCGCCTGGATGCCGTTGGCGCCCTCATAGATCATGGTGATCCGCGCATCGCGCAGATACTGCGACGCCGGGAAATGCTCGGTGTAGCCGCTGCCGCCGTGCACCTGCATGGCCAGCGAGGCGACGTGGAAGCCCTTGTCGGTCAGATAGGCTTTCAGCACCGGGGTGATCAGACCCATGTAGTCGCGGGCCTTGGTCGCCTCGGCCTCGTCGTTGGAGTGCTGCAGGTCGGCTTGCAGAGCGGTCCACAGGGTGAAGGCCTGGCCGCCCTCGACGAAGGCCTTGGCCTCCAGAAGCATGCGGCGCACGTCGGGGTGGACCATGATGGAGTCCGCCGGGCCGTCCGGGTTCTTCGGCCCGGTCAGGCTGCGGCCCTGCAGGCGGTCATGGGCGAATTCGACGGCGGCCTGATAGGCGGCGGTGCCGATCGACAGGCCCTGCAGGCCGGTGCCCAGACGCGCCTCGTTCATCATCACGAACATGGCCGCCATGCCCTTGTTCTCGGTGCCGACGAGCCAGCCCTTCGCGTTCTCATAGGCCATGACGCAGGTGGCGTTGCCGTGGATGCCCATCTTGTGCTCGAGGCCCGCGCAGGCCGCGCCCTCGTTGCGCTCGCCCAGCGAGCCGTCGTCATTGACGAAGACCTTGGGCACGACGAACAGGCTGATGCCCTTGATGCCGGCGGGCGCGCCCTCGATGCGGGCCAGCACCAGATGGATGATGTTGTCGGTGAAGTCGTGCTCGCCCGACGAGATCCAGATCTTCTGGCCGGTGATGTTGTAGCTGCCGTCGCCGTTCGGGACGGCCTTGGTGCGGATCAGGCCCAGATCCGTGCCGCACTGCGGCTCGGTCAGGTTCATGGTGCCGCCCCATTCGCCCGTCGCCATCTTCGGCAGATACTTCGCCTTCAACTCGTCCGAGCCGTTGGCGTTCAGGCCCCAGTAGGCGCCGGCCGTCAGGCCCGGATACATCGAGAAGGCGGCGCTGGCGGCGGCGGTCATCTGGCCGAACGCCATGGCCACCACGGCGGGCATCCCCTGGCCGCCATGCTCGGGCAGGGCCGACAGGGCGGGCCAGCCGGCGGCGACCATGGCCTGATAGGCTTCCTTCCAGCCCTTCGGCCCGGTGACCTTGCCGTCAACCCATTTGCAGCCTTCCTGATCGCCGACGCGGTTCAGCGGGGCGATGACCTCTTCCGCGAACTTCGCGCCTTCCTCGAGAATCTGGGCGACCAGATCGGCGGAGACGTCCTCGAAGCCGGGCTGGTTCGAATAGCGGTCGATCTCCAGCACCTCGTCCAGAATGAACGTCAGGTCGCGGACAGGCGCCTTGTAGGCCATGCTCAGGCTCTCGCTTTGAAGGGCTGATGGTGGGGATCGGGATTCAGCCGGGCCTTCAGCAGGTCGGCGTATTCCTCGGCGCCGGGCAGAAGGTCGGGACGGTATTCGCCCAGCTTCTTCTCCATGACGGCGCAGGCTTCCTCGGCCGTCTCGATGGCGGCGTCGAGGTCTTCGCGCTGCTGTTTCAGCGCGGCGATCTGGGCCCGGTGGCGGCGCAGGGCGACCGCCATCTGATGGGCGTTGTGATTGTCGTGGTCGTAGAGATCCAGCATTTCCTGGATCTCCTGCAGGGAGAAGCCGATGCGCCGGCCGCGCAGGATCAGCTTCAGCCGGGCCCGGTCGCGGGCGTCATAGACTCGCGTCTGGCCCTTGCGGGCGGGCGTCAGCAGCCCCTTGTCCTCATAGAAGCGCAGGGCCCGCGCCGTCGCGCCGAACTCGCGGCACAACTGGCGGATCGAATAGGTGCGATGATCGTCGGCGGTCGCCATGCACCCGTCATAACTTGACGTGCACGTAAAGGGAAGCCTTCAGTTCGGAGGGCGGAATTGAAAACGGCCGCCGGAGATGAACTCCGACGGCCGTCGTCGTATTCGGCAGGCAGTCGCCTTAGCGAACCTCGCGGGCCCGCATCCACAGGACCGGGGCCGTCATGGCGATCAGCACCAGATTGGTCACCGCCGGACCCACATCCATGCCGAAGGCGTGCAGTCCCAGCATGACGACTTCCAGCGCCAGCAGGCCCGATGCGGCCATGACCAGCAGCGGCCGGCCGTGCTTCCACGACACCAGCGGAGCCAGCACCAGGACGGCCAGGACGATCTCGGCGATGCCCAGGCCACGCACCATGTTCTCGCTCACCAGCGACGGCCAGCGCATCAGCTCGACCAGATTGGTCATCGGTTCGCTGAGCTTGGCGTAGCCGGCGCCGATGAAGAACATCACGAGCCAGCCCTGCAGCGTCCAGAGGGTCAGGTTGCGGTAGCTGGCGTTCAGGCGCGAGCGGGCGGGGGTGAGGGTCTGAGAAGTCATTTTTCTGACGCCGGGGAGGGCGCTCTTTTGATTTGCAACAGTCACGATGTCGGATTGCGCAAGCCATTCCGCAAGGGTGCGAAGCGTGACCGTAACCATCCGTGACCGCCTTCTGCGAGAGCTACGGGGCCGAAGCGTGGCCGTATGCATAATTCTCTGTAATGCGACGGGCGTTGAGGCCGGGTTAAGGTCAAGGTTGTGGCGGGCGGAGCACGGTTGCGGCTTCTGCATGGCGGCGGCTCCCCGGATCGGACGACGAAGCCGGCGGCGACCGGCCTCTCGTTCCTACCGCCACCCTGCTGCCAGCCTGCTGTCAGCAGTCCGTCAGGGCCCAGGCTTCGCCGGCCTCGCGAACCCGTTTGATCTTGCCCTGCAGCGCGCCCCAGTCGTCATCGTCGTCGATCGCCGTCCAGATCGCCTCGACCTCGTCGATCAGCATTTCCTCGGGCTCGGGCCGGGCGAAGTACGGATGCTCCAGCCGCTCGGGACGGTCGGGCTGGTGCTCGAACAGGGCGAAGCGGAAGGCGTCGAAGGTCTCGCCCTGATAGAGTTTCCCCCGCGGCCCGCCCAGCGCCCGGGCCGAAGAGGCGAAGCCCCCGAACCAGTCGAAGAACAGCGGCTCCCACCGCAACGCCTCGCCGCCTTCGCGCAGCAGCGCCAGGGTCGCATCCAGCAGCCGCTGGTCGGCGGCCTCGCCGAGGGCGTGCACGCCCAGTCGCGCCAGGAAGGCGGCGCGCAGTTCGCGGATATAGGCCGGGCCGAAACCGTTCAGGGCCTCGGTCAGGGGTTCGGCGTCGGCGGCCAGCTTCAGCGCCCCGCCCAGCTGGGTCAGGGCCCAGAACACCGCCTCGGGCTGCCGGGCGAAGGCGTAGAGGCCGGTCTGGTCGAAATAGGCGGCGGTGAAGCCGGGCTCGTAGTGCGGCAGGAACCGCCAGGGGCCATAGTCGAAGCTCTCGCCGGTGACGTTCAGATTGTCGGTGTTCAGCACCCCGTGGACGAAGCCCGCCGCGATCCACCGCGCCGTCAGCCGCGCCGACGCCTCGACCACGGCGCGCAGGAAGCCGGGCGTGTCTCCCGGCTCCACGTCCGGGTGGTAGAGGGCGCGAGCGTGCTCGACCAGCGCCTCGATCATGTCCTTGCGGCCCAGATAGGCCGCCCGCTGGAAGGTGCCGAAGCGGATGTGGCTGTGGGACAGCCGGACCAGCACCGCCGACCGCGTCGG
>NZ_JAKFEB010000021.1:0-2002 GCF_036677305.1 Brevundimonas sp. | reverse complement strand
CATCTATTTCCAGTTCTGAGGCGTTGTGATGCAGGGACCTGGATCATGAGATTCGACGATAAGGAAGAGTTCGGCGGCAAGTTCCCGCTTCAACCGTTCCCGAAACGGCAGGGGGATTCGCCCTTCCCCCCGCTGGCCGAAAGCCTGCCCCCGCCCGAGGATCCGCCCAGCGACTGGATCGAGACGGCGGACGCCCACGACCTGCCGACGCGCGAGAATGCGCTGGCGGCGCTGGGGCGGTTCGCCTTTCCGCCCGCGCCGCCGCTGGATGACGAGGGCGTGGCCGCGCGGGACCGGCGCTGGACCAGCCGGGCGATCTTCACGGTCGCGGCCTTCCTGATGGTGTTCAACGCCGTGTCGCCGCTGAACTGGTCGCGGCAGCAGGCGCCGGGCTGGGTGCAGGGGACGGTGGAGCAGTTGTCCGAGGTCTGGGTCGCCCAGCTGGCGGTGTTCGGGGCGGACATGCCACGTGAGGGGCTGCGCGAGATGTGGGCCGATGGGCGGCGGGCGCGGTTCATCGGCCAGGCGCCGGCGCGAGACCCGGGGTCGACACCGGGTTGAGTTTGGTGAACCTTCGCCGTCGGGGAAGACGCGGGGGCATCAGTGAAAATCGATCGACGTCAGGCGCTGACCGGCGCCGCCATGCTGGGCCTGTGCGCCGGACCGGTGTTGGCCCAGACCCAGCGGACCCGCCGTGGCGCAGGCAGCCTGTCCGCCACCAGCGATGACGTCGTCGCCTTCGGCGAGGGTCTGGCGCTGATGAAGCGGCGCCGGGACGACCGCTCCTGGGCCCGCCAGAACACGATCCATTCCCGCAACGGCCAGCACAACAACGGCCTGTTCCTGCCCTGGCACCGTCTGCAGCTGCTGCATCTGGAGCGGATCATCGCCGGGCTGACCGGCCACGCCGGCTTCGCCATGCCCTATTGGGACTCGCAGGAGCACCTGACCCTGCCGTCGTGGATCACGGACGAGGACGCCCTGCTGTACGAGCGGCAGCGCGCGCGGGGCGTCGATGTGCTGGACTTCAACGCCGCCCGCTGGGCCCGGTCCCCCTATATGTCGCGACTGACCTCGGACGATTTCGAGACCTTCGCCGGCAAGCTGCCGACGGGAGCGGGCATGGTCGAGGGCTATGGCCACAACTACATCCACGAACTGGTCGGCGGGCTGATGAAGCGGCTGAACACGGCGGCGACCGATCCGATCTTCTGGCTGCATCACGCGAACGTCGACCGCGTCTGGGCGACCTGGCACGCGCGTCAGCCGGCGAGCGTCTATCCCGACGACTGGACGGCGCGGACGCTGAACGGCTTCGTCGGCGGGCAGGGCGAGGATACCGGGGAGTGGCGGGTCGGCAGCGTGCTGGAGACCCGGACGCTCGGCTATGGCTATGACCAGCTGTACCCCTTCCCCGTGTTCAATGTGCCGGAGATGGGGCCGCCCGGAGCGAAGCGGCGCGAACCCCTGGGAGGCGTGGTCTATCCGATGCGGGCCGAGGGCGCGGGGCGGGGCGGCCTGTCCGTCACCCTGCCGGCGGAGGCCGTTGCGAGGATGCGGGCGGCGGACGACACGCTGATGATCGCGGGGGCCGGTTCGGTCGCATACGCCGCGACCGAGGGGCTGCTGGACCGGTCGATCGAGATCCGCATGCATTGCGGCGGACGGCGGATTTCCCTGGGCTCGTCGCCGACCTTCCTGCACCTGCGGGAGGGGGAGCACGCGCATCATGGGGGCGACTACATCCTGCCCTTCCGCTTCGGCGAGGAGGTGCTGAACCTGCTGGGCGAAGGCGATGCGCCCGTGACCGTCACCGTCGAGGCGGAGGACCTGGCGCCGGAAGCCGGGCGGCCGCCCGCACAGGCCGTGGCGCTGGACCTGTCGCTGACCCTGACCGAGAGCCGCTGGGCATGAGCCGTCTGAAGATTGTTGTCGTGCTGGCGCTTGCGGCGCTGTGCGTTCCGATGGCCGCCTGTTCGGTGTTCCAGGACCAGTTTCCGCC
>NZ_JAKFEB010000020.1:27500-31733 GCF_036677305.1 Brevundimonas sp. | reverse complement strand
TGCCGCGAATATGCGACCGGCTGGATCGACGTGCAGCGCGAGCAGTTCAAGCGGCTGGGCGTGCTCGGTGACTGGGACCACCGCTACGCCACCATGGACTTCACGACCGAGGCGGCCATCGTCGCCGAGTTCCACAAGTTCAAGAACTCAGGCCAGCTGTACCGCGGCTCCAAGCCCGTCATGTGGTCGCCGGTCGAGCGCACCGCCCTGGCCGACGCCGAGATCGAATACCACGACCACGTCAGCCCGACGGTCTGGGTCAAATTCCCCGTCACCGGCGCCACCGACGACCATCCCGACGACCTTCTGGCCTTCCGCCACGCCAATCCGTCGATCGTCATCTGGACCACGACGCCCTGGACCATCCCGGCCAACCGGGCCATCAGCTACGGTCCCGAGATCGCCTACGGCCTCTACGAGGTCACGGCCATGGAAGAGGGCCTCGAGTTCCAGCCCTGGGCCAAACCGGGCGATCGGCTCATTGTGGCGGACAAACTGGCCGAGGACGTCTTCAAGGCCGCGAAGATCGCGAGCTGGACCCGGATCGACGACCTGAACCCTTCCGGTCTGGAATGCGCTCACCCGCTGGCGGCCCTGTCGGCCGGCTACGGCTTCTCCGTGCCACTGCTGGCCGGCGACCACGTCACCGACGACGCCGGCACGGGCTTCGTCCACACGGCCCCCGGCCACGGCGCCGACGACTTCGAGGTCTGGAAGGCCCACGGTCATCACGAGGTGCCGGACACCGTCGACCCCGACGGCGCCTACTATGACCACGTCCCCCTGTTCGCCGGCCTCAAGGTGCTCGAGACCGAAGGCAAGAAGACCGGCAAGTTCGGCCCCGCCAACGGCGCGGTAATGGACAAGCTGATCGAGGCGGGCGCCCTGCTGGCCCGCGGGCGGATGGAGCATTCCTATCCGCACAGCTGGCGCTCCAAGGCCCCCATCATCTTCCGCAACACGCCCCAGTGGTTCATCCGCATGGATGCGCCGCTGAAGGGCGACGGAACCCTGCGCGAGCGGGCGCTGGACGCCATCGACAAGACCGACTTCCACCCCGAGGCGGGCCGCAACCGCATCCGCTCGATGGTCGAGGGCCGTCCCGACTGGCTGATCAGCCGCCAGCGCGCCTGGGGCACGCCTCTGGCCATGTTCGTCGACAAACAGACCGGCCAGCCGCTGATCGACGCCGAGGTCGACGCCCGCATCACCGCAGCCGTGGCCGAAGGCGGCGCCGACGCCTGGTTCACCCAGCCCGACGCCGACTTCCTCGGCCACCACGACGCTTCCCGCTTCGAAAAGATCGAGGACATCCTCGACGTCTGGTTCGACAGCGGCTGCACCCACGCCTTCACGCTCGAAACCCGCGATCCGGCCCACGGCTACAAGGGCGACCGCCCCTCGCACTGGCCGGCCGACCTCTACCTCGAAGGCTCGGACCAGCACCGCGGCTGGTTCCAGTCCAATCTTCTCGAAGGCGCCGGCACCCGCGGCCGCGCCCCCTATGACGCCGTCCTGACCCACGGCTTCACCCAGGACGAGAACGGGGAGAAGATGTCCAAGTCGCGGGGCAACACCACCGACCCCGCCGTCGTCATCAAGGAATCCGGCGCCGACATCCTGCGCCTGTGGGTCTCGCTGGTGGACTACGCCGAGGACCAGCGGATCGGGAAACAGATCCTGCAGACCACGGTCGACGCCTATCGCAAGCTGCGCAACACCGTCCGCTACCTGCTGGGCGCCCTCGTCGGCTTCGACGAGGCAGAGCGCCTTCCGCTGGACCAGATGCCGCCGCTGGAGAAATTCATCCTGCATCGCCTGTGGGAACTCGATCGCGACGTGCGCAAGGCCTACGCCGAATACCGCTTCCAGGACGTCGTCCGTCCGGTGCTTGAATTCTGCTCCAACGACCTGTCGGCCCTGTATTTCGACATCCGCAAGGACAGCCTCTACTGCGACCGCCCCGACGCGATCCGCCGCCGCGCGGCCCGCACGGTCATGGACGAGGTGTTCATGCGCCTGACCGCCTGGCTGGCGCCCCTGACGCCCTTCACCATGGAAGAGGCCTGGGGCACCCGCTTCCCCGACGGCGGCTCAAACTGCGCCCGGGTCATCCCCGCGACGCCGGCGGAGTGGCGAAACGACGCCGAGGCGGCGCGCTGGGCCAGGGTCCAGACCGTGCTGGAAACCGTCAATGAGGCGCTGGAAGCTTCGCGGCGGGACAAGGTCATCGGCGGCGCCCTCGACGCCTGGCCCGTGGTGACTGGACCGGCGGAGGCGTTCGCGCCGTTCGACGGCCTCGACGCAGCCGAGGTCTTCCGCACCTCCGGCGCCGAGCTGGCGACGGGCGGAGACGCGGTCACGGTCGATGTGCGTCTGGCCGACCATCCCAAATGCGCCCGCTCGTGGCGGCGCGTGCCGGACGTCGGTTCCGACGCCGCCTACCCCGAGCTCAGCGCCCGCGATGCGGACGCCGTGCGCTGGTGGGATTCCCGGAACGGCTGACCCCGCCTGCGTCCGGAGCTGACGCAGGCCCACGTTTTCATTGGCCGGTCCCCTCGGGGCCGGTCGTTGACTCGTGGATCTGTGGCCGACCATCGGGCCCTTCGGTCACCCTCGCCGTCACGCGGACGGAGGCGCGCAGCCGCGACCGCCGCGGCGCACCCGGCAGCCGCACCAGCCACCGCAAGCAGACCAAATCGATCCACGGCCCGCCGCCGACGGCTCGCGCCACCTTGCCTGAACCAGCGCGACCGTCAGACCGGCCGGTGCCGGTCAAGCGCGTCCGGCCTCGAACGCGGCGACAAGGGCCGCGCGCCACGCGCCCGGCCTTGGTCCAGAACAGCAAAAAGCCCCGCCGGCGGATGCCGGGCGGGGCTTCGAGATCATGGATGCGGGACCAGACGTTAAATGCGTCAGCACGCGTTTCGGACATGCAAAAACCCGCCGGACGGGTCCAGACGGGTTTCTGAAAGTTTGGGTGCGGGAGCAGGATTTGAACCTGCGACCTTCAGGTTATGAGCCTGACGAGCTACCGGGCTGCTCCATCCCGCGGCAAACGGTAGTGCAAAGGAAGAGCTGTTCGAGAGAAATCACAATCATCTATCCGTCTGGTAGACCCGGCGGCGACCTACTCTCCCGCGCCTTAAGACGAAGTACCATCGGCTCTGGAGGGCTTAACGACCGAGTTCGGAATGGGATCGGGTGGGGAACCTCCGACATAGCCACCAGGTCAACCAGGCGGATAGACGATTGTGAGAAGACATTGTCGTATTCGAAAAATCGAATGAGTTTTGCTGAGAAACGATCAAGCCGATCGGATTATTAGTACCAGTAAGCTTCATGGGTCGCCCCACTTCCACACCTGGCCTATCAACGTGGTAGTCTTCCACGATCCTCAGCGAAGCCTTGTTTTGAGGTTAGTTTCCCGCTTAGATGCTTTCAGCGGTTATCTATTCCATACATAGCTACCCTGCTGCGCGGCTGGCGCCACGACAGGTCCACCAGAGGTATGTCCATCCCGGTCCTCTCGTACTAGGGACAGATCCTCTCAAGCTTCGAACACCCACGGCAGATAGGGACCAAACTGTCTCACGACGTTCTGAACCCAGCTCACGTACCACTTTAAATGGCGAACAGCCATACCCTTGGGACCTGCTCCAGCCCCAGGATGTGATGAGCCGACATCGAGGTGCCAAACTTTGCCGTCGATATGGACTCTTGGGCAAAATCAGCCTGTTATCCCTAGAGTACCTTTTATCCGTTGAGCGATGGCCCTTCCACGCGGGACCACCGGATCACTATGGCCGACTTTCGTCTCTGCTCGACTTGTCAGTCTCGCAGTCAGGCGGGCTTATGCCATTGCACTCGACGACCGATTTCCGACCGGTCTGAGCCCACCATCGCGCGCCTCCGTTACACTTTAGGAGGCGACCGCCCCAGTCAAACTACCCACCACGCCATGTCCCGGGACCGGATAACGGCCCTCGGTTAGACGTCAACGACAGTAAGGGTGGTATTTCAAGGATGACTCCACCAGAGCTGGCGCCCCGGTTTCATAGTCTCCCACCTATCCTACACATACGGTCGCTAACGCCAAGGCGAAGCTATAGTAAAGGTTCATAGGGTCTTTCCGTCTGACCGCGGGAACCCCGCATCTTCACGGGGAATTCAATTTCACTGAGCCTGTGCTGGAGACAGTGGGGAAGTCGTTACGCCATTCGTGCAGGTCGG
>NZ_JAKFEB010000020.1:0-22500 GCF_036677305.1 Brevundimonas sp. | reverse complement strand
GGCCTGGCCCTCCCGGGCGACGGCTCTCACGACGTCCCGCTCGGACAGCACGCCCACCACCTTGTCATTCTTGCAGACCATCAGGGCGCCGACGCGCCGCCGATCCAGCTCGCCGCATGCCTCGCCGACCGTCAGATCGGGCGCGATGGCGTAGACGGCGTCGCCCTTGTCCTTGAGAATTTCGGCGACCAGCATCGCGGCTCCTCCCTCTCTATATAGAGCGCGGCCGCGGATCGACCGCTTCAGGCCTCAGGGTCGCGCAGATCGGGCGGCGAATCAAATGCTTCCGGACGCGCGCGGAACAGGGCGGCCCACGGACCGATCAGCAGGGCGCCGGCGACGAATCCAAAGGCGTGCGCCTCCCAGGCGATGCGCGCGCCCTCCATGCCCGGAGCGAAGCCCAGCAGGCCGACGGCGACGTTGACCGCCATGATCGCGGCCGCCGGCGTCAGGAAGCGCTTGTCGGTGAGGGCTCTCAGCTTCCCGGACCTGCGGCCCAACAGGCGAAGGGCCGCCCCCATCAGGCCGAACACCGCTCCCGACGCCCCGACAAGGGCGTCATAGCTGGAGGGATGGGCCAACCCGAACCCCGCCGTCGCGAGCAGACCGCACACTATATAGAAGGCGAGAAATCCCGCGGCGCCCCTCGCGCCCGGCATCAGCCGCGCCACCGGCGTCCCGAAAGCCAGCCCGAGGACCGCGTTCATGGCGACATGCGGCCAGCCGCCGTGGACGAACATCGAGGTCAGGACCCCGGGCCACCAGCCGCCGTCCCACAGTGAGGACGGCCGGAACGCCAGCGAGAGACCGCCGTCCGGCAGCCGGGTCTGGATCCAATAGAGAATCGGCATCGACACGGCGACGCCGACCGCGACCAGCGGGGCGTTGAACACACGTTCGGGCGGTTGCGCGTTCAGGGCGAAGGCTCCGGGGATTCAGGAAGGCAAACCAATCGGTTGTCGGACGCCATCATGGCAAGCGCTTCTTAATAACCATGACCCAGAGTGGGACGAAGGATCCTTAGCGGTCCGTTGACTCTGCCACTGGAGAGGTGGTCGCCATGAACAGCTGCATCAAGCTTGCCCCTGCGCTTGCCCTGGTCGTCGCCCTCGGCGCGCCTGTCGCCGTCTCGGCCCAGTCGGCCGGTTCGTCAAGCCTGGGAACCTATCAGGCCGGCTATGGCGCGTCGCGCTACACCACAGCCCGCCCCCAGACGGGTTCGACACGGGATGCGAACGGCAACCGGCTGATCATTGACGGCGTCATCCAGGCCGGCGCCAGCACCTATTCCAGCGCCAGCGGCGGGGTCTCCTCCAGCTTCTCGGGCGCGGGCGGGAGCGGCGGCAGCGCCATCGGCGGCTCGACCGCCATCGGCAACAACCTGAATGTCGTCGTTCAGGGCAACCACAACACCGTCATCGTCAACTCCACCCAGGTCAACAACGGCGCGATCAACGCCGGAACGAGCCTGAACGGCACCCTGAGGCTTCCATGAGCGCTGGCTCCCCCTCCCGCCGGTTGCGAGCCGCCGGCGTAGCCTGCGCGGCCGCGGCGCTGCTCAGCGGCTGTATCTCGGCCTCAGCCGGTCCGAACGGGCAGTACGCCTCGCCGATCGGCGACGCGCCCGTGACCGCCAATCCGACCCCCTACTCCGCCGCGCTCTACTGCATGGCCGATTACGCCCGCCGCTACAGCCTGCCCTCGCCGCGCATCGCGGTCGGCCGGATCAGCGACTACACCGGCACGGTCTCGGCCGACGGCGGCCGCCAGGTCACGGGCGGCGCGTCGCTGATGGCCAATACGGCCCTTGCCAAGGCCGGCGCCCATATCGTCGAACGCTATGACACCTCGGTGTCCGAGCTCGAGCTGCGCTACGCCAACAACCGCCTGATCGGCGACCAGGGCCCGGGCGGCCCCGGCGACACCCAGTATCGCCGCATCCTGGCGGGCCAGGTGCCCGGCTCGGACTTCTATATCGTCGGCGGCATCACCGAGGTGAACTACAACATCCGGTCGGGCGGCTTCGACATGGCCGCGGGCCAGGCCAGCAGCCAGACGCCCCTGTCCACGGCGTTCGCGGGCAAGGCCTATGTGATGAACATCGCCATCGACCTGCGCCTCGTGCAGACCACGACCATGGAGGTCGTCGACGTCGTCTCCTACCAGAAGCAGATTATCGGCCGCGAGATCTCGGCCGGGGTGTTCGACTTCCTGAACGGCAACGTCTTCGACATCTCTGCCGGCGAAGGCGGGCTGGAGCCGGTGCAGCTGGCCGTCCGCGCCCTTATCGAGCGCGCGACCGTCGAGTTCATGGCCAATCTGTACGGCGCGCCCGGCCCCGAGGTGTGCCTGAACGCCGGACCGGACCCCCTGGGAGGCACCGTCGGCGCGACCGGCGGCTACTATCCCGCCTACCCCAACACGGACACGAACAATGGCGCTACACGTGCGGATCCGTCTCGCTGGCACGCTAGCCGCGACGGTGCTGTGCGCGGCAACCGCTACTGAGGCCGCCGCCCAGACACCGCCCCAGGACGGCGCGATCGTCCTGAACGAGCAGCTTCAGCTGGGCGATGTCTTCGCCGGCCAGACGCTGAACGTGGTCGACGCCCAGGACCAGGTGACCGTCGAGACGTCCGCCCAGGGCAACGCCGCCTCGGGCGCGGTCGAGAACGGCGCCATCACGGTCCAGTCAAATCAGGACATGCGCGGCGACTCGGTCGCCCGCACGGACGTCACCCTGGGCGGCGAGACCTGGGGCGAGGTCAATGCGACCAGCCAGGCCGGCGGCAACTATCTGGCCGTCAGCGCCTACAACGCAGACCTGACCGTCGATGCGACCCAGTCCAACACCGGCGATCTGGTCAGCGCCACGACCGAGCTGGGCGACAGCGACGCGCGTCTGCACGGCGGCGCGGCGGTCAACGCCTCGGCCATTTCCAACACCACCGCCCTCGCCGGCCAGGCTTCGTTCCTGCAGGGAACCGTCGACCAGTCGTCCTCGGCCGTGGTCCGTTCGTTCGGCCGCATCCAGAGCCAGTACATTCCCGCCGCCGGCAGCGTGACCAGCGAGGCGATCGTCAACGCCGTCGCGGTCAACAGCAACGCGACCTCGGGCCAGAACCTGTCGATAACCCAGCGCTCGACCGGCGATTTCGTCGAGGCCGAGGCCAGCGCCAACGCCGGCAACGCCTGGGACCTGGCCGGCCGCGCCCGCGCCAGCGGCAACCAGGCCATTCTCTATAACGAGGGCGGATCCGTCGTGACCGAGACGGATCAGGACAACAGCGCCTTCATCCGCGCCTCGGCCCTGACCACCGCCTATGACTACGGCCAGGCCGAAGCCCAGGCGCGCGGCGTCGCCAATGAGGTGTCGGTCGGCAACAACGACGTCTTCGTCGAGATCGACAATACCCAGTTCAACTCGGGCGGGGTGGACGTCACCGCCACCTTCTCGGGCACGAACGGCTATGACGTGTATGTGGGGGCCGAAGCCGTCGGCAACAGCGTCACCGGCTACGCCTGCTCGGAATGCCAGGCCACGCTGGACGCGACCAACACCCAGACCAACAACGGCGACGTTTCCGCTGTCGCCAACACGACCGTCGCCGGGTCGGGCCGCGCGGTCATCACCGGGGCGACCGCCGTCGGCAACTCGGCGAATTTCTACGTCTCGAGGCCGTCACATTAATCTTCGGTAACTTGAGCCGGCCGAGGCCGTCGCTGAAAGGTTGCATCAGGACGGACGGCGATCAGCGCCGTCCGTCCCTGCCCCTTTTACGGCGCAGCCCCGGTCCGGGAGAGCGCGCCCTTCGGAAAGAGACCGAGAATGCGTTCCCCCCGTCGCCTGCTCCTCCTCGTTGCGGCCTCCGCCACCGTCCTGATCGCGGCTTCGCCGGCCCTGGCGCAGACACAGGTCGCCCCGTCCGATCCATGGGCGCAGACGACCAGCGATATTCCCGCTGATTCCAGCGTCCGCTTCGGCGTCCTGCCGAACGGCATGCAGTACGCCATCATGCGAAACGCCACGCCTCCGGGACAGGCGTCGTTCCGCCTGCGCATCGACGCCGGCTCGCTGATGGAGAATGAAGACCAGCTGGGGCTGGCCCACTTCATGGAGCACATGGCCTTCAACGGAACGACGAACATCCCCGAAAACGAGCTGCTGCGCATTCTGGAACGCCGCGGCCTGGCCTTCGGCGCCGACACCAACGCCTACACCGGCTTCGACGAGACCGTGTACCGGCTGGAACTGCCCAATGCCGAGGACGGCACCGTCGACGATTCGTTGCGGATCATGCGCGAGCAGGTGTCGGAGGCGCTGATGGCCCCGGACGCCGTCGAGGCCGAGCGCAATGTCATTGTCGGCGAAGAGCGGCTGCGCAACTCCCCGGCCCTTCGCAGCATCAAGGCCCAACTGGGTCTGTTCGCGCCCGGCCAGCGCATCTCCAACCGCCTGCCGATCGGCGACCTCGACATTATCCGCAGCGCCCCGCGCGAACGGTTTGTCGAATTCTATCGCAGCTACTACCGCCCCGAGCGCGCGACGTTCGTCGCCGTCGGCGACTTCGATGTCGACCAGATGGAAGCCAAGGTTCGGAACGCCTTCGAAAGCTGGCAGGCGACAGGACCCGCCGGCCCCGAACCCGATCTCGGCGCAGTCGCGCCGCGCGGACCCGAAACCCGCATCCTGGTCGAACCCGGGATCCAGTCCTCGATCGAGCTCGGCTATATCCGCAACCCGGACCGGGACCCCGACAGCGTCGCCGAGCGCCGCGACAATCTCACCCGTCGCCTCGGCGTCGCCGTCCTGAACCGTCGCCTCGGGGAGCTTGCGCGAGCCGACAACCCGCCGTTCATCAGCGCCACCGGCGGCGAGGAAGAATGGGCCGACAGCTTCACCTCGGTCGCGGTCTCGGCCAATTTCAATCCGGGTGAATGGAAGCGAGCCCTCGAGGCCATCGAACAGGAGCAGCGTCGGCTGATCCAGTTCGGGGTGTCGGACGCCGAGCTGCAGCGCGAGATCACCGAAACCCGCACGGCCCTTGAAAACGCCGTCGCCGGAGCCGCCACGCGGCGCACGCCCAGCCTGGCCAGCGGTCTCGCCGGCGCGGTCAACGCCCGCTATGTGTTCAACACGCCCCAGACCAGTCTCGACCTGTTCAATGCGGCGGTCACCGACCTGACGGCCGCCCAGGTCAATCAGGTCCTGCCGACGGTGTTCGAGGGCCAGGGCCCTCTGGCCCTCGTCGTTACGCCGGTGGAGATCGAGGGCGGCGAGGCCGCTGTCACGGCCGCGTTGGAAGCCTCGCGGTTGGTCCCGGTGACGGCGCCGGTCGCCCAGGCCCAGCTGGAATGGCCCTATGCGGAGTTCGGCGCGCCGGGCGTCGTCCAGAGCCGCACCGAGATCGCCGCCGTCGGCGCCACGGTCGTCACCTTCGCCAACGGGGTCCGCCTGACAGTCAAACCGACGGACTTCCGGGATGAACAGATCCTCGTCAGCGCCCGCACCGGCATCGGGGAACTGGGCCTGCCGACCGACCGCATCGACCCGCAGGGCATCGCTCCGCTCGTCTTCGCGGCAGGCGGCCTCGGAAAACTGACCGCCGACGAGCTGAACCGCGTCCTGAACGGCCGCATCTATTCGGCCGGCTTCTCGACCGACGGCGACTCCTACGCCCTCTCGGGCGCCACGCGTCCGCAGGACCTGCAGCTGCAAACCCAGGTGCTCGCCGCCTATCTGACCGACCCGGGCCTGCGGCCGGCGCCGTTCCAGCAGATCAAGGCCTTCTTCCCGCAGATCATCGCGCAGCAGATGGCCACGCCGGGCGGGGCCTTCGGCCTTCAATCCCCGGAACTGCTGGCCAGCGGCGACAAGCGGGAGGCTCTTCCCACCCTGGCTGAAATCGCCGGCTGGACGAACGACGACATGAAGGCCTCGATACTTCGCAGCCTGTCCACCGGTCCGATCGACGTGGTGATGGTCGGCGACGTGACGGTCGATGACGCGATCGCCAGCGTGGCCTCGACCTTCGGCGCCCTGCCTCCGCGCGGCCCGGATGCGTCGCCCCTGCCCGGTTCGGACCAGCGCCGCTTCCCCGCCGGCACGGCCGAGCCCGTCCGGCTGACCCACAACGGCCCGGCGGAGCAGGCCCTGGCCTACATCGCCTGGCCCACGACCGACGCCGTCGGGGACCGCACGGAATCGCGCCGCATCAGCCTGCTGTCCGCGGTCCTGAACCTGCGTGTTCTGGAAGAAATCCGCGAGCGTCAGGCTCTCGCCTACGGGCCCGGCGTAGGGTCCAGTTCGTCGGACACCTATCCGGGATATGGCTCGCTGGTCATCCGCGCCGAGACAGCCTCCGACAAGCTGGAGGCCTTCTACGCCGCGGTGGACGATATCGTCGCCAAGATCCGCGACGAACCTGTGACGGAAGACGAACTGAATCGCGCCCGTCTGCCGATCATCGAATCCCTGCGCCGCAGCCAGGCCAGCAACGAATACTGGCTCAGCCAGCTGGCCGACGTCGCAACCCGGCCTGACGACGTCCAGCAAATCCTGACCCAGATCAGCGACCTGGAAGCCGTCACCCCGGCTGACATCCAGGCGCTGGCGCGTCAGTACCTTCGCCCGGACACCGCCTGGCGCGCCACGGTCACCTCGACCAACGCCCCGGCCGCGGCTCCGGCCCAGTAGACGAAAAATGGCCCCGGTCCTTGCGGATCGGGGCCAGTTTGCTTCTCAGGATGTCGACGGAGTCGACAATGACCGTTCTAGGCGTCCGCGGCTGACCCGCGGCTGAACGCCGGCGTTCATACTGGCGTCAGAAAACCCGCCCGCCGACGCCGCCGTCCAGGGTGATCATCGCGCCGGACACGGCCATGCCGGCCTCCTCGATCACTTCCTCGCGGTATTCGGTGTAGGTCTCCTCGCGGACCCAGGTGACGATCTTCACGCCCGCGCCGTAGCGGCGCAGCAGGGAGCGTTCGTTGCAGTCGCGCTCGTCGCGCTGGCGCTTGCACTCGATCTGGCCGCCGCGGCCGTGCCACAGGGCCTCGCCCTTGCGGCAGTTCATCGTCTCGCCCTGGTTGAAGTCCGTGTCGCCCTGGTATTCGGCCCAGGTGATCTGCAGCCAGGTGCCGGCCAGGCAGCGGTACAGCTCGCCCTCATAGCTCCCGTCGACCTCGCGGTCGGGGCGAACCTGGGACGCCGGGTGCGGCACATTGCGGTCGTCGATGCAGAAGGCCCGGATGACGACCCGTTTTTCCCAGCGCCGACGGGCTTCGTAGGGAACCCGGATGGTCCTGCGCATGCGCGCGCCTTCGACGTTCAGGCCGTTGATGGTGGTGGGATAGGGCTGTTCGACCGTCACATAGGCCGAGCCGCCGCCGCTGACGAAGACGGTCCCGCCGGCGCGGGCGTTCAGGCCCGCACGCGCCGCCGCGGTGGCGCCGGCGTTGGCGTTGACGTTCACATTGACGTTCAGGTTCCCGCCGCCGCCGCAGCACGGCGGGGGCGGCGGCAGTTCGCAACACGCGGGCGGAGGCGGCGGCGGCGGCGGCGGTTCGCAGCACGGGGGCGGCGGCGGAGGGCATACCGGGCCGCACTGGGCCATGGCCGGGTCGGCGACCGCCATCAGGACCGTGAAGCCCCCCAGCGCCAGTAGCCAATTCATGATCCGCACCCGCATGGGCCGATCCTCCACGTCAATCTTGCGCGGTCCCAGCATGGCGCGGGCCGCTCCAGCCTGCATCAGACGACAGGAAGCCTTTCAATTCCGTTGCTTTCGGCCCGGCCCGCCCCTTGCGGCTCATGAGGCAGAGGCTCCGGCTATGTTTCATCCTGATACGCAGTTTCTGATCGACCACTGGACCGGCCTGTCGCGCCGCGCCGACGCGCGCGCCGGGATTCCCGCGCGGGCGGTCGTGGATCCGGCGGCCCTGGGCCTGCGCCTGCCCCGCGTCTTCATGGCCGATCGCCCCGGAGAGGACGCCGTGGTGAGGCTGGCAGGCGGCTGGATCGAGGATTTTCACGGCGAACACCTGAAGGAACAGCCGCTGCTGTCGCTGTGGCGGCCCGGCTCGCGGCCCCTGATCGCCGCGGCCCAGACCCAGGCCCTGCGGGAAGCCCGCCCGGTCGTGGTGGTGGCCCTGGCGGGTCAGCGCGCGGCCCAGATCGAGATCACCCTGGTTCCCTTGCGCGGCCCGTCAGGGGAGCCGGATCGTATCCTGGGCCTCTATGCGCCCGCCGCCACCCTGAGCCTCGCCCGCGACGAGTCGCGCCTGCTGACGGCCCGGGTCTCGATCGGCGTGGGCGAGCCCGCCCGCGCGCCGCTCAGCCTTGCGGCGGTTCACGGCCGGCGTCTGGCGTGACCTCGGCGAGGTCGCGGGCGTAGCGCTTCCAGTTCTGCACATAGTGCGCCGCCGAGGCCCTCAGCGCCTCGATCTGTCCCGGTTCCAGCTGCCGCACCACCTTGCCCGGCTGGCCCACGACCAGCGAGCCGTCGGGAATGACCTTGCCCTCGGTGATCAGGGTGTTGGCGCCGATCAGGCAGTTCTTTCCGATGACCGCGCGGCCCAGCACCACCGCCCCTATGCCGATCAGGCTGTTGTCGCCGATCTCGCAGCTGTGAAGCATGACCATATGTCCGACGGTCACGCCGTCGCCGATGGTCAGGGGTTCGCCGGGGTCGGAATGCAGCACGCTGCCGTCCTGGATATTGGTGTCCCGGCCGATGGTGATGGGATCGTTGTCGCCCCGCACCACGGCCCCGAACCAGACACTGGCGCCGGGTTTGAGAATCACGTCTCCTGTCAGGATCGCGTTCGGAGCCACCCAGTATTCGCCCTCTGGCGGAAGCTGCGGTTTCTTGTCAGCCAACGCATAAATCGTCATGGAAACATTACCTTATCTTGGGCCGTTTCTTGGCTTTAAGCCTTCGTAAACCACGCTAGCATCATTCTGTAGATGCGATTCGAGGCCGCCATTTCGGCCCCGGATCGGAAGCCGGATCAAGCCCGGTCCGGTCAGACCTCGGGGACGTGCGTGGTGCGTTCGGTTCGACGGCTTGCGCCGTTGGGAGTTTCCCGGCCCCTGGATGGGCCCTCCTCCGACCCGGGCGGATGCGTCGCATCCTCTTCTCCCCTCCCTACCTTCGTTCGAGGCGATGCTTTTGCGGCATCGCCTTTTTTCATGCCCTGGAGGCGTCCATGACCAAGCGTGCAGCCATCAAACGCCAGACCCGCGAAAGCTCGCGTGAGCACGGCGTGCTCGATTCCCGTCAGTTCATGGAGGATTCCAAGGTACGCCGCTTGCCGACCCACGCCGGCTGGTCGCCCTATCCGTCCAACGACGACCGGGACCAGGCCTATCTGAAGACGCTGAAGCCCAAGTCGGACGGCCAGGCCGAACTGATGGCCGCCATCGACCACCACAACATGGTCCTGGCTCTCGGGCCGGCAGGCACGGGCAAGACCTATCTGGCGGTCGCCAAGGCCGTGGAGGCGCTGGAGGCCGGCAAGATCGGCCGGATCGTCCTGTCCCGCCCTGCCGTCGAGGCCGGGGAATCGATCGGCTTCCTGCCGGGCGACATGGAGGACAAGCTGGCTCCCTATCTGCGCCCGCTCTACGACGCCCTGTCGGACCGGCTGAGCATGAAGCGGGTCAAGGCCCTGATGGCCGAGGGGCTGATCGAGATCGCCCCCATCGGCTATATGCGCGGCCGCACCCTGAACAACGCCTTCATCGTCGTCGACGAGGCCCAGAACTGCACCTACGTCCAGCTGAAGATGCTGCTGACGCGGCTGGGCTGGCACTCGACCATGGTCGTCACCGGCGACCCGCAGCAGTCCGACCTGCTGCCCGGGATTTCGGGCCTGTCCGACATCGCCGAACGCCTGCTGCCGGTGCCGAACATCGCCGTGGTGAAGCTGGCCGAGCAGGACATCGTCCGGCATCCGCTGGTGGCGAGCATGATCGGCGTGCTCTGACGGGGGACGCGCAGGAACGAACTGTCCGAGTCCGCCGAAAATTCGTGGGACATTTCGGACAATTCGGACATTTGCGGTCCGGAGGATGGGCGACGTCATCGTCATCCGGGCAGATTAGGCGACCGCTACGACAGAAACGGTCGCAGGCAGAATGAGGTCAGGCCGTCGCGGGATTCGCCGCGGCGGCCTTTTCCTTCGCCAGAGCCAGACCCTCGACCGAACCGCTTGACGGCGGCTTCGGCCGGGCGCCCATGCGATCGATCAGGGCGAAGACGAACGGGTTCAGCGAGATCGACAGCAGGGCGGCCGCCAGAATGAGGTCGTGCGTCTCCTGACGCATGCCGCCCAGCTGCACGCTGAGGGCCGCGAGGATGAAGGAGAACTCGCCGATCTGGGCCAGGGCCGCGGCGACGGTCAGGCTGGTCGCCTTGTCCAGCTTGAAGGCGGTCGTGATCGCCAGCGCCGCGATCGACTTGCCGATGATGACGATGGCCAGCACGCCGAGCACGGCCAGCGGCTCGCGCACCACGATGGTCGGGTCGAACAGCATCCCCACCGAGACGAAGAACAACACGGCGAAGGCGTCGCGCAGGGGCAGGGAGCGCTCGGCCGCATTGTGGCCCAGCGGCGAGCTGTTCAGCACCAGACCGGCCAGGAAGGCGCCCAGGGCGAACGAGTGGAACAGGGCGTAGGCGATCCAGGCGATGCCGAGGGCTATGGCCAGCACGCCGAGGGTGAACAGCTCCCGCGACCGGGTATGGGCGATGCGGACCAGCACCCACGGCAGCACCCGCGAGCCGACGATCAGCATCACGCCGGTGAAGACGGCGACCTTGAACAGGGTCCAGCCGATCGATTGCGCCAGCGCCGCCGGGTCCAGCGTCTGGCCGGGCTGGATGATCAGCAACGGCAGGATGACCAGGGCGATGACGATCACCAGATCCTCCACGATCAGCCAGCCCATGGCCAGGCGGCCCACCGGTCCCTTGACCTGTTTGCGCTCCTCCAGCGCCCTCAGCAGCACGACGGTCGAGGCCACGGACAGGGCGAAGCCGGTCATGGTCGCCTCGAGGTGGCTCATCCCCATCAGCCGGCCCAGACCCCAGCCCAGTCCCGTCGCCGCCGCGATCTGAACCAGGGCGCCGGGGATGGCGATCTTCCGCACCTTCATCAGGTCGGCGAGCGAGAAATGCAGGCCGACGCCGAACATCAGCAGGATCACGCCGATCTCGGCCAGTTGAGGCGCCAGTTCGATGTCGGCGACATAGCCGCCGGTGTGAGGGCCCACGATGATCCCCGCGACCAGATAGCCGACCAGAGGCGACAGCTTCAGCCGGTTGGCCAACATGCCGAACACGAACGCCAGCACGAAGCCGCCGACGAGGGTGAGGATCAGGCTGTCGGCATGCGGCATCGGCGCTCCTGGAGGGGCGGGCGGGATTTCCCTGAATTCGAAGCGTCACATCTGGGGTTTTCGAGCCCGCGAGGCAACCGCTGATGTGCAGACGCGATCCCGGAACACGATTGCCTCTTCGCGCCCGGGCCGCGGACTGCTAACCGACGACCTCCACATTCCAGCGGCCCGTATGAAAATTTCACGTCTCGCCGTCACGGCCTTCGTCTTCGCCTTCCTCGTCGTCGTGCTCGACCAGCTGACCAAGGCCTGGATCGTGTCCGGCCTCGATCTGCGCGAGATCGGAAGGGTCAACATCCTGCCCCCCGTCCTGAACTTCACCTGGGTCGAGAACCGCGGCGTCAGCTTCGGCCTGTTCGGCGACGGCTCGGCCCGCTGGATGCTCAGCCTGTTCTCGATCCTCGTCTCGGGCATCCTCGGCTGGTGGGCGTTGCGCGCCGACCGACGGCTGCTCATCACCGCCATCGGCCTGATCATGGGGGGCGCGATCGGCAACGTCATCGACCGCATCCGCTTCGGCTTCGTCGTCGATTTCATCGATTTTTCGGGCACCGGGTTTTTCCCCTGGGTCTTCAACGTCGCCGACAGCGCCATCACCATCGGCGTCATCCTGCTGATTCTGGACAGCCTGCTGTCCGAACGGGCGGCCAAGGTTGGCCTCGCCGCCGAAAAGTCGTAATCAGCCGCATCATCCAAGGCCTACGCGCGCGCCCGCTCCGGCGCTCCGCACCGAGATCAAATCCATGCGCCTTCGTACTGTCGCCGTCCTGACCCTCACCACCTCGATGCTCGCCCTCGGCGCCTGCTCGAGCGTTCGCCAGGGGATCGGCCTGACCAAGATCACCCCGGACGAGTTCCTGACCGTCTCGACCGCCCCGCTGACCGTGCCGCCGGAATACGGCCTGCGTCCGCCGGCGCCGGGCCAGCCGCGCCCGCAGGAGCTGGCTCCTGAATCCGCCGCCCGCCAGATCCTGCTGGGCCAGCGTCAGGCCATCACGCGCTCGCCGGGCGAACAGCAGCTGGTCGCCCAGGCCGGCGGCGACCGCGCCGATCCGCTCGCCCGCTACGTCGTCGACGACGAGTTCGGCGATCTGGCGCACAAGGAAGAGGGCTGGGCCAACCGCCTGCTGTTCTGGCGCAACAACGATCCGGCCAGCCAGGCCGCGACCACCACCCAGACGGCGGAAGGCGCGGTCACCGTGGACGCCGCGACCGAATACGCCCGCCTGCAGGAACTGACCGGAGGCCGCACCGGCATCGTCATCGCGCAGCGCCGCGACTCGGGCTTCAAACTCCCGGGCCTCTGAAGCGCTCGACAATCTCGACAAGGGGCCCGGATGCGCAAGCGTCCGGGCCTTTTCGTATCAGGCCTTGGCCGCTCCGGCCCGGAGGCCCCGTTCGGCCAGGGCCACGATGGCGACGCCGCCCATGGTCAGGGCCGCGCCGGTCAGGATCTGCGCGGTCAGGACATCGCCCATGAAACCCCAGCCGATCAGGATCGACACGACCGGCGTCGCCAGCAGATAGGGGGTGACCCGCCCGGCCTCCCGCTTCTGCACCAGCCAGAACACCAGGGTCGTGGCGATCACCGACGACACCAGACCCGCCCACACGACACAGGCCCAGACCAGAGCGTCGGCCTGCTGGACCGCCTGCCACTGACCCCGCTCGAACATCGCTGAGGCGAAGGCGAGCGTCGGCAGGGCGACCAGCGCCAGCAGTCCCTGCATCTTCAGGGGCGGGATCGAGGTGGTGCGGCGTGCGATCACCGTGGTCGCGGCCCAGGCCGCACTGCCCGCGATAACGACCAGAATGGCCTTCCAGTCAGCCACGGCATGCGGATCCAGCGTCATCCAGCCCACGCCCAGGAAGGCGACGCCCATGCCGATCAGAGCGAATTTCGGCAGCCGTTCGCCCAGCAGAAGGAAGGCGAACAGGGCTGTGAGCGGCACCCACAATTGGGCGGCGACGGAGACGGGGCTGACGTCGTGCGCCAGCCAGAAGGCGAGATATATGAGGCCGTAGTGGATCGGTCCGCCCAGCACCACGATGATCGCCAGGCTCTTCCAGTTCGGGAACGGCGGCCGCACGAAGGGGATCAGACAGGCCGCGGCGATCGCGAACCTCATGGCTCCGACCAGCAGGGGCGGAAGGGTCAGGGTCGCCTGTTTGGCGGCGGCGTTGTTGACACCCCAGATCACGACCACCGCGACGATGGCGAGAATCTCGATCAGGGAGAGCGGGCTGTGGGGCTTGTCCGGAGTAGTCACCCCCCGCCTATGGCACAGGTCGGGCGGGACGGGGGCTCAAAGCGGGTAACGGAGCGTTTCGCGAATGCTCCGTTACCGCCGAGATCAGGCTTTAGAACGGGATGTCGTCGTTCAGGTCGTAGCTTTCCTTGGGGCCGCTGGGCTTGTTGGCGCCGCCGGTCGAGAAGCCCGAGGAATAGTCGTCGTCGCCGCCGCGCGAGGCGCCGCCGCCGGCGCCGCCTTCACGGCCGCCCAGCATGGTCAGTTCGCCGCGGAATTTCTGCAGCACGATCTCGGTCGTGTATTTCTCGACGCCGTTCTGCTCGTACTTCCGGGTCTGGAGGGAGCCCTCGATGTAAACGGTCGAGCCCTTCTTCAGATAGTTCTCGGCCACCTTGACGATATTCTCGTTGAAGATGACGACGCGGTGCCACTCGGTCTTTTCCTTGCGCTCGCCGGTGGCCTTGTCGCGCCACTGTTCCGAGGTGGCCAGCGACAGGTTCGCGACCCGCTCGCCCGAGTTCAGGGTGCGGATTTCCGGGTCCTTGCCCAGGTTGCCGACCAGAATGACCTTGTTGACGCTGCCCGCCATCGCCGAGCTCCTTCTTCTTCGTTCGGGTCCGCCGCGCTTCGCGCTGTTCGGGCCGGGATTATTGTTCAGGCCTGACTAGCGCGCTTCCGCAGCAGGCAGGTCAGGTTTGTGGCCATCATCCACAGGCGCGTTTTGTTCCACGTTTGTTCCGCGCCGTCCAGAGCTAGGGCGCGGGGGTCGCCGGCTCGGGATTGGCCGAGACCGAAACCGGGGTGCCGTCGATGGCGCGCTGGATGGCGCTGGGGATGGCCAGCCGCCCGTCGCCGGTGCGGGCCAGCAGGATGAAGCGCGAGCCTTCCAGCGTCTGGCCGATCCATACCCCGGCGCGGTCGATGAAGATGAACTGGCCCTGGTAGGAGCCGACGATCTCGCGACGGCTGCCGCCCATGCGGAGGAAGCGCAGGCGCATTTCCTCGAGGCGCGCGGCGCAGAACTCGATCTGCGGCTGGTCTTCCGCGACCTTGTTGAACAGCGGGGCCTCGCCCTCGGCCTTCAGTTCGACGGCGTAGCAGACGCCCGCGTCGAAGGGGGCCTCGGTGGTTTTCTCACAGGCGGCCAGGCCCAGCAGCCCGGCGCCCATGGCGGCGATCGTCAGACTCTTCATCAGCGCAGACCCGGGAACTGGCAGCCCCGGTCCTGCTCGACCAGGGTGCGGAAGCGGTTGTTGTCAGGCGACTGTTCGACCCGCCGCGGCACGAGGCGCAGGGTGGTCTCTCCCCAGCGGCCGTACAGGGCCTCGCCCGGGCGGACGCAGGTGCCGGCGTACAGGGCCTGGACGCAGGCGTTCAGGCTCATGTTCGCGGACAGGGAGCGCCAGTCCGATCCCGTGTGACGAAGGCAGGCGCTTCCCGACGCGGCCTGGACCGTCGGCTGGGGCTGGGTCGGTTCGGCGGCTACGGGAGGCTCGACCTCGGTCAGCTCGACCGGCGGCAGGCTGGGCGGAGGCGCCAGCGAGGCGGTCGGGGCGGCGGCCAGGGCGCCCGTCTCGTCGATCCCCACGTCCAGGGCGTCGGTGGCCAGGCCGTTGCGGCGGGCGCAGTCGGTCAGGGTGGCCATGCCGATGAACTGGCCGTTGACGAAGCAGCGCAGCTCCCGGGTCGTGTTCAATTCCGGCGCGTCGGCCACATCGACGGTCAGGCCGCCCTGGGCGGCCGGCGGCGGGCCGCTGCTCCCGCCCCGCCCGCTGCTGAAGACGAGCGCGAGCACGACGGCCGCAACGATCGCCAGACCGGCGCCGATCGCGATGAGAAGACGATTGTCCTGGGGCATGAAGGGCTCGCGCGGATGGAGGCTCCAATAACCCCGCCCCGGCCTTCCACGTCAACGCCCTTGCGCGTCGACGGTCCTCGTCGGGTCGGATCAGCCGCCGAGGCGGGCCAGCGCGGCCTGGTAGTTGGCGAGCTGCGCCGTCAGATAGGCCGGAACCGGTCCGTTGGCCGCCGACGCCTTGGTCGCGGGATCCAGCGCACGATAGGCGTCCCGCACGGCCTTCATCGCCGCCTGGAGCTTTTCGCCGGCCGTCTTCACCGATGCCGCGTCCGCCAGCGTCAGATTGGAAGGCAGCGCCAGTCCGAAGGTCTTGATGACGTCGTCGCCCACCGAGGAGCCGACATAGCCCGGCGACAGCCCCAGGCCCGCCAGGGCGTCGCGGCCGGTCTCTCCGGCCGTCAGGACCCCGCCGGCCTTGCCGTCGCGGGCCGTGATCGAAAGACGCTGGAAGCCGCCGGTGGTCGTCGTGACTTCCCCGGTCTTGCCGGTCACCGAACCGCCTTCGGACACCACCGAGGCCTTCAGCTTGCCGGCGGAGGCGATCTCGATCTTGCGGGCCAGGGTCGCCAGCGTGTCCTTGGCCTCTATGGTCACCGACACCGCGCGGCCGCCATCGGGCGGGCTGATGTAGAAGCGGTCGCCGACCCGGACCGAAGTGGCGTCGATCAGCCGTTTGGAATCGCTCTGGTCGATCTCGCCCTTGGGCAGGCCCAGCCGGTCCAGCACGCTGGCGCCGTTCGAGGCGACCGCCAGGGTCATGGGCCTGGCCTGGTCTCCGTCTCCGGCCCAGCTTCTCTGGTACTCGACCGCGCCGCTCAGCGGATCGATGCGGGCCAGATAGGCCCTGGTCGGATCGGTCGCCTTGGCGGCGGGGTCGCGATCCTCGATCCCGGTGATCCAGACCTTGCCGTCGTGGACCTTGACGTCGGCGGCGGTGTCGTCGCCGGCCCCGCCGTGCCAGGTCAGCCTGTCGCCGGCTCCGGCGGCCAGATCGCCGGCCAGGGTGGCGACGAAGACGTCCTTGCCGCCCGAGTGGGCGGTCGTCGTCGTGCCGGCCGACAGGCCGCTGTCGCGGCTGGTTCCGGTCAGTATGACCTTGCCGCCCGAGACCGCCACGCCGGCGATGTCGCCGCTGATGACCCCCAGATCCCGCGTCGAGGCCAGGGTCGGCACGCCGGCGGCGTCGAGGGTGAAGCGGCGCACGACCGCGCGCCCCTCCTCCACCCCGGCGGTGTAGAGGTTCGAACCGTCGATGGTCATGGCGTCGACGCTGTCTTCGCCGACGGTGCCGAACTGCGCCGTGGCCGTCGTCTTCACGGTGATCCCGGCGGTCGGATAGGGCTCGCCGGCCTTGAACGCCTGGACATAGCCGTCCCAGCCGCCGACGGCGGCCGCGCCCGCGATCGCCGACCTGGCCCTGCCGGCGATATAGACCGTGCCGTCGGCGCCGAAGCTGACCGAGGTCGCCTCATCCGCCGCACGGGCGCCGCGGCGCTGGGTCCACTGCTCCTCGCCGTCCTTGTTGAAGACGGTGACGAAGCTGTCGGCCACGCCGGCGACCTCGCCCGTCTTGCCGGCGTCGGTCTTCGAGGTGTTCAGGGCTCCCGTGACCGACCCCGCAACGGCCACATTGCCGTTGGCGTCGATGGCGATGGCGTAGCCGCTGGCCGTCGAGGCCGAGCCGAGGGTCCGGGTCGCCACCAGGCGTCCGGCCGTGTCGTAGCGCATCAGGGCGACGTCCTGGACGCCCTTGATCGGCTGGCTGTCGGGGCCGGCCGTGACATCCGCCACCATCCACAATGAGCCGTCCGGCCCCACGGCGCTGGCGCGCACGTTCTGGACCCCGTCCGGCAGGGCGTTCTGGGAGAGACGGCCGTCGACCCACTGGGTCTCCCCGACACCCCCGGCGGCGGGGGCGGTCGCCGCGCCGCCGTCGCTCTGGAATTTCAGCAGCTGGTTGCCGCCCGCCGTGCCCGCCGACTGGACGACATAGACGGCGTCGGAGGTTTCGGCCGCCGTGAAACCTACGGTCTCGGTCGAGGAGCCGCGGATGGCCAGGGCCCATTGGTCGGGACCGGCCGGAAGGGTGACCGGCTTGCCGTTGACCTGCATGGTCTTGGGCTCGGCCTTGATCTGATCGCGGCCGATCCGGGTCGCGAATCCGGCGGTCTCAAGCCGGGCGTTGATGAACTCCAGGACGTTATCGAGCGTCCTGGGCTGCGCGCCCATGCCCGCCAGATCGATCGGGACGGCGGTGGTCAGCGAGTCGGTGACGCCCACCGGCACCTTGATCGTGATGTTGAACCGGACATCGCCCTGGAAGGCGGCGACCGGGGTGCTGATCGCGCCCTCGTGGATCGGGCCTGTGATCGAGACGGCGCTGTCGCGCGGCGTGGCGGCGGTCGTCTTGCTGACCGACTTGGCCGTGCCCTGCACCATCCGGACGGCGTCGAACTCGGACGCTGAAAGCCATGCTCCCACCTCGGCCAGACCGGCGGTGAAGCGCCTGTTGAGCTGGGTCAGCTCCAGCGTGCTGACGCCCTTGGTCGCGGCGCGATTGGTCAGGGCGTTGAGGGTGTCGAGGCCCTGATAGAGGGCGAACAGTTTGCGGTAGTCGGCGGGGGCCGACTTCATGTCGAGCCTGGCGGCGCCCTCGTTGATCAGCTTGCGGCCGGCCAGCGCCGCGCGCACCAGTTCGTCCTGCTTCGGGACGACCGCGGTCGAGGACCAGGGCGGCGTGGGCTGTTTCTTCGCCGCCTGTTGCAGCGCCGAGGCGGTCGCCGTCGACGTCGTGTCGAAGGCGGAACCTCCGTACAGGCCCAGAAGATAGCTGTTGTTGATCACACGCGCCTCCCGGCCCGCACTGTGGGGCTTCGAGCGTAACGAGGGCTTAACGCGGGGCCTTAACGCGAAGGGGCGGGGCGCGGCGGACGGGACTCACGGGCCGACTCGGGGAACAATGATCGTCGGCGTCCGTTCATCGCGCGCCGGATGAGGAGGACGCCGTGATGACCGCCTTCGTCAATACCCTGAAATCGTTGCTTTCCCTGTACGGCTTCGGCCCACGGGCCGCCCTGCGCCGCAGGCCGGCCGCGATCCGGATCGGACCCGGCCGGACGATTTAGCCGCCGCGGAACAGCGACAGGATGATCTGCGGCGCCTGGTTGGCGATCGACAGGGACTGTGCGCCGAGCTGCTGCTGCACCTGCAGGGCCTGAAGACGCGCGCTTTCCTTGGCGAGGTCGGCGTCCACCAGGTTGCCGATCCCCGATTCCAGCGTGTCCACCAGTTTGGTGACGAAGTTGTTGTGCGCCTCGATCTGCCTGGCCTGGGCGCCGATGGCGCCGAGCGCCGCGTTCAGCTGGATGATGGAATCGTCCAGCCGGTCCAGGGCCTGGGTGGCTCCGGTCAGGCTCAGCAGGCTGTCCGACAGCGACAGTTCGATGATGGCGCCGCCGAGGGACAGGTTCTTGGCCGTCAGGGTGACGAACCCGGAGGCGTCGGCGTTGGCGAGGAATTTGATGCCGTTCGTCAGCGACCCGTTCAGCAGGTTGCCGCCGTCGAACGAGGCGTTGCTGACCTGGGAGGCGAGCGCCTTCAACAGGGCCTTGAAGTCGTTGTCCAGCAGCTGGCGGGACTGGGTCTTCAGCGAGCTGTCCTTCGCCGCGACGACCTTTTCCTTGAGCTGGTTCAGCAGATCCGAGACTGATTCGCCGGCCGAAAGGGCGACATCCGCCACGGAGGTCGCGCGATCCAGACTCTGCTTGACCGCGCTCAGGGCCCCGACATCCGCCCGCTGTCCCTGGGCGATGGCCCAGATGGCGGCGTTGTCCTTGGCCCCCTGGACCTTGAGGCCCGTGGAGATCCGGCCCTGCACATCACCCAGCCGATCATTGGTCCGGGTGAGGTTCTGCAGCGCGATGGCCGCGGCGTTATTGGTGTGGACGCTATTCGTCATCCGACTCAGCCCTGTGAGGTTTCACCCAAGGCTTAAATCCGGAAGCGTGCACACATGGTTAACGCCCGCTAACCATGGCGAAACCCGCGCGGATCGCTCCTGCGCGGCGGACAGATCGGTTTTGCGGCGCGGTCAGGCGGTGGTGTTGATGACCGAGCCGGAGCTGTAATCCCCTGTCTGCATCAGGTCGACGACCTGTTCGCGGGGCAGCTGTTTGACGACCTCGCCGGTAACCCGGTCCATCGTCTTGTAGATGAACAATCCTGACGGCCCTTCCTCGATCACCAGGCGATAGCGCGCGGCGCGCTCTGCGTCCTGGGACGCCCTGGAGTCATGGAAATCGCCGCCCGTGGCGGAACCGGCGGCGGCGGGCAGGATGGCGGACGCGGTTACTGCATCTATTTTTGCATTCGGTTGCATGGCTCCGTCCGACGGCTGGGCCGCGGCTTCCTATGAGGGACTGCGGGAGATCGGTCGGGCGGGATCCGCGTGGGATCCCGCCCTTCCGGTCGATCCTTAGCGGAACAGTCCGAGCAGGATGGAGGTCGAGGAGTTGGCGATCGACAGCGCCTGCACACCCAGCTGTTGCTTGGTTTGCAGAGCCTGCAGTCGGGCGCTTTCCTTGGCCAGATCGGCGTCGACCAGGTTGCCCACGCCGGTTTCCAGGGCGTCCTGGAGCTTGCCGACGAAGGTCAGGTGGGTCGCGAACGACTTGGAGCCGGTGCCCAGGCGAGCCAGGGAGGCCGAAACCTTGTCGATCGAGGCGTTGACCAGACCAAGGGCGGTCGTGGCCAGCGTCGAGGTGCCGATCGAGGTCGTGGCGGCAACCGTCACGTTCGCGCCGCCCAGCGACAGGTTTTCACCCGCCACCTTGATGGTGGAGCCGGCGCTGTTGGACAGGGCCTTGTACCCGGCGGTGCCGAGCGAGTTGTCCAGCAGGTTCACGCCGTTGAACTTGGCGTTGGTGACGACGGTGGTGATCTGGTCGCGAATGGCCTTGAAGTCTTCGTTCAGAGCGCCGCGGGCGGCGGTCGTCAGCGACTTGTCGGTCGCGGCCAGGGCCTTTTCCTTCATCTGGACCAGCAGGTCGGAGACCGACTCGCCGGCGGCCAGGCTGACGTCCACGGCGGATTGACCGCGGTTCAGGCTGTCCTTGACGGCGTTCAGGGCGCCGATTTCAGCGCGTTGGCCCTGGGCGATAGCCCAGATGGCGCCGTTGTCCTTGGCGGACGCGACGGCCTTGCCGGTGCTGATGCGGTTTTGAACCGTGGACAGTTCACCATTGGTGGACTGAAGGTTCTGAAGGGCGATCATTGCGCCCGTGTTCGTGTTAACGCTGTTCAGCGCCATGACGATAGTCCTTGTTTCAAGGTGTCCGACGCCATTTTGGCTGCCGGGAGCATTTTGCTCGCAGCTATCGCAGCAAGGACGGGACCAGTCGCCAGATCGACATGCCAGCCCGCCGATCATTGTTTTTGCTACGTTAGTTCTCGTTAAGCACCTCCGGCGCCCGGCAGGATGTGCCGGGCGCCCGGCAACTCCTGCCCACCCGGTCGGCAGCTTGTGCCGCCGCCCCCTTCAACGCTCCCGCCACCGGTCCTGCAGCGCCCGTTCGGCGAGCAGGGTTTCGACGGCGAGGGCGCGGGCGGCGTCGCAGAGCACGAGGGCCGCGCCCCGCCGGGCGTAGGACGCTTCCAGATCGGCCTGGGTCGCCGCCTCAGGCAGCCGGTCCAGCCGGCACGGGGCTGTCGCCGCCGGGGGCAGAGCCATCCGGGGCGGGGCCGCAGGCGGAGGGGGCGAGATCGCACAGCCGGCGATCATGCTCGCGCAGACGAGCGACGCGAGCGGGATCCAGCGGGACAGAGGCGTCATGAGCGTTCCTTGCTTCGGTTTCGGCGCTGTTTGTGGCGACGGCGACCGAGACGGCGTGTTGATGATGACGGTCGATGCGGCGGGCCTGACGGACCGCCCCCTCGGCTTCGAGCCGGCGCGCGGCGGCGTCTGATTCGGCCGTCGCGGCGCGGGCCTCGGCGGCTTCGAGCCGGCGTTCGCCGAGACCGAACGGGTCCCAGCTCAAACCCAGACCGCGCCCCAGCGCCAGCGCGGCCGCGACGGCGAGCACCATGGCCAGACCCCAGCCGACCGGCGTCAGGGCGCGAAACCCGTCCGACAGCCTCACGGGAACACCCTCCGGTCCAGTTCGAAATGCGGACCGTCGCGCAGGTTGGGCCAGTCCCCGCCCCAGACGATCGCCGTCCCCTGCCGCGCGGCGGCCGCCTTGAAGGCCGCGGCGATGCGCGGATAGAGCGGCCAGTCCCAGCGCACCTGCCCGTCGACCAGGGCGGCGATGTCCACCGCGTGACCGGTCAGATGACGCGATTTCCGGGTCCGGCTCGCCCCGGCCCGAACCAGGGCGGCCTGACGCTCGGGCGTGCGCAGCCCCTCGGTGACCATGAAGTCCACGGGCGTCAGGGCCGAGGCCTCCCTGACGAGGGCGATCAGCCGCGGATGCACGCCCTCCAGCCGCTTCAGCGACCGCTCCGACAGACGAAAGCTCATGGCCGCTTCCCCCGAAGGGACCCCAGGGTCTCGATCAACTGCTGGGCGGACGGGGCCACGAGATAGAGCACCATGGTCAGCGCCAGCAGGGTCATCAGCCCCTCGGCCAGCCGGGGCGCCGCCTCGGGCGGTACGGCCGCGATCAGCCGGTCAAGCAGCAGCCAAGCCCCGCCGCTTGTGGCGAACACATAGAGCCTGCGCCACAGCCAGCGGCCCTCGGCCAGCGGCGACGGCCGCTCCACATCAGTCTGTTCGGTCATCTGGACTCCTCCGGATCATCAAGGTCGAAGGCGGCGCGACGCCAGCCTTCGCCGCCGTGGGTGAAAAGGTCGTCGTCCGTCAGCCGGCGGGGCGCGTCCCACGCCTCCTTGTCCAGCAGGGCGAAGTCCGACCGCCTGTCGTGGGGTGTCGGGCGGGTCATCCGAGGGCCACGATCCAGATCGCGCCCGCCGCTCCGGCGCCGCCCGCC
>NZ_JAKFEB010000019.1:0-15846 GCF_036677305.1 Brevundimonas sp. | reverse complement strand
CCGGAAGACCGGGTGCGTATCTGGTAGGGTAGCGAGGCATCCGATGAGAGAGGGGCCGGGGCGGCGACGCTCCGGCCCTTTTTCTTTCTTTCGTCATCCTCCGGCGAGCGCAGCGAGACCGGGGGACCCAGCGGCGCCGAAGGCGATCTGCCAAGGCAGGATGGTTGACGGCAGCGCTCCCGAAAGAGTCGCGCTCTCGCGCGCCGCTGGGTCCCCCGGTCTGCGCCGCTGCGCGGCTTGCCGGAGGATGACGAAAGAAGAAGGGGCTCCAAACGCCGGACGCAAAAAAGCCCGCCGCGGGGGATACATCGCGGCGGGCTTCTTTTCGCTCTTTGACGAGCGGACGTTTCCTCCCCGAAACGCCTCCGAGCCGCTGCTGCGTCGAAACGCTGCGCTTCTCGAGTGCGTCAGAAAGACGACATTTCGCCGTTCAAGTCAATGAACACCCTATGGAACCAACGGGAATTCCTGGGTTATCAGCGATAACTCACGAACCTGTGTGTGCACTCGCGACGATGGCGCGAACGGTCGCGACCAGGTCGCCGCGCGGGACGATCCGCTGGCCGGGGCGTTCGGATTTCCAGGCCTCGTTGTCGGTGACGCCGGCGGCCAGGGCGCGGCCCGCGTCGAGGTCCTTGACCGTGACCTGGCCGGCCGCGATCTCGTCCCCGCCCAGGATGACGGCGGCGGGCGCGCCGCGCCGGTCGGCGTATTTCATCTGCGCCTTCATGCCGGCCCGGCCGAGGTAGAGTTCGGCGGCGATCCCGGCGTTGCGCAGCTCCGACACGGCGTCGAGATAGTGCTGCATGTCCGCGTCCGAGAAGACGATGACGACCACCGGGCCGCGCACGCCGTCCGCCGCGCCCCGGCCCGCCGCCTTGAGCGCCGAGGCCAGGCGCGAGACGCCGAACGAGAAGCCTGTGGCTGGCAGGCGTTCGCCGGTGAATCTGGCGACCAGATCGTCGTAGCGGCCGCCGCCGCCGATGGAGCCGAAGCGCACGGCCCGGCCCTTGTCGTCGGTGGTGTCCAGCAGCAGCTCGGCCTCAAACACGGCGCCGGTGTAATATTCCAGCCCGCGCACGATGGTCGGATCGAAACGCACCGCCTCCTGGCCGACCTTCATGGCGTTCAGCGCCGCGTCGATGGCGGCCAGTTCATTCAGGGCGGCCTCGCCGATCTCGCCCAGACCGCCGGCCTGCGCCACGGCGTCCAGGGTCTGCGCCCGCGTCAGGCCCTCAGTCCCGACCGAGGCGAGGAAGCCTTCGATGGTCGCGATCACGCCCGACGGCAGTTTCGCCCCCTTGGTGTAGTCGCCGGACTCGTCCAGCCGACCCTCGCCCAGCAGGGCCGCGACGCCCTCCCAGCCCAGACGGTCGAATTTGTCGATGGCGCGCAGGGCGGTGAGCTTCTGGCCGGCGTCCTCGATCCCGCCCGCGGCGAACAGGCCGTCGAACAGCTTGCGGTTCGAGACCCGGACCACGGCCTGACCGGCGTCCAGCCCGGCGGCCTGCAGCCCCTCGCAGGCCATGGCGATGATCTCGGCGTCGGCCTCGGGCCGGTCCGAGCCGACGGTGTCGGCGTCGCACTGGACGAATTCGCGGAAGCGGCCGGGGCCGGGCTTCTCGTTGCGCCAGACGGGGCCGAAGGCGTAGCGGCGGAACGGCTTGGGCAGGGTCTCCCACCCCTGGGCCGCGAACCGGGCCAGCGGCGCGGTCAGGTCATAGCGCAGGGCCATCCACTGTTCGTCGTCGTCCTGCAGGCCGAAGACGCCCTCGTTGGGACGGTCGGCGTCGGGCAGGAATTTGCCCAGGGCGTCGGCGTATTCGAAGGCGCCCGTCTCCAGCGGCTCGAAGCCCCAGCGCTCATAGACCTCGGACACGCGCGCCACCAGGCGGCGCTCGGCGGTCAGGTCCGCGCCGCGGCGGTCGGCGAAGCCGCGCGGATTGCGGGCTTCGGGGCGGATCGGCGTATCGGTGCTCATGCCGCGCCGCTTAAGCCATCACCCGCCCCCCGGCAACGTTCAGGGCAACGCTCACAGGGCGACCGAGGCCGCGGCGGGTTTGCGGATCGGCACCATCCGTCCGTAGGTCAGGCAGCGCCACACCCACTCCAGCGGCCCCATGCTGAACGCCGACAGCCACAGCGGCGACCAGATCAGCTGGGCGGCCCAGACGGCGATCACCACCGTCCACATCTCGGCCGGGCTGTGCGAGCCGAACCACATGGGCCCCCAGGGCGCATAGTAGAGGGTGACCATGATCAGGGTCTGGGTCAGGTAGTTGGTGAAGGCCATCCGCCCGACCGGCGCGAACATCGCCGTCAGCACCCTCGCCCCGAACCGGTTTATCAGGATCAGGATGCTGGCGTAGAACAGGGTGATCAGGAAGGCCATGCCGCCGGCGGCGGCGGCCAGGCCGCGGGTCGGATCCGTTCCCTCGGGGGCCATGGCCTCCTGCCAGCCGAACCAGGCGAAGGCCGCCAGATTGGCCCCGCCCACGGCGATGACCAGCAGATAGACCCACAGCGGCGACCGGCCCGAGAGATAGCCCGACTTGAACAGCCCCAGCCCCAGCAGCATCAGCGGCACGGTGACCGGAATCAGGAACGGGCTGGCCATCAGCTGGAAGGTCGCCCAGGTCTGCAGGTTCTGCATCAGCCCCTCGGGCCAGCCGGCGCGGTAGAGATCGATCGTGGCCTGGATCGCCGCGGGGTCCGCCGTCGGCATGCCCGCCTTCATCTGCGCCGCATACTCGGCCGGCATATTGGCCATGCCCCAGTAGCCGGCGGTGGCGACCAGTCCCCACAGCAGGGTGATCGATCCGCCGACCCACAGCAGCCTGCGCGCGCTCCACGAGCGCATCAGCATGACCAGCAGGCCGCAGTAGGCGTAGTGGAACAGGATGTCGCCGTACCAGAAGACCGCCCCGTGGATCAGGCCGATCAGGCCGAGCCACAACAGGCGGCGGCGCAGCAGCGGGCCGCGGTCGTCGTCGAACCGCTCGCCGCCGACCAGAAAGACCGACACGCCGAACAGCATGGTGAACAGCGTCCGCATCTTGTCGGAGAAGAAGACGTCGGTGACCCACATGCCGATGTGGTCCGCCTGGGTCAGCACCCCCGGGGGCGGCGCCTCCGACATGGTCAGCTGGTACGGCCAGGCGAAGGCGACGGCGTTGACGGCCAGGATGCCCAGTATGGCCCAGCCGCGCAGCACATCCAGATTGTAGATGCGGTCCTTGGGCCGGACGGGCTCGAGCGCGGGCCGGGCCCGCGGCGTGGATTCAATGTCGACAGCGGCCATGATCTTCCCCCCAATCCGGCGAGCCTCAAACTGGCGGACGCGGGCCGATCTGGAAACTGAATTCGCGGTAACCGCCGGCGATCCGGACGACCCTCCACACAAAAAGAACAAACCGGCAACATTCCCGTTGCGAGTCCCCGTCCGGAATGCTTTCCCTCTCCCCGGGTCGGTCTTCACATCCCTCCAGCCAGAGAGCCCCAGCCATGACGCCCGAAGACCCGACCGCCCGCCTCCTCGCCGTCCTGCAGGGCATCGACCTGACCAGCGCCGACGGCCGCGCCGGCATCGGCGGGCTCCTGTCCGAGATCGAGCGCCTCTCCCCGGGCTCCGTCCTGCAGCAGGCGGCGCGGATCGAGCTGCGGGCGCTGGGGTGGACGGGCTCCCGGGACCGGTGACGCGCGGTCCTGTCGCCCGGAGGCCGCGATATGGCCGTTCGCAACCGGCGCCGGGAATAGGGCGCACGCACTAATATTCAAGTGCCATGGAACAATTTAAGTTATTAGCCGTTCGTTATTTTACCACAGACGTGAACAACATGTTCATGTCTTGTTAATCAACAAAGATGCTAAGCTCTATTGTTGCCGAAATGCTTGAACTCAACTCGCACGTGCGGTTGATTTATTTCTCAAGCCAGCACCGACTGAATCGATCATCCAGCCTTTTCTACGTGCGTGCTCTCCGCTGCGTGAGAGCCGGTACGCCCTGATTTCGCGGCGGCGCTTCGAGATAGTCATGTTGAGATTCGGCCTGATAGCGGCTGCGCTATTGGCGACTGGTCAGTCGGCCTACGCCCAGCAAGCACCCCGCCCTGGCGGTCAGCTGCAGCAAATCCCGCCCGCCACGCTCCCGCTGCGTAGCGTTCCGGACATCCAGATTGAACGCCCCGAGGCGCCGGTCGACGCCGTCGCCGAAGGCACGCGTATCCGGGTGAACGCGCTGCGCATCACCGGCGCGACCCTCTTCCCGGAAGCGGAACTGATCGCAGCCACGGGATTCACGCCGGGAAGCGATCTGACCCTGGCGGAAATTCGCAATGCGGCGGCCGGGATCACGCGCTTCTACAACAGTCGCGGCTATGTTCTGGCCCAGGCCTATCTGCCGGCCCAGGGCGTTCCCGACGGCGTGGTGACGATCGCCGTGGTCGAGGGCCGCTACGGCGCGATCAATCTACACAACGAGTCAGGCGTGTCGGATGACGTGGCGCGACGTATCACGGCGGGTCTGAACAGCGGCGACCCGGTCGCCGTTGCGGCGCTTGAGCGGCGGCTTCTTCTGCTCTCCGATATTCCCGGCGTCGTGGTCCATTCGACCTTGTCTCCCGGCGCCGAGGTCGGAACCTCCGACCTCACCGTGGGCCTGACGCGCGCGCCGCGGATTTCGGGCAGCCTCGAGGCCGATAACGCCGGCAACCGCTACACCGGCGCCTACCGGTTCGGCGGATCGATCAACGCCCACAATGCGACGGGCTTCGGGGACCTTCTGAGCCTGCGTCTGCTCGCCTCGACGGAGGGTCTGGCCTATGGACGCGCCGCCTGGCAGGCGCCGCTCGGCGACGCGACGGTCGGGGTGGCCTATACGCATCTGGAGTATGCGCTCGGCCGGGAATTCGCGGCCCTCGACGCGGGCGGCGCATCCGACATCATCAGCGCCTTCGCCAGCTATCCGCTCATCCGCTCGCGGGCTGCGAACCTCTACGCCATGGCCAGCCTGGACGCGAAATACCTGACGGACGAGATCGATCTGGTCTCGCAGGTGTCCAACAGGGAGATACGGGCCGTGACGGCAGGCCTGTACGGCGATTCCCATGACGCCTTCGGCGGCGGCGGCTGGAACACGGGATCTCTGTTCTGGACATCGGGCGACCTCGATATCGAGAGCCCGCTCGAGCGGGCCATCGACGCGTCGACCGCACGCTCCCACGGCGGGTTCAACAAGCTGCAATACGCCGTTTCGCGGCTGCAGACGGTCAGCGGCCCCCTGTCGGTCTTCGGCGCCCTGCGCGGGCAGATCGCCACTGACAATCTGGACAGTTCGGAAAAGATGGAACTGGGCGGCGCCTATGCGGTGCGCGCCTATCCCGAGGGCGAGGCCTACGGCGACGAGGGCTATGTCGCGACCGTGGAGGCCCGCCTGATGCTGGATGCGTGGACGCAGCCCCTGCCGGGCCAGTTCCAGCTGATCGCCTTCGTCGACACGGGCGAAGTCGACTTCGCCCACGATCCCTGGTTCGCCGGCCCCAACCATGCCCGGCGCAGCGGCGGCGGCATCGGGATCAACTGGTTCGGGCCCGATAACCTCATCATCCGCGCATCCTACGCCCGCCGGTTCAACGATCAGATTTCGACCTCCGGACCCGACGAAACGGGCCGCGGATGGTTCCAGATCGTCAAGCTGTTCTGATGACGACGATGACGGACCGCACCCCCCCGACTTTCCCGACAAGGACGTTCTGATGACCAGACTCCACCTTATCGCCGGCGCCGGCCGGCCGGCCGGATGTCGATTCGCCCCGTCGGGTCGCAAGGCCGCCCTGACGGCCTCGACCCGGCTGGCCGGCTTCGCCGCCAGCGCCCTGTTCGGGCTGGGCGCATCCCTTATCCTGGGAACAGCGGTCCAGGCTCAGACCCTGCCGACAGGCGGCTCGGTCGCCTCGGGCGGCGCCACCATCACCGCCGGGCCCGGCACGATGACGATCAACCAGTCGACCCAGAACACGGTCATCAACTGGCAGAGCTTCTCCATCGGCTCCGGCGGCAGCGTCGCCTTCGTGCAGCCCAATGGCAGCTCGGTGGCCCTGAACAGGGTGTTGGGGCCGGACGCCTCGGCGATCTTCGGCAGCCTGACCTCCAATGGCCAGGTGTTCCTGATCAATCCCAACGGCGTCCTGTTCGGACAGGGGTCGCAGGTCAATGTCGGCGGTCTGGTCGCATCGACCCTGGGCATCAGCGACGCCGACTTCATGGCCGGCCACTACAGGTTCTCGGGCGGCGGAAGCGGTTCGGTGGTCAACGAAGGCGCGATCATCGCGGACGGCGGCTATGTCGCGCTTCTGGGAGGCAGCGTCAGCAACCAGGGCCTGGTCCAGGCCAATCTGGGCTCGATCGTCCTCGCCTCGGGCGAGGCCATAACCCTCGATGTCGCCGGCGACGGTCTGCTCAACGTCGTCGTCGACGAGGGCGCGGCCAACGCCCTGGTCCAGAACGGCGGCATGCTGCAGGCGGACGGAGGCCGGGTGGTGATGACCGCGCAGGGCGCGGGCGAGCTGCTCCGGACGGTGGTGAACAACACCGGCCTCATCCAGGCCCGTACGATTGACGATCGCAACGGGACCATCCTGCTTCTGGGAGACATGCAGAGCGGGACGCTCAACGTGGCCGGAGTCCTTGACGCCGGCGCGCCCGGCGGCGGCGACGGTGGCTTCATCGAGACATCCGCCGGGACCGTGAACATCGCGCCCGGAACCTTCATCACCACGGATGCGCCCTCGGGTGACACGGGGACCTGGCTGATCGATCCGGCCGACTTCACCATCGGGGCCGGCGGCAATATTTCCGGAGCCACCCTGTCCGCCCAGCTGGTGACCACCAATGTCGTTATCAGCACGATGACGGGCGCGGGCGCGGCGCTGCCGGGCGACGGCGACATCCACGTGAACGACGCGATCGCCTGGACCGCCTCCTCCACCCCCACCACCCTGACGCTGAACGCCAATCGCGACGTCAACATCAACGCCGCCATCACGGCCACCAACGGCAATCTGGTCGCCTGCTGCGGACGGGACGTGAACGTCAATGCGCCCATCACCACGGTGAACGGCAGCGTCCTGCTGAACGCCGGGCAGAACGTGAACGTCTATCACGCGATCACCACCACGGACGGCAACATCGCCCTCTGCGCCGGGCACGACGTCCATATCGACGCCGCCGTCACCCTGACCCGGGGCAGCACCATTCCGGCCCAGAGCCTGGGCCTGCCGGTCGGGCTGACCATCATCGCCGGCGCGGACGGATCCGGTCCCGGCGTCGGCGGCGGCACCATCATCTTCAGTCCGCTGGCCCCGCCCGTCACGGTCACGGCGGCCCCTGTCACGATCAACTACAATCCGGTGTCCTACGCGGCTCCGTCGGACTTCTCGACCCACTTCACCCTCACCGAGGGCGCGGCGCTGACGCAACGGATGCTGCTGTTCCCGGACGGCAGCCGTGAGGCTGACGGCGGGACCGCAACCACCCTCAACGGCTTCAGGACCACGGTCGCCTCGGGTCTGCCCACGGGCGTAAATCTGGTCGCGGGTCCGGGCGCGAGCGCGACCTTCGATTCGGCGGCCGTCGGCGCCGATGTCGGCATCACCTACAGCGGCTACTCGCTGGCCGGCGCAAACGCCGACCAATACGCCCTGGCCGGTTCCTGCTGCGTGTCGACCTTCAGGACCCGGGGAACGATCTCGGCGGCGGCTGTTCCGCCTCCGGTGACTCCGCCCCCGGTGACTCCGCCGCCGGTGACGCCGCCCCCGGTGACCCCGCCCGTCACCCCGCCGCCTCCGGTCATCCCGCCCGTGACGCCGCCGGTTATCCCGCCCGTCACTCCGCCCGTCATTCCGCCCGTCGCGCCGACGCCGATCGCGGTCTACCCGATCGTGGGCCCGCCCCCGCCCATGACGCCTGCGCCCGAGCTCGCGTTCGACGTGGTCGATGGAGGCGTTCGACTGCCGCCCCATGAATCGACGCCCTTCTCCCCGCCCGTCGAGGAGACGATCCCGGCCCCTTCCCGGGCCGCGCCCGTGACGCCGGCCGCGCCCCGGGTTCCCGTCTACCCTCCCAAGCAGGACCGCAATTGACGGCGGGGACGACCCCGACGCGCCGGCCGCGGGACGCACGGTCTTGGGCGCCGGGGCGTTCCGCGGTCGCGGGATTGTTCATCGGCCTGACCTTCGCCTCGGCCAGCCTGGCCGACGAACGGCCGTCGCCGCCCGGCCCGCCGGACGCCGCCTCGACCTTCGTCGCCTCGTCGGCCGCTGACCGGCTGGCGGCCTGGGTACGCGAGACGGCCGACAATCAGGGCCTGCCCTTCCTCGTCATCGACAAGGTCAGCGCGCAGGTCGCGGCCTTTGACCGCGAGGGCCGGCTGATCGGGGTCGGGCCGGCGCTGCTGGGTCTGGCGCGCGGCGACGTCTCGCCGCCCGGCATAGGCGCCCGTCCCCTGTCCACCATCACGCCGGGCGAACGCATCACGCCCGCGGGACGGTTCCTGGCCTCAATGGGCGAGAACCTCGGCGGGAAGGGAATCCTCTGGATCGACTACGACGCCGCCCTGTCCTTGCATCCGGTCATCACCACGCGGCCCGCCGACCGGCGCCTGCAACGCCTCGCGACGGCCACAGCCGACGACAACCGGATCTCGTTTGGGTGCGTGAACGTGCCGGCTGACTTCTACGCCGGGGTCGTGGAGCCTGTGTTCAGGGACACGACCGGGGTCGTCTATATCCTGCCGGAGGTCCGATCCGTCGCAGAGGTGTTTTTCCTGCCGGCCGTCGTCCCTTCCGAACCCGACCAGGGCAGGGGCGCCCCGGACCAGGTCAGTGCGCCTCGTCCCAGTTCCCGGCCGCCCTTGCATCCACCACCAGCGGCACCGTGAGCGCCACGGCCGGTTCCGCCGCACCTTCCATCGTCCGTTTGATCACCACGATGGCGCCCTCCGCCTCGGCTTCCGGGGCCTCGAAGACCAGTTCGTCGTGGACCTGAAGCAGCATGCGGGTGGACAGGCCGGCGTCTGACAGGGCCCCCGGCATGCGGATCATGGCGCGGCGGATGATGTCGGCGGCGGCGCCCTGGATGGGGGCGTTGATGGCGGCGCGTTCGCCGAACTGGCGCTCGGCCCCCGACTTGGAGTGGATGGCCGGAATGTGGATGCGGCGGCCGAAGACGGTCGAGACCATGCCCGTCTCGCGCACCTGAACCTTGGTGGCGTCCATGTAGGCGCGGATGCCGGGGAAGCGCTCGAAATAGGTCTTGATGTAGGCCCCGGCCTCGCCCTGGTCGATGCCCAGCTGGGCAGCCAGGCCGAAGGCCGAGATGCCGTAGACGATGCCGAAATTGATCGCCTTGGCGCGGCGGCGCGTCTCGGGGTCCATCTGGTCGACGGGGACGCCGAACATCTCCGAGGCCGTGGCGGTGTGGATGTCGATGCCGGCGGCGAAGGCGCGCTTGAGCTCGGGGATGTCGCCGATGTGGGCCAGCAGGCGCAGCTCGATCTGGCTGTAGTCGGCGCTGATCAGGACGTGGCCGGGGGCGGCGATGAAGGCCTGGCGGATCTGGCGGCCGGTCTCGGTGCGGATCGGGATGTTCTGCAGATTGGGGTCGCTGCTGGCCAGGCGGCCGGTGGTGGCGGCGGCCAGCTGGTAGGAGGTGTGGACGCGGTCGGTGGTCTTGTCGGCGGCCTCGATCAGGGCGTCGGTGTAGGTGCCCTTGAGCTTGCTGAGCTGGCGCCAGTCCAGCAGGACGCGCGGGAGGTCGTGGGTCAGGGCCAGGGTCTCGAGCGTGGCGGCGCCGGTCTCCCACTGGCCCGAGGCGGTCTTCCTGCCGCCGGTCAGGTTCATCTCGCCGAACAGGATGTCGCCGATCTGGCGCGGGCTGCCGATGTTGAACGGGCGGCCGGCCATCTGGTGGGCGGTGGCCTCCAGCTCGGCCATGCGCATGCCGAACTCGGACGACAGGCGCTTCAGCCGGTCGGGGTCGACGCGGACGCCGGCCCGCTCCATCTCGGCCAGGACGGCGGGCATGCCGCGCTCCAGCGTTTCATAGACGGTGGTCAGCTTTTCCTCGGCCAGCCGCGGCTTGAGGATGCGCCACAGGCGCAGGGTCACGTCGGCGTCCTCGGCGGCGTAGCAGGTGGCCGGTTTCAGCTCGACGTGTTTGAAGGACTTCTGGCTCTTGCCCGTGCCCGCCACCTGTTTGAACGGGATCGGGTCGTGGCCGAGGTGCAGCCGCGCCAGCTCGTCCATGCCGTGGCCGTGAAGCCCGCCCTCCAGCACGTAGGAGATCAGCATGGTGTCGTCGATCGGCGCCACCCGGATGCCGCGCCGGGCCATGACGGCGATGTCGTATTTGCCGTTCTGCATCACCTTGAGGACGCCGGGGTTCTCCAGCAGCACCTTGAGGCGGGCGAGGGCGGCGGGCTTGTCGATCTGGGTGATCGGTTCGCGCTGGTCCGTCTCCCCCCCGAAATCCAGCCCCCCGGCGTTGGCCGCCGGTTCGTGCTCGTGCGTCAGCGGCACATAGCAGGCGTCGTTCGGCCCGATCGCCAGCGACACGCCGCACAAGCCCGCGTGGGTGGCGCTGAGGGCGTCGGTCTCGGTGTCGAAGCCGACGACCCCGGCCTCCGTGGCGCGGGCGATCCAGGCGTCGAGCTCCTCGATGGTCTGGACGCAGCGGTAGGATTCGATGTCGACGGTCTGGGCCTCGGCGGGGCCGGTCGCGACCTGGCCGTAGCGGGGGGTGGCGACGGGAGCGCCGGGGACCTTCGGGCGGACCACGAAGGCGGTGCCGTCCCTCGCCGCGGCCTTGCCGTCGCCGACGCGGTTGCGAAGGCTGCGGAACTCCATCCGGTCGAGGAATTCGCCCAGCTTTTCCGGGTCGGGGTGGCGGACCACGAAGTCGTCGATCGGCTCGGGCGCGGGGGCGTCGCAGGTCAGGCGCACCAGTTCGCGGCTGAGCAGGATCTGGTCGCGGAAATTGATCAGGGTCTCGCGGCGTTTCGGCTGTTTGATCTCGCCGGCGCGTTCCAGAAGCGTGTCCAGGTCGCCGTATTCGTCCAGCAGCTGGGCCGCCGTCTTGGGGCCGATGCCGGGGGCGCCGGGGACGTTGTCGACGCTGTCGCCGATCAGCGCCTGGAGGTCGACCATCTTCTCGGGCAGGACGCCGAACTTCTCCATGACGGCGTCTTCTTCCAGCCGCCGGTCCTTCATCGGATCCCACATGACCACGCCGCCGCCGATCAGCTGCATCAGGTCCTTGTCGGAGCTGACGATGACCGCCTCGCCGCCCGCATCCCGCGCCTTGCAGGCGTAGGTGGCGATCAGGTCGTCGGCCTCGTAGCCGGGCAGTTCGAGGCAGGCGACGCCGAAGGCCGCGGTGGCCTCGCGCACCAGCGGGAACTGGGGGATCAGATCCTCGGGCGGGGCCGAGCGGTTGGCCTTGTACTGGTCGTACAGCTCGTTGCGGAAGGTCTTCTCCGAATGGTCGAAGATGGCCACCAGATGGGTCGGGCCGTCGGCGCCCTTCATGTCCTGCAGCAGCTTCCACAGCATGTTGCAGTAGCCCTGGATCGCGCCCACCGGCAGGCCGTCGGACTTGCGCGTCAGGGGCGGCAGGGCGTGGTAGGCGCGGAAGATGTAGGCCGAGGCGTCGATCATCCACAGCCGCAGCGCGGGGCCGTCCTGGGTCAGGGGGCGGTCGGCGGATTCGGGCGCTGTGTCGGTCATGGGCGGAACATAGGGGCGCCGGACGCGCCCGTCATCAGATCAAGCGGCGCGGATGTTGACCGGCGGCCCGGCCCTCGCTCAAGCTGAGGGCGGAGGAACGCCCCATGCTGTCGAGCCTGCTCCTGACCCTGATGCTTTCCGCCCAGACCGCGCCGCCGCCGTCGCAACCCTGGCCGAGGATCCGGCTGGACGGCTATCTGCCCGCTCTGGACGACACGAGCCGGTCGTTCGAGGAGGCCAGGACTTTTGTTCTGGCGAACGGCGAGGCGTCCCTTCCCTGGACGCCGCCGCAGGTCGAGATGAGCGCGGCGGAAGACCTCTCGCGGACGTCCCTGTCCGTGGCCTTCAACTGGGTGTGGTTGACCGACAGCCAAGGGCGGCGCCCGATCTGGTTCGCGCGGCTGCGGGCCATGGACGGGGAGCGCACGATCGAGCGGTTCGCTGATTCCCGGCAGTGTCCGGGCGTGGAGGAGTCACTTCGGCAACTCGATGCCCTCCCGGCGCTCGAGCCGCGGACGCCGGGGTTGCCGGAACCCGGGGAGGCGCCTGACCTCACGGACGTGGGCGGCGGCTATCTACACGACAACGGCTACCGAGTTCGCCTGAGGGGGCTGTTCGCCGGCGCCCGCTACAGCCAGCGGCTCGAGGTGACGGGGGGGTCTGACGCGCCCTTCGCTCCGGTGATCGCGGACTCGCTGACGCGCCTCAAATCCTGCTGGACCGAAACGCCGCCGCCGCGCCGGTGATCAGGAGACCCAGGTCCTCCTGCATCCGCCGACCATCCAGCCGGCGAAGCCGGAGTAGACGCGGCATTCCGAACCCTGACCTGCCAGAGGGCCGTGCATGATGCCGACCTCGATCACCGCGCCTTCGTCGTCGTAGCGGGGTTGGTGGAAGCGCACCCACGGTCTGACGCGGCCGCCGGAGGGTGCGCTTTCGTCATAGCGGGCGAAGGCGAGTCCGTGACGGCTCCAGTCGCAGCGCGGATCATAGTCGGCCTCGAAGCGGACGGGTGGCGGCGGATTGTCGGGACCGAACTGGAAATACTCCTTCGCCACCGCGGCGATGATCGCGCAGTCGTCGCCCAACTCCCCCACGACAACCTCTTCGGGCGCGGGCTCCGCCGGCGTGGCGCAGCCGGTCACAAGGAGCGAGGCGATCAGGGTGAGAGCGGGGCGCATACAGGCTCCTGTCAGGAACGAAGGCCGGTGATGGTGCGATTGGGCGCGATATCCTCGGCCGAGGTCAACAGGTGAACGAGGGCGGGGCGGCCCGCGTTCCGGGCGGCCTCCAGCGCGGCGGGGAAGTCCTCGGTCCGTTCGCAGCGCACGCCGAAGGCGCCGAAGGCCTCGGCGTATTTGACGAAATCGGGGTTCTTCAGATCCGTGGCGATGGTGCGCTGAGCCCCCGGATAGTGGGTTTCCTGGTGCATGCGGATGGTGCCGTAGGTTCCGTTGTCGACCACGACCACGACGACGTTGATCCCGTACTGGACCGCCGTGGCGATCTCCTGCCCGGTCATCAGATAGTCGCCGTCGCCGGCGATGCAGATGACGTCGCGGTCGGGGTGGACGCTCTTGGCGGCGAGGGCGGCCGGATAGCCGTAGCCCATGGCCCCCGAGGTCGGCGCCAGCTGGGTGCGGCAGGCGCGGTGGCGATAGAAGCGGTGCAGCCAGGCGGCGAAATTGCCCGCGCCGTTGGTGACGATGGCGGTCGGCGGCAGGATCTCGCCGAGGTGGGCCATGCACTCGCTCATGTTCACCGCCCCGGTCACCGGCACGGGCGTCGAGAAGGCCTGGTAGTCGGCGTGGGCGGCGGCGGCCTCGTCATGCCAGGTCCGGCCCGGATCGGTCGCGGCCAGGGCGAGGGCGGCCAGCGAGTTGTCGGCCGCCGCGCTGAGCAGAGGCGTCCAGACCCGGCCCAGTTCCTCGGGTCCGGGGTGGATATGGATCAGAGTGTCCGCCGTCCGGGCGCGGTCGAACAGGGTGTAGCCCTGCGTCGGATTCTCCCCCAGCCGGGCGCCGATGGCGATGATCAGGTCAGCGGCCTTCGCTCGCGCCGTCAGCTTCGGATTGCAGCCGAGGCCCAGGTCGCCGGCGTAGTTGGGACGGTCGTTGGACAGCAGGTCCTTGCGCCGGAACGACAGGCTGACCGGGAGGCCGATCCCTTCGGCCCAGTCTCCGATGGCGGCGGCGGCTTCTTCGGTCCAGCCGGAACCGCCCAGCACCAGCAGCGGGCGTTCGGCCTTCGCCAGCTTCGCGCGCACCTGTTCGACGAAGGCCGGATCCAGCGCCGCTTTCGCGGGCGTCACCGGCCGGATCGGGGCAGGGCCGCCGTCTTCGTGCAGGATGTTCTCGGGCAGGGCGATGACCACAGGGCCCATCCGGCCCTGAAGCGCGGTGGCGAAGGCGCGCTCGACCACCTCGACGGTGCGTTCCGGGCTTTCGATCTCGGTGGCCCATTTGGCGAGGCCGCCGAACACCTCGCGGTAGTCGACCTCCTGGAAGGCGCCGCGGCCGCGGTCGGTCAGGGCGATCTGGCCGACGAACAGGATCATCGGCGTCGAGTCCTGATGCGCCGTATGCACGCCGATCGAGGCGTGGGTGGCGCCGGGCCCGCGCGTGACCATGCAGACGCCGGGCTTGCCGGTCAGCTTGCCGTAGGCCTCGGCCATGTTGGCGGCGCCCGCCTCGTGCCGGCAGGCGATGACCTGGATCTTCCCGCGCACGTCGGCCAGCGCATCCAGCACGGCCAGATAGCTTTCGCCGGGCACGCAGAAGACGCGGTCGATCCCGTTCATGACGAGGGTTTCGACAAGGCGGCGGGCGGCGGTGTCAGCGGGCTGGGTCATGTCCAGCGGTTAGCAGATCGAACCCCGGCCTGGCTATGCAACCCGACGGCCACGCTTGCGTTTACGGTGAAGGTTCACACTGCCTCCCAAGGACATACCATGAAAAAGATCATCGCCCTGACCCTCGTAGCCGCCGCCCTGGCGGTCTCGGCCTGCAACACCGTCGCCGGCGCCGGCCGCGACGTCTCGGCCGCCGGCAACGCCGTCGCCACGACGGCGGAAGACGCCAAGAACTAGGCCTCCCGCCAGGTCGAATGAAGGGGCCCGCCGGTTTCCGGCGGGCCTTTTCACTTCAGTAGACGACTCCCGTCAGATACAGCCCGTCCGACGGCGCCACAGGTCCGCAGGCCGCCCGGTCGCGCGCCGCCAGCGCCGCCGCCACGTCCTCGACCGCCCAGCGGCCCTGACCGACTTCCGCCAGGGTGCCGGTCATGGAGCGCACCTGCCGGTGCAGGAAGCTGCGCGCCTCGAACACCAGATGCACCTCCTCGCCGCTGCGGCTCACGCGGGCGAGGTCCAGCGTCTTCTCCGGCGATTTCGACTGGCAGTTCACATCGCGGAAGGTGGTGAAGTCGTGCAGTCCGACCAGGGCCTGGGCCGCCTCGTGCATGGCCCCGGCGTCCAGCGGTTTGCGGATATGCCAGACCCTGCCCTTGTCCAGCGCCGGCGGGCCGGGCCGGCTGAGGATGCGGTAAAGATAGCGGCGCCCGGTCGCCGAGAAGCGCGCGTGCCATTCGTCGTCCACGGCGGCGCAGTCCAGCACCGACACCGCCTCGCCGACCAGATGGGCGTTCAGGGCGTTCATCACCGTGCGCTCGGGCCAGGCCTTGTCGAGATCGAAACTGATCACCTGGCCGGTGGCGTGAACCCCGGTGTCGGTCCGTCCCGCGGCGGCGATGCGCACGGTCTGGCCGCAGAAGGCGGTGATGGCCGTCTCGATCGCGCCCTGCACCGTCGGCTGTTCCGGCTGGGCCTGAAAGCCGTTGTAGCTCGAGCCGTCGTATTCGAGCGTCAGCCGATACCGGGGCATCAGGCCAGCCGTGTCCCGGCGGGCAGGGCGAAGCCGCGCAGCATCTCGTCCGGCGTCTGGGCCGCCTTGCCGGCGCGCTGCACCCGCAGCAGCCGGACCACGCCGTCGCCGGTCGCGATCCGCAGGTCGCCGTCCAGAACCTCGCCGGGCGCGCCCGCGCCGCGCAGCGACAGCCGCGACATCAG
>NZ_JAKFEB010000018.1:0-8796 GCF_036677305.1 Brevundimonas sp. | reverse complement strand
ACGCAGCACGGGGACGCCGTTGCGGGTCTCCCAGCCGACGGTGTCGAAATCGCCGCGCTCGAACTCCTCGGCGCGACCCGTGATTACATTGACCTTGTACAGGGCGTTGATGCGCCGAGCCTGCGTCGGGGCGATCATCAGAACATGGTCGGGATCGTCATGCAGCAGGTCGACGACGGAGCCGAGATTGCGGGTGGTCCGCATGCGCTGCGGCTCGTTGTCGAACAGCACGACGGCGCCGCCGGTGTTTGGGTCGATCGACACCATCCGCCGTGAGATGAAGGCGTCAGTGGTGGTCGAGCCCAGTGACCGGGCCGAGGTCCGCTCCGTGCTGGAACGTCCGCCCAGGGCGATGCGCACCAGCAAACGCGAGTCATTGGCCCACACCATCGTCTCGCAGTCGACATCGCCCAGCGGGGCCCGCTTGGGCGGGGCCGAGGGATCGGCGGCGTCGAGCACGTCCAACACCGCACGCCGGACGCCATCGGCGTGGATTTCGCGGATGATGGCGATGCGCTCGCCCGAGGGCGACAGGGCCACGCCGCTGATCCCGTCCCTGGCGTAGAAGTCGGCCAAGGCGTGGGGCGTAATCTGCCGCGCCGCTGCGGGCCCGGCGGCGGCTGCAAGCCCGAGCCCGCCGGCGCTCGCCAGCAGACCCCGGCGCGACAAGGCCCATCGCGCCGCCGCGGAATTGCTGATCGTCATGTTACGCCCCCAAACACCCCGGCGCCAACCAACCCAAGGCTCAGGCCGGCGTCAAGGTCAAGCTGTCCACCGGCTCGGACTGGCGACGGTCCTCAGGCGAAGGCCTGACGCAACAGCTCGACGTAGCGGGTCATCAGAGCCTCTTCCTTGACGTCCTCCCAGTCCGCGTGGCCGGCCTCCTCGATCTCGATCAGTTCCACCGTCTTGCCCGCCGCGCGCAGGGCGTCGCGCATCCGTCGCGACTGGATCAGCGGCAGGACGGGATCGTCCACACCGTGCACCAGCACCACCGGGCAGGCGATCTCGGCCGCGCGACGGCGGGGCGAAGCCGACTCCAGCGCGGGCCCCATCACCGACCGGTCGCCGATGCGTCTGGTCCAGAATTCATAGATCGGCTGGCCGGGGGTGTCGTCCTCGCGCTCTTCCCACGCCAGCACGTCAGGCAGGTCGTACACGCCGCAAACGCCGATCGCCGCCTTGTACAGATCCGGCCGTTTCACCGCCCCCATCAGGGCGGCGTAGGCGCCGTAGCTGGTGCCCATGATCCCGACCCGGGACGCGTCCAGCCCCCTTGCGGCGATGGCATGGGCCACGGCGTCCTCGACGTCCTCCTGCATGCGGTCGCCCCAGCGGGTCCAGCCCTGTTTGGCGAATTCCTGGCCGTAGCCGCCCGAGCCGCGGAAATTGGGCCGCAGCACCCACCAGCCCTGGGCCGCCAGAACCTGCACCTGCCGGTCCCATTTCGGCGTGTCGCGAACCTCGGGTCCGCCATGCGGCAGGACGACCAGGGGGCCCGCCGCCCCGCCCGGAGGCGCGGTCAGATACGCCTCGAGGGTCGCGCCGTCGCGGGTCTGCACATGCAGAACCTCGCTGCCGCCCAGCCGCGCCGGGTCGAGGTCCCGCGACTGGCCGAGGTTGACGATCGCGCGCGCCGCCTTGTCGTAGAAAAACCACGAGCCCGGCTCCGCCGGTCCGTTCACATAGGCGATGAAGCGGTTCCGCGCCTGGTCGACGTCCGTGAAATGCACGTTGCAGCTATTGTCGAAAAAGCGGTTCAGGGCCCGGTGGTGGCCCGCCAGCGCGGGGTCGACAAACTCATATTCCAGCCGCTCGCCGTAGTAGGCGGCCCCGAGATAGTTGCCCGCCGAGTCCGGCAGGCCATAGGCGACGTCCCGGCCCGGGCGGGGGTTCAGCGGCGCGCCGAGCGCGGTGGTCATGAGGTCCATCTCGCGGACGCTCTGGACGTCCTCGTTGTCGAGGCGGGCGATGACCAGCACCTTGCCGGGAGTCTCGCCGGCCCCGACCCACAGGAAGTCCGGAGCTTCCCGCACACGGGTGCGACGGGCCATCTTCCACTCGGTCTCGCCCGGCGCCCGGACCATGATGGTCTCGATCGTGCCGCGGCTGTTCATGTCGTGACGCAGGACGGGCACGCCGTTGACCGTCCGCCAGTGATAGGTGCCCGACCCGCCGCGTTCGATCCGGGTCGCCGAACCGGTGTTCACATTGACCCGGTGCAGACCCATCACGGCGTCGGCCTCCCACGCGGCCATCAGGACGTGGTCCCGATCGTTGGGCAGCATGTCGACGATGCGCCCCATGTCGAAGGTGTTGCGCATGCGCTGGCGCTGATCGCTGAACAGCAGGACGACATCGCCGGTCGTCACATTCACCGAGACGACGCGGCGCATATAGTAGTCGACGCCCGCCACCCTCCGGTTTGAACCGGCCAGCGCCCGGGTCGCCGTCGTGCGCTTCAGGATCACGCTCGCCAGAAGGCGGTCGTCATTCGCCCACTCGATCGAACTGACCTCGACCTCGCCCAGGTCAATCCGGCGACGCTGGCCCTCGGGGTCTGCGGCGTCGATGAAGTCGACGGCGCTGTGCGGATCCTCGTCCGTGCCGAGGCTCTCGGCCACGGCGATCCGGTTTCCGGAGGGCGACAGGGCGGCGCCGCTGCTCATGGTCGGCTTGAAGAATTCACCCAGGGGATAGGCCCTGGCCTGGGCCCGCGCCACGCCCGGCGGCAAGGCCGCGACCGCCGTCAGGGCGCCCGCCGCGGCCAGCAGGCCGCGCCTCGACAGGGCGGCTCGCGCCGCCTTGTTCATTCCAGCCATGTCGACACGCCCCCGATACGCTTCCCCGGAGCGCAACCAACCCAAGGTTCGATGCGCCGTCAAGCGCGGCGTGTCAGAGCATCGCCGGAATCACCCGGTCGGCCGGACGGTGGCCGTTCTGGAAGGTGAGGATGTTGGCGATGACCCGGTCGCCCATGTCCTGGCGCGCTTCCAGCGTCGCGGACCCCAGGTGCGGCAGCAGGACGACATTGGCGTGGTTCAGCAGGCCCGGGTGGATGGCCGGCTCATGCTCATAGACATCCAGTCCGACCCCGGCGATGGCGCGGCGCGCGACGGCGTCGGCCAGGGCGGCCTCGTCGATCAGCTCGCCCCGGGCGGTGTTGATCAGGATGGCGTGCGGCTGAAGCCGGGCCAGCCGCCCGGCCGAAAGCAGGTGGTGGGTGTCCTTCGTCGCCGGGCAGTTCAGCGAGATCAGGTCCATCCGCGCCAGCATCTGGTCCAGATCGTCCCAGTAGGTCGCCCCCAGCTCCTCGGCGATCATGGCCGGGACCGGTTTGCGGTTGTGGTAGTGGACCTGGATCCCGAACGCCTTCGCCCGCCGCGCCAGCGCCTGGCCGATCCGGCCCATGCCGACGATGCCCAGCCGCTTGCCCCACAGCTTGCGGCCCGTCATCCAGGTCGGGGTCCAGCCTTCGAACCCGCCGGCGGCCACGACCTGGGCCCCTTCGACGATACGCCGGCTGACGGCGAGGATCAGGGCCATGGCCAGGTCGGCGGTGTCCTCGGTCAGGACGCCCGGCGTGTTGGTGACGATGATGCCGCGGGCCACGGCGGCGTCGATGTCGATATGGTCCACGCCCGCGCCGAAATTCGCGATCATCTTCAGCTGGTCGCCGACCCTGGCGATCAGGTCCGCATCGATGACGTCCGTGATGGTGGGGACCAGCACGTCGGCCCTCTGCACGGCCGCCTCCAGCGCGGCCCGGTCCATCGGCGCGTCGGTCAGGTTCAGTTCGGCGTCGAAAAGCTCGCGGGCGCGGGTCTCGACCGCGTCCGGCAGGCGTCTGGTTAATACGACCTTAAGCCGGGGGGAGGACATTCGAGGCCTTCGATTTCACGGATGCAGACGGTGTCTAGCAAAGCTCGCTCCCGCCTCCAAAGGCTGGCTGTCATCGCGGCGGTTCTCGGCGCGGGCGTCCTCGCCGGGGCGGGCCAGACCATGCCCGACGGCCGCCCGACGCCCAGCGGCCAGCCCGTGCCGCGCTGGCTGTCGCTGAAGTCGTCCGAGGTCCGGGCCCGCTACGGCCCCGGCCTGGATTACCGCATCCTGTGGGAGTACCGCGCCTCCGGCCTGCCGGTCCAGGTGGTCGCCGAGACCACGGAATGGCGCAAGATCTGCGATCCCGAGGGCGCGGTCGCCTGGGTCCACCGCAGCGTGGTCTCCAGCCGCCGCAGCGTGCTGAACGCCTCGGACGCCGAGATTCCGATCCGCGCCGGCCGTTCGGACACGGCGGCCGTGCGGGCCCGGCTCAGCCCCCGCGCCCTGGCCTCGCTGGACGAATGCGAGGACGGCTGGTGCGAGGTCCGCGTCCGCCGCCTGCGCGGCTGGGTGCGGCAGGGCGCGGTGTTCGGCGTCCAGGAGCGGGCCCTGTGCAGCGCCGGCCGGCCCGCGGGGCGCGGCCGCTAGAAGCGCTGCAGTCGCGGAACCGTGTTTCGACAGGCTCGGGCCGGCGACATAGGTTTCTCCCGCGGTCGGCCTCCGTCGGCCGCGCAGGAGGGGCATCCTGTGCGCACCTACCAGTTCCTGTTCTTCGATCGCCGCGGCCGCTCGCCCGCGCTCGATTTCGTGGAATGCGCCGACGACGGCGAGGCGGCGCGCAGCGCCAACCGTCAGCTGGGACTGCACAGCACATGCAACGGGGTCGAGGTCTTCGACGGAGACCGCATGGTCCTGCGCCTCGAACGGCCGTCAGGGCCGGACGTCTGGCATCCGACGGCATAGGGGCCTGTCCGCCTTCCTCTAAAACGTTGAGCCGCCGGTTCCCGTCGTGTACCTCCACGGCAACACCTGCCGGAGCGCCGCGTTGAGCCAGTCAAACCATCCGTCCTCGTTCGACTATGAGGCCCTGCTGGCGGCGGGCCGCGGCGACCTGTTCGGTCCCGGCAACGCCAAGCTGCCGGCCCCGCCGATGCTGATGTTCGACCGGATCACGCAGATCAACGGCGACGGCGGCGCCCACGGCAAGGGCTATGTCGAGGCCGAGCTGGATATCCACCCCGACCTCTGGTTCTTCCAGTGCCACTTCATCGGCGACCCCGTCATGCCCGGCTGCCTGGGCCTGGACGCCATGTGGCAGCTGGTCGGCTTCTACCTCGGCTGGATCGGCGGACCCGGCAAGGGCCGCGCCCTGGGCGTCGGCGAGGTGAAATTCACCGGCCAGGTCACCCCCGACATCAAGAAGGTGGTGTATAAGATCGACCTGAAGCGGGTCATCAACCGCCGCCTGGTCATGGGCATCGCCGACGGCGTGCTCGAGGCCGACGGAGAGGTCATCTACACCTGCCAGGACATGCGCGTCGGCCTGTTCGGCGGCGGCGAGCCCATCGGCGGCTGATCTCCCCACAAGACCGCAGCGAATGCGGCGACTGTAGTCTGACAAAGGAAACTGACATGCGGCGTGTTGTCGTCACCGGCCTGGGTATCGTCTCCTCCATCGGCACGGGCCAGGATGAGGTCACCGCCTCCCTGCGCGACGCGAAGTCGGGCGTGGTCGCGGCGCCCGACCACATCCAGCACGGCTTCCGCTCGCAGGTCTGGGCTCCGCCGGCGCTGGGCGTGACGGCCGAGGACTGGGCGCCGCACGTCGACCGCCGCGCCGCGCGCTTCCTGGCGAACGGCACCGCCTGGGGCCACATCGCCTTCGAGGAGGCGCTGAAGGACAGCGGCATGACTGCGGACGAGATCAAGTCCGACCGCATCGGCGTCATCGTCGGCGAGGGCGGCCCCTCGACCCAGGTCATCCTGCAGGCGGCGGCCACCACGGTCGAAAAGAATTCTCCCAAGCGCATCGGGCCGTTCGCCGTGCCCAAGGCCATGGCTTCGGGTCCCTCGGCGGTCCTGGCCACCTGGTTCGAGCTCAAGGGCGTCAACTATTCGATCAGCTCGGCCTGCGCGACCAGCGCCCACTGCATCGGCGCGGCCGCCGAACAGATCGCCTGGGGCAAGCAGGACGTGATCTTCGCCGGCGGCGTCGAGGACATCGACTGGTCCATGTCCAACATGTTCGACGCCATGGGCGCCATGTCGTCCAACTTCAACGAAACCCCCCCGGTGGCCTCGCGCGCCTATGACAAGGACCGCGACGGCTTCGTCATCGCCGGCGGTGCGGGCATCGTGGTGCTGGAAGAGTACGAGCGCGCCGTGGCGCGCGGCGCGACCATCTACGCCGAGGTCACCGGCTACGGCGCCAATTCCGACGGCTACGACATGGTCGCCCCCTCGGGCGAGGGCGCCGAGCGCTGCATGAAGATCGCCCTCGAAATGGCCGGCAATCCCCGGATCGACTATCTGAACCCGCACGGCACCTCGACCCCGGTCGGCGACTCCAAGGAGATGGGCGCGGTGCGCAACGTCTTCGGCGACGACCTGCCGATGATCAGCTCGACCAAGTCGCTGACGGGCCACTCGCTGGGCGCCGCCGGGGCGCAGGAGGCGATCTACTGCCTCTTGATGATGAAGAACGGCTTCGCCGCCGAGAGCGCCCACATCGAGAACCTCGACCCCGAGTTCGAGGGCATGCCGATCCTGCGCAAACGCCACGACGGCGAGCTGAAGCACGTCATGTCCAACAGCTTCGGCTTCGGCGGCACCAACGGCACGCTGATCCTGTCGAAGGTCTAGCTCGGGTCGGGCTGCCTCAGGCCTGTCCACGCCTCCGACGCCGCCGCCTTGATGCAGGCCTCAAGCGCGTCGCGGTCACGGTTCCAGGCGTTGACCCCGTGCACGTGCGCCGAGTGCGGCCACAGCCATGTGTCCTGCGCGGCCGCATCTGCGGGGAGAACCCCCCGGCCATAGCAGGTTACGCGCATCTCGTCGCCGTGCCGCGTGCGGGCTTCGGCCGGTCGGTCGTCGAAGGCCACCACCACAGTCGGTGGTGCGTCGGCGGCCAGTTCGGCCCGGGTCAGATAAAAGCGGGTGCAGTAGTCCAGCTTGCCCTCCGCCCGCTCGTCCTTGCAGGACGCGAAGACGTCCGGCGCGAGCACGGGTTCCGCCAGCGTGAACCGCCCCCACTCCGCGTCGCCCAGAGACGCCAGCGTCGAAAGCCCATGCTCCAGCTGGATCTGACGGACCTGATCCAGCGTCACCACCACGACGGCGATCCGGGGGCGCGCGGGCGCCGTCTGGGCCAGAACCGGGACCGCGAGCCCGCACAGGGCGAAGGCCGAAACAAGGGCCGGGAGAGGGCGCATCCGGAAGGCTCCGTGAGGGTTCCCGGCATCCTGCCCCGGCAAGCGGGACCGTAACAAGTCTGCTATCAAGGGCCGACGCCTACCAGCCGCTCTCGGCGCCTGCGCCGGTGATGCAGCCGGCCGCGGCCGCGCGGGTCTCCATCCGCTTCGGAGATGCGGTGTCGAGACCGGCGTTCAGGTCGAAGCGGATCAACTGGCGATCGGGGTTGGTCGGCCGCCCGCCCGTTCCCACGCAGGTCCAGCTCGCATGGTCCGCCTCGCCGCCCGCGAGGACGATGACCGTGGCGCCGGTCGCCCCTTGTTCGGCCAACTGGCGTCTGGCGCAGGTGCGGGTGTCCTGCGCCGAGATGGTGCAGTGCTCGAACTCGGCCGCGTCCAGCCCGGTGGGCAGGATTTCGAACCAGCCCCCGCCCGGCCCGGCCGTCGACAGGCTCTGCAGCAGGGCGTCGTGACTGGCCCGCGCCGCCGCATCCAGATGGGGGTCGGAGGCCAGCAACACCTTGACCCGCAACGGCGGCGGACCCGCCTGGGCCAGGGCGGCGGAACCTCCGGTCAGGGCCAGAGCCACGCTCAGAACGGCGAGTGATCGGATCATCGGCGGGGCTCCCTGACTCTGACCGTAACGCTAGCCTGTCATTTCCGCCCGGCCAAGCGCCCCTGACGGATGGTCTTTCACCGCTCGCCCGTCGCTGCTAACCCTCCGCGTTCAGAACACGGAGACGGACCATGGCGAGCGAGAGCGGCTGGAACATGCCCACGGGCGAACTCATGAAGGGCAAGAAGGGCCTGATCATGGGGGTGGCGAACTCCAACTCCATCGCCTGGGGCATCGCCTCCCAGCTGGCGGCCCAGGGCGCCGAACTGGCCTTCACCTACCTCGGCGAGGGGCTGGAGCGCCGCGTGCGTCCGCTGGCCGAGAGCGTCGGCGCCAAGCTGCTGATCCAGGCCGACGTCACCGACGACGCCTCGATGGACGCCGCCTTCGCCGAGCTGGAAAAGGCCTTCGGCACGATCGACTTCGTCGTCCATTCGGTGGCCTTCGCCAACAAGGACGAACTGAAGGGCAGCTTCGTCGAGAACACCAGCCGCGACAGCTTCCTGCTGGCCATGAACATCTCGGCCTTCAGCTTCGTCGACGTGGCCAAGCGGGCGTCGCGCCTGATGCCCAACGGCGGCTCGCTGGTGACCATGACCTATCTCGGCTCGGAACGGGCCATTCCCAACTACAACACCATGGGCGTGGCCAAGGCGGCGCTGGAGGCCGCAACCCGCTACATCGCGCGCGACCTGGGACCGAAGGGCATCCGCGTCAACGCCATCTCGGCCGGTGCCATGCGCACCCTGTCGCTGGCCGGCATCTCGGGCGGCCGCGGCATGATCAGCCAGGGCCGGGCCATGTCGGCGATGAAGGAGGACACCTCGATGGAGGGCGTCGCCGGCGCCGCCCTGTGGCTGTGCTCGGACCTCGGCTTCTCGACCACGGGCGAGGTCATCCACGTCGACGCCGGCTTCCACATGATGGGCATGGCGGCGGACGAGGAGG
>NZ_JAKFEB010000017.1:0-32273 GCF_036677305.1 Brevundimonas sp. | reverse complement strand
GCCGAGACGGCGGCCAGGATCGGCGCGCGATACTGGCCCGGATTGATCACCGTCAGCTGCCAGTCGCCGCTGACGTCGGCCAGCGACCGGCCGACCGCGTCGATGCCCTCGACGAAGGCCTCGATCCGCTCCGAGGCGGCGTCCAGGGTGTCGTCCGCCCGGATCGGCGTCTTCACCACCAGGCTGGCCACGCTGGTGTCGCTGCGTCCGGGATCCATCCCCAGCGTCAGGGTCGAAACCATGTCCTCGGTCAGAGGGACCAGGGTCCCGTCGTCCTCGATCGACAGGTCGATGTCGGCGCGTCCCGCCGCGGCCCGGGCCATGGCGCGCAGCGTCTGGGTGATCTCGTTGCGACGGCCCGGCGCATCGCGGGTGTCGTTCACCACCCGCACGGCGACGACCAGATTGTCGGCCCGCCGCTCCAGCTGGATGACCGGCACGTCGTCGGGATCCCATTCGATGGCGCGCGAACCCGTGACGATGATCTCGTCGATCTGTGCGTCCTGCGCCGTCGCCGGCGCGGCGAGCAGAACGGCGAAGAGCGAAAACCACAGCAGCTTTGACATGACATCCTCCCGTTCCGCGAAGATCAGCACGGAAGCGGAGCCGTGTCAGCCGGGATCGCGCTCGCCCGTTGCCTCGAAGGCCGGCAAGCCGAGGTCTGCCTCGTTGTCGAACCACCGGACCGGCGACGGCGCCGTCTCCAGTTCAGCCCTGACCATGTAGAGAGCAAGGATCAGCGCCTGGGCGGAATCAACGCCCATCGCATGGAAGCGGCGCACCGGCCGGTCCGGCCAGGCGATCGAATAGTCGCAACGCCAGTGCAGCCCCTCATGGGTCGGCTTCATCCACTGGACGAGAATCGGAACGACCTCGCCATCGATGACGGTGTTGAACTCCCGCTCGCAGACGACGTCGTCCGTCACTGCCGCATCATTTCCCGCGCCGTGATCACCCGCATGATCTCGTTGGTGCCTTCCAGGATCCGGTGCACCCGCAGGTCGCGCACGATCCGCTCCAGCGGATAGTCCTTCAGATAGCCGTAGCCGCCGTGCAGCTGCAGGGCCTCGTCGCCGATCTGGAAACAGACGTCGGTCGCCATCCGCTTGGCCATGGCGCACCATTTGGTCTTCTCGGGATGGTTGGTGTCCATCGCCCAGGCGCCGCGCAACACCATCAGCCGGCAGGCGTCCAGCTGGGTCGCCATGTCGGCCAGTTTGAACTGGGTGTTCTGGAAGTCGGCGATCGGCTTGCCGAACTGCTTGCGGGTGTTGACGTATTCCAGCGTCGTTTCCAGCGCCAGCCGCGCCCCGCCCAGCGAACAGGCGGCGATGTTCAGCCGCCCGCCGTCCAGCCCCATCATGGCGTAGCGGAAGCCGTCGCCTTCCTTGCCCAGCAGGTTCGCGGCCGGGATGCGGCAGTCGTCGAACGACACCATGGCCGTGGGCTGGCTGTTCCAGCCCATCTTCTTCTCCTGGGCGCCGAAGCTCAGGCCGGGCGTACCCAGATCGACGACGAAGGCCGAAATCCCCTTGGGTCCCGCCTCCCCCGTCCGCGCCATGACCACGTAGACGTCGCTGGTCCCGGCGCCCGAGATGAAGGCCTTGGAGCCGTTCAGCACCCATTCGTCGCCGTCGCGGGTCGCCGTGGTCCGCATCGCCGCCGCGTCCGAGCCCGAGCCCGGCTCGGTCAGGCAGTAGCTGGCGATCTTCTCCATGGTGACCAGCGACGGCACATAGCGGCCGCGCAGGTCGTCGGAGCCGAATTTGTCGATCATCCACGTGGCCATGTTGTGGATCGAGATGAAGGCCGCCGTGGACACGTCGCCGCGCGACAGTTCCTCGAAGATCACCGCCGCCTCGACGCGGCCCAGCGCCATGCCGCCGTGTTCCTCGCCGGTGTAGATGCCGCAGAAGCCCATCTCGGCGGCGTGGCGCATGACGTCGACGGGGAAATGTTTGGTCTCGTCCCACTCGGCGCTGTGCGGGGCCAGTTCGGCCTCGGCGAACTGCCGGGCGGCGTCCTGGATGGCGCGCTGGTCGTCGTTGAGGGCGAAGTCCATGGGTGTTTCCTCGAGTCTTTGGGCGCTTCTAACCGGTCCCCTCTCCCGATGGGAGAGGGCTTGAGCCCCCGGGAGCGAAGCGATCGGCAAGGCGAAAGGGTGAGGGTCGCCTGTGAGGGGCGGCTTCGCCGCATCCGCCGTCCGCCCCTCATCCGGCCCTTCGGGCCACCTTCTCCCGATGGGAGAAGGGAGCTAAGAGGCCCCATGACCCAGCCGTTCGCCCCCGCCGCCTTCCCCTACGCCCGCCCCCGCCGGCTGCGCTCGAGCCCGTGGGTGCGCCGGCTCGTGGCCGAGACGACGCTGACGCCCGCCGACCTGATCTGGCCGCTGATCGTCCATGACGGCGCCGAGGACCGCCAGCCGGTCGCCTCCATGCCCGGCGTCTTCCGCCTGTCGCCGAAAGCCGCCGCGGAAGCCGCCGTCGAGGCCCGCGACCTCGGGATCCCCGCCGTGGCCCTGTTCCCCAATGTCGACGGCGCCATCAAGGACGGCGTCGGCACGGGCGCCACCGATCCCGACGGCCTGATCCCCGCCTGCATCAGGGCCATCAAGGACGCCGCGCCCGAGATCGGCGTCATGACCGACGTCGCCCTGGACTGCTACACCGACCACGGCCACGACGGCGTGGTCGAGAACGGCCGCATCCTCAACGACGCCAGCCTGGAGCGCCTCGCCGAACAGGCCTTCATCCAGGCCCATGCGGGCGCCGACATCGTCGCCCCCTCCGACATGATGGACGGCCGGGTGCAGGCGATCCGTGAGGCGCTGGAAGCCAACGGCTTCTCCGACACCCTGATCCTGTCCTACGCGGCCAAATTCGCCTCGGCCTTCTACGGCCCCTACCGCGACGCGGTCGGCTCGGCCAAGCAGCTGACCGGCGACAAGAAGACCTACCAGATGGACTACGCCAATTCCGACGAGGCCCTGCGCGAGGTCGCCATGGACATCGCCGAAGGCGCCGACGCGGTCATGGTCAAGCCGGGGATGCCTTATCTCGATATCGTTCAACGGGTTGTCGAGACTTTCAAAGTCCCGACCTTCGCCTACCAGGTGTCGGGCGAATACGCGATGATGCAGGCCTCGATCGCCAACGGCTGGCTCGACGAGGAGCGCGCCATCCTCGAAACCCTGCATGGCTTCAAGCGCGCGGGCTGCGCCGGGGTGCTCAGCTATTTTGCGCCGAAGGCGGCGCGGCTGCTGGCCCGGTGACCCTCGACGACTTCACCCGCGTCGCCCTCAGCCTGCCGGAGGTCATCGAAGGCGGGCACATGGGCCGCACGGACTTCCGCGTCGGAAACCGCATCTTCGCCAGCCTGCATCCCGACAAGGACGCCGGCATGGTGATCCTCAAGCCCGAGGAACAGGCCATGCTGGTCGAGGCCGAGCCGGCGATGTTCTCTCCCGTGCCCGGCGGCTGGGGCAAGAGCGGCTCCACCCTGGTCCACATGGCCGCGGTCGACGAGCCGACTCTGCGCGACGCCCTGATCCGGGCCTGGCGCCACCGCGCCCCGCCCTCGGCCATCGCCGCCCTCTAGCGTTCCGACCGCGCCAGCAGCTCGACCAGATCATCCTTCCAGAACGTCGCCCAGGTGTGGGTCCCGTGGCCCTTCCCCTCCACGCTGTTGGGGATCAGCCGGTACCGCACATCGGCGATCCGGGGCACGAACTGCTCCGACAGACCCAGCTCCGGCGGATTGATGAAGTCGTCCGCCGAGTTGATCCAGGTCACCGGAGCCGTGATGGCCTCCAGCCGGGCCGAGGGGTCATAGTCGTGCGAGGCGTTGACCTGGTGCCACAGGTCGTTGGCGTCCAGCGCCGGCAGCCGCCGCGCCTGCTGGGCCGCCGCATAGGCGTCCACCGCCTCCTGCGTCGCCAGATCGCGCTGCAGCGGCATCGCCGCCCCGCCGGCCAGCACCAGCAGATCCACGGCCTCGCGCAGCCCTTCGCGCGGCTGCTCTGCATAGTCCCCGCCCCGCCACGCCGGATCGCTGCGGATCGCGTTCCTGAGCATGGTCCGCCACAGCCGGTTGCGACCGACGATGGCCGTCGGCTGGCACGCCAGCGGCATAAGGGCGTCCGCGAAATCGGGGTGGGTCTCGCCCCAGACGAAGATGTGCATACAGCCCATCGACGTGCCCAGGATCAGCCGCAGGCGGTCCACGCCCAGCCCCTCGGTCAGCAGCCGCCGCTGCGCCTCGACCATGTCGGCATAGCCGTATTCCGGGAACCGCGCCCTCAACCCGTCCGACGGCTTGGAAGAACCCCCGTGGCCGAGGTTGTCGGGCATGATGATGTAGTACCGCGCGGTATCCAGCGGCTGCCCCGGCCCGAACAGCTCGCCCGCGAACTGCGGCGACAGGAACTGCGCGCCCGTCCCGCCCGTGCCGTGCAGCAGCAGGACCGCGTTCTCGACGCGTCCGTCCGCGCCCCGCCGGGGCTCTCCCAGCGTGCGGTAATGCAGACGCAACTCCCCAAGCCGCTGTCCGCCCGCGAGAGCGAAGTCGGCGGTCCTGAAATCCCCTTCGACCGGCGCCGGCTGGGCAAGGGCGCCGGAAGACAGGGCCAGAAGGGCGAAGCCGCAAACCGCGGAAAGCAGGCGTCTCATGTCGTGGAAGCTCCATCCAGCGGCAGCCGCGCCGACCAGCCGTCGTAGGCCACGTCGACATGGTCCGGCACGGCGGCCTTGAGGGCGTTGTAGTCCAGATCGATATGCAGATTGGTCAGGACGGCGCGCTTCACCCCGGCGCGTGCGATCCAGTCCAGCGTCCGTTCCACATGGGCGTGGGTCGGATGCGGCGTCCAGCGCAGGGCGTCGACGATCCAGAGATCGCATCCCCTCACGGCGTCCAGCGCCGCCTCGTCCAGATCGGACACGTCGCTGGAATAGGCCACGGGGCCGATGCGATAGCCGACCGACCGGATCGGTCCGTGCGCCTGGTCAAAGGTCACAACCGGAACCGCGCCGCCCGCCCCCTCGATCGCCCAAGGGTGTCCATGCGCCGGGATCAGTCTCTCATCCAGAATGGCGGGATAGCCCTCCTGACTCTTGAAAATATAAGGAAAGCGTCCTGTCAGCGCCCTCTGCGTCGCCGGATCCATCCATGCCGGAATGCGGCGGCGGGTGCGCATGGCGAAGACCCGCAGATCGTCGATCCCGTGCACCTGATCGGCGTGGTCGTGGGTGTAGAGGACGGCGTCGACATGCCGGACCTCCGCGGCCAGCATCTGCGCCCGCAGGTCCGGCGAGGTGTCGATCAGCACGCTGGTCTCACCCCCCGGACCGCGCCGTCTCACCAGGGCGGAACAGCGCGTGCGATAGTTCTTCGGCTCGGCCGGATCGCAGGCGCCCCAGTCTCCATCGCCGCGCGGCACGCCGCCCGACGAACCGCAGCCCAGGATGACGACCTCCAGCTCCCCCGTCATGCGCCCTCCGGCCTCGGAATGCGGTCGAACAGGGCGAAGAAGGCGTCCGTGGTGCGCGCCTCGGCCTCCGCCCGCGTCCATCCGCGAATATCAGCCAGCACGTCCAGCACGTGGGTCACATACGCCGGTTCGTTGCGCCGGCCCCGGTGGGGCACGGGCGCCAGATAGGGGCAGTCCGTCTCGATGATGATCCGGTCGGCCGGCATGGCGCGGATCACCTCCCTGACATCGCCGGCGGCCTTGAATGTGGCGATGCCGGAGACGGAAAACCACGCGCCGAGTTCCGCCGCCCTTTCCGCCAGTTCCGGACCGCTGGTGTAGCAGTGCATCAGGAATTTGAACGGCGCGGCGGCCTGTTCCTCGCCCAGGATCGCCGCCATCGCCTCGTCGGCTTCGCGGGTGTGGACCACCAGGGGCAGCCCCGTCAGCCGTGCGGCCTCGATATGCTGACGGAACACCGCCGCCTGCGTATCGCGCGGACTGAGGTCGTAGTGGAAGTCCAGCCCGCATTCGCCGATCCCCACGACCCGGTCGCGCCCCGCCAGTTCCGCCAGCCGCGCGGCGGTCAGGTCGGCGTAGTCCTTCGCCTCATGCGGATGGACGCCGACCGTGCACCAGATGTCGTCATGGGCCATGGCCAGTCCGTGCGTGGCCTCGAAGGTCGACAGTTTGTCGGAAATCTCGATCATCAGGCCCACGCCCGCCGCGCGGGCCCGGGCGATGACGGCGTCGCGGTCCTCGTCGAACTGCGGCGCGTGCAGATTGACGTGGCTGTCGATCAGCATCAGGCGCCGGCCTTGGTGCGCTGCAGGTCGGCCAGCGCCCCGGCCAGCACGTCGCCCCGGTCCAGATTGATGGCCGCAGTCCGGTCGGGCAGTTCGGACAGACGGCTCCACAGCTCGGCCCAGCGTGCGCCGGACGCCCCCTCCTCCAGCGCCCGCACCTTCACGGCCGCGATCAGCCGGTCCATCAGGGTCTCGAACCGCTCCTGCCCTTCAGCGCCGCGGAACCGGTCGGCGACGGCCATGGCCTCGGCGCGATCAACGGCCGGCGCCGCGACCCAGGCCTGGGCCAGCTGGTCGGCCTCGAGCGTGGCACCCGACGCCAGCGCCAGCGCCTGGCCCGGCGAGCCGGCGGCCATGCCCGCGATCCGCGCCGCCTCCCCGGAAGAGACGCCGGTCTGGTTTCGCACCAGATCCTCCAGCGCATGCAGCGGCCAGACCGGGAAGGCCAGTCGGCGGCACCGCGAGCGGATCGTCGACAGCAGCCGACCCGGCGCATGGGTCACCAGGAACAGCACGCCCCGCTCCGGCGGTTCTTCAAGAACCTTCAGCAAGGCATTGGCCGCATTCAGGTTCAGGTCGTCCGCAGCGTCGATGATCGCCACCCGATACCGCGCCTGCGACGGACTCTTCGAGAAGAACTCCGGCAGGTCCCGGGCCTGGTCCACCGAGATCGATTTCTTCGTCTTGCCGCCCTCGACGGCGCGTTCCAGCACCAGAAGGTCGGGATGGGACTGGGCCGCGACCAGCCGCGCGACGGGATCGTCGGGCCGCGCGCCCAGCAATCCGCGCGACGGATCGGGCGCGGCGCCCAGCAGCCGCCGGGCCGCGCGATAGGCGAAGGTCGACTTGCCCGAGCCCTCGACCCCGCACAGCAGCCAGGCGTGATGCAGCCGGCCCTTGTCGAAGGCGTCGAGGAAGGCCGCCTCGGCCGCGGCGTCCGGGATCAGGTCGAACCGGTCGCGCGGATGCTCACTCACAGCAGCCGCGCCTCTATAGCCGCCCACACCCGCGTCTCCACCGTGTCCTGATCGCCCTCGGCGTCGATGACGACGCAGCGTTCGGGGTGGCCGGCCGCGATGTCGAGGAAACCCCGTCGCAGCCGCTCATGGAACTCCAGCCCCTTGGATTCGAAGCGCGTCTCGAACAGCCCGCGCCCGAAGGCGCGCTCCAGACCCACGCTCACCGGCAGGTCGAAAACGAGCGTCAGGTCCGGCTGGGTCTCGCCCACGATGGCGGCGTCCAGCGTCTCGATGAACGCCGCGGGCGTCCCGCCTCCCGCGCCCTGATAGGCGCGGCTGGAATCGGCGAACCGGTCGCAGACCACCCAGCGACCGGCCTCGAGCGCAGGCCGGATGGTCCGTTCCAGATGGTCGCTGCGGGCGGCGAACATCAACAGGGTCTCGGTCATGGGCGACCAGCGTCCGGCGTCGCCGTTCAGGGCGATATTGCGGATGTCCTCGGCGCCGGTCGACCCTCCGGGCTCGCGGGTCTGGACCACTTCCAGCGCGCGTGCGCGCAGGCGCTCGACCAGGCGGGCGACCTGGGTCGACTTGCCGGTTCCTTCACCGCCTTCGAATGTAATGAATCTGCCGTGGGTCACCGGCGCACAATGGCGGCGCCGGCCCGGTTCGCAAGCCTCAGTGCGCCGATATCAACAGGGCGTCGGCATATCCGCGCGCGATTACCGCCTGACGCGCCTGTTCGGCGGCGTTGGCGTCAGACCAGGGCCCGACCAGGACGCGAAACAGGGCCGCGCCGTCGCCGGGGGTGATATCGACCGTGGCGCGGTCTCCCAGCCGGTCGGCCACGCGCCGGGCCGCCCGTCGATCCGAAAAGGCTCCGGCCTGGATCCAGTAGGCTCCGTTGTCGTCGGACGGCGCCGCCGCGCGGTAAGGCGTGGGCCCCGGGGCGGCGGCTGCGTATTGCAAGGCCGTCCCTCCGCCCGTGCGGGGCGCACGACCCAGATAGCGGACCCTCACCTCGCCTGTCCCTGTCTGCAGCAGACCCAAGGCCTCGGCCGAGCCGCGCGACAGGTCGATGATCCGTCCCTCGACGAAAGGCCCGCGGTCGTTGACCCTCGCCACGATGCGGCGGCCGTTGGCCAGGTTGGTCACCTCCACCAGACCCGGCAGGGGCAAGGTCCTGTGGGCGGCCGTCAGGGCGTGCATGTCGAACCGTTCGCCCGTGGCCGTCGGACGGCCGTTGAACTGGTCTCCATACCAGGACGCCGCGCCGGTCTCGTCATAGCCGGGCTGCTCCGCGGGCTGGTACCAGCGCCCGCGGACCTGATAGGGCCGCATCGTCCCCGCGACGATCGGCGCTGCATCGGTGACGACAGGAATCCCCCTCGCATCCGGCCGGACGCCGCCTGCGCATGCGGCCAGAAGGGACAGCGCCCCGGCGACAAGCGCGCTCCGGATCAATCTGACGGTGATTTTCCCGGCCATGGCCCGCCCCCTCGAAGGCGACAAGCATGAACCTGGACATTTCCGCTTTGGTTAACGGGACGTTTGGCGCTATGCGGCCATTCCGCTCCAGAGGCACGGACAGGTGGCCGAGTGGTTTAAGGCAGCGGTCTTGAAAACCGCCGTAGGTGAGAGCCTACCGTGGGTTCGAATCCCACCCTGTCCGCCAGGCGCCGGGGCTATTCGCCGCCAAACTCCCGTACCGCCCGCTGTTCAAGCCCGGCCAGAGCAGGCATTCGGCCGCTGTAGGCGGGCCAGTCTCTGCGCGAACCGCATGTGGTGGAGTTTCCCCGTTAACGGCCATAACAGGGAAATCAGTTGTTTTTCAGGAGCCGGACTTCAGGGCCAGGAAGCGGACGCGCCTCGCAAAGTCAGTCACAACGGGTCGCGCCAATGAACTCGGCTCCGGTGCGGGCCAAATTTAACAGCGAACGATAGTCCGCCGGAACAGGGATCATTTTGGAAAGGAACAGGGATCGGTTTTTCCCGGGGACTCCACGAATTTCAGTCGGCATGCGTGGTTGATCCCGATCAAGGCGGGACAGCCGCAGCCCGGCGACCCTGGGTCTCCACACAGGAGAGACCAATGCCCGCACCCGCCATGCCCGCCCTGATTGTCCTCGCGATCTTCGCGGTCTTCATTCTCGTCGTGGGCGGCGTTTCGATCTGGACTTACCTGCCCTCCCGGGACGACCGCGACGACTGAAGGGTCACGTCGGAATGGCTCACATCGAGCGCCGGGGGAACTGGCCCAAGGACTGCCCGGCGAGACCCACGCCAGACTGAGTCCCGTCCAGCGCAGCGTCGTCGACCTGATCGCGGCAAAAGTCCCGACGGGGCTGACCCCGGTGCTGGCCAGCGGCGACGATCCTTGGGAACCCATCGCCGACCGCATGGCGGAGGTTGGGGGGTCATGACGCTTTCTCGGCGGCTCCGCCTTGGCGCTGGCCGGCTGGCGTGGAAGCCGGCAAGCAGCAGAGTTAGAAGGCCGTCGCGTCTCAGGCCGCGCGGGCGCCCATCTTGCGGATCTGCGCCAGACACCGTTTGCGGCTGATGTCGGATCGGGTTTCGACCGCGCCGACGATCGTGTCTCGGACGGGCCCGATGCCCACCAAGGCGAGAATGTTGCGCTTCAGGCTGCGCAGCGAATGGGCGAGGTAGAAAACACGGTAGGCTGCCGCAGGCATCCCCATGGTGACGATGATACGGGCGGTCCGGCCCTTCAGCTTGCCCCCGCCGGGCGAGACCGCCTTGCCGCCGAAAGCGAAGGCCGGACGGAAGGCCTGCTCCAGCAGCGCCTTCAGCCGCGCCGGCATTTCGCCCAGCCACAGGGGATAGAGGATCACGATGTGCTCCGCCCAGGCCAGTTGGTCCTGCAAGGCCAGGACGACGGCCGGCGTCGGCCCCTCCTCCCAGTCGTTCCTGGATTGAAGCATGGGGAAATCGAGGTCGCAGAGGTTCGTCCGATGCACGACGTGGCCGATCTCCGCCGCGCCCCGCGCATAGCTGGCTGCGAGGGCGTGGCCGTAGCGCGCCGGATCCGGATCGGGATGTCCGTCGAGGATGAGGATGCGGCGGCCCATCGGTCAGATCGCCGTCACGCGCTCGACGACATAGGTGTGGGCGATCCCGTCGCCGGCGGTGATCGAGACATATTCTCCGGGGACGAAACGTTCGTCGCCGAGACGGAAGCCGGTCGCGTCCTCGGCGTCGAGCACGTCGAAATCGAGCATCCAGCGCCCGCCGACGGTATGCCTGAGGACGCCCGTGGCGAGGGTGTCGTCGTCCCTGAACCGCCGGACGCGGCACTGGTCGGCATGGGCGCGGCAGGCCTTGACGTCCAGCCGCCCGTCCGCATCGAGAAAGGCGACGATGTCGTAGCCCGTTCCGGCGTCGCCGTAGGGGTGGCCGGGCTCGCGGGCGAGCGCGAGGCGGATATGGCTGGCTTGGGCGGTCATGTCGGTCTCCTTCAATGGGCCAGAGCCAGACAGATGGTGCTGTCGGCGATCAGGTCGCGGGTCACGCCGCCCAGCGCCCACTCGCGCAGGCGGGCGTGGCCATAGGCGCCGGCGACGATCAGGCCGGCTTCGCGGGCCATGGCCTCGTCGAGAATCTGACGTCCGGTCGGCTCGTCGCCGGCGAGGGCGATGACGGGTTCTGCATGGATCCTGTGGCGCGCGAGATAGCGGACCACTTCGGCGATCTCGCCGTCGGCCGCCTCATTCTCCCCGGCCGTGCAGACGCTGTAGAGGGTCACGCTGGACGCGCGTTGCAGAAGCGGAAGGGCGCCGGTCAGTGCGTGCCGCGCCTCACGGCAGTCCTTCCAGGCGATCAGGGCCGGATTTCCGACCGGCGATCGCAGACGCGTCGGCGGGACGACCAGAACCGGACGGCCGCTTCCCATCAGCACGTCCGCCACATCCGGCGCATGGCTGGGCGCGCGTGGATTGCGGCAGCCGAGGATCAGCAGATCGGCCGCCCGGGCGGCGCGCGAAACGAACTCCGCCGGATAGCCGACGCCGCCGCGCCAGTCCGTTTCCAGCGCACGCCCGGTCGTGATTTCCGCAAAGCGAAGCCGCGCCCGCTCGACCTCGGTCTCGGCTATGTCGCGATAGAGGGTCAGCAGTTCGCCGATCATCGCGCCGCCCGCGAGCGGATCGTAGAGCGGCGGGGCGATGGAGCCGACCGACACGCCGACAAGCAGGGCGTCGAAGGCTATGGCGAGGTCGCAGGCGAGCTCGAGGCGGCTGTCGCTTGCCGCGCCCTCTTCGACGGCGACGAGCATGCTGGCGTAGGTCATGGGCGGTCTCCTTGACGACAGGAGGCCTCACGCAAGCGGGCCGCGCCTTGATCCGGATCAAGGCGCGCGAACGGCAGGCGGGCACCATCGGCTGACCCAGGAGGCCAGAATGTCAGCCACGACCCGCACCATCGCTCTCGCCCTCGTCTGCATTTTCTTCGCAGGCGGTTCGTCCCCGTCCGCCCCCCAGGCCTACCGGCAGACGGGCCCCTCCGTCAGCGTCGCGGCGGAGGCCGTCGAGCGCGGCCGCCTGCTGACGTCGCTGGCCTGTGCGGGGTGCCACGCCACCGGCGCGACAGGCGACAGCCCGATGCCGGCCGCGACGCCGCTACGACAGATCGCCCACCGTTACCCGCTGGATCAGTTGGAGGAAGCCTTCGCCGAAGGCCTGGTCACCACCCATCCCGAAATGCCCCCCTACGCGTTCCGGGCCAGCGAGATCGACGACATCATCGCCTATCTGGAGACCCTGAAGGCGGGAAAGTGACCGATTCCGCCCGCGACCGCAGCGCAGCCTCCCCTTGGAAAGGAGACCCGACATGAGCCTGAAACACATGATCGCCATCGCGGCGGGCGACGACGGCGACAGCCAGGCCCTGGACCTGGCGAGCAGCATGGCCAGTCAGCATGACGGCGTGGTGGAGGTCCTGCCCATCTATCCGGACAGCGCCGCCGACATGATCGCCCTGGGCCTGACCCTGGGCGCGACCCTCAGCCAGGAGGCGGTCGCGGAACTGGCGGCCGCGGAGCGGGAGGTCCAGGTCCGCATCGAGACGACGGCGCGGTCCGCCGCCAACGCGGCCGATCTGGTGTACGGAGCCGGCGAGGGCGCGCCGCGCATGGTGGTCCTGAATCGCGGCCTGAGGCCCCCGCTGGCGCTGAGCCGCCATGCGCCGCTGGCCGATCTGGTCATCTTCGGTCAGGGGCATCTGGACCATGGCATCGGACGGGAGGCCTTCGGCCAGTGCCTTCTCGGTGAACGTTCGCCCGTGCTCATCGCCCGTCAGGGCCCGGACTCACTCTCGGGTCCGGCGGCCATCGCATGGGACGGCAGTCCCCAGGCGGGGCGGGCGGTCAAGGCCGCCCTTCCGCTGCTGGCGATGGCCAGCGAGATCCATATCGTCCAGTGCGTCAGCGGCCTGGACCGGGATGCGACCGACCCTGACACCGATATTCTCAACGCCTACCTCCAGCTTCACGGCGTCGGCGAGGGCCTGGTCACCCTTGTGGAAGGCGACGATGAAGGCGCGGCCCTGGTCGCGGCGGCGAAAGGCAAGACGGCGACCCTGATGGTCGCCGGCGCCTGGGGGCATTCCCGCCTGCGCGAAGCCGTATTCGGCGGCGCCACGCGCGCCTTCCTGGGCTGCAAATACGGTCCCAACCTGCTGCTGGCGCACTGAAGTGGCCGCTGTTCGCAACATCGTCGTCCATCTCGACGATCCCGAGGCGCTGACCAGTTTTCTGCCCGCCGTCGTGCAGCTCGCGCGCGATCTGAAGGCCAGGGCGCTCACGCTGACCGCCGTCGGCTTCGTCGAGGCGCCTCTGACCGGCGCATCGATGACACTCTCCCTCGTCCAAGCGCGGCAGCGGGAGGCCGAAGACCTTCTGGAACTCATGCGGCAGCGCGCGATAAGGGCCGCGCCCGATCTCGATCTCGAATGGCGTGGCGCAGCGACGTCGCGGATGGCGAATCCCGCGCCGGACTGGAGCGTGATGGGCGACCTGCTGACCCTGCGCGCACCGGAGCCATCGGCGGGACCCCTGGGCCGGTTCGATGTCGGCGAACTGGTCCTGACCGCCGGCCGGCCCGTGCTGCTCGTGCCGCGAAGCGCGACCCGTCTCGCCTTCGACCGCGTACTGATCGGGTTCAAGCCGACCCGCGAAGGCCGGCTGGCCCTCTCCGCCGCGCTCCCACTTCTGCGGGACGCCCGGCGCGTACATCTGGCCGCCTTCGGGTCCACAACGACGCCCCGGCAACTGAAGGACGCCGCCGCCTTTCTGGCCCATCACGGGATCGAGGCGGAAACGACGCTTCGGGAAGCGGTGGAGGACGCACAGGCGGGCCGGGCGCTGCTCGACCTGGCGGAGGCGGATCGCTCGGATCTGCTGGTCACCGGGGCCTATGGCCACAGCCGCACCCGGGAGCTGATCTTCGGCGGGGTCACCCGCACCCTGTTGGGCGAAGCCCCCCTGCCCTGGCTCATGGCCCACTGACATGGAGGGCTTCGGGATCGACCCGACCGTCCTGCCGGCTTTCGTCCTCGCGATGGCGCTGGTCGAACTGACGCCGGGCCCGAACCTCGCCTATCTGGCCCTGCTGTCCGCCTCCCGGGGATGGCGGGCCGGTCTTCAGGCGGTGGCGGGCATCACCGTGGGCCTTTCAGCCTATCTTCTGATCACCCTCTTTGGATTGACCCGGACCCCGCTGCATTCGCCGGAGGGGCTGAACGTCCTGCGCTGGGCCGGGATCGCCTACCTGCTCTGGCTGGCCTGGGAGACGATGCGCGGACCAGCCGGTTCCGCGCCGGATCCTGACGCGCCTTACAGCCCGTTTGTCCGCGGTCTGGTGTCGAACCTGCTCAACCCGAAGGCCGCGATCTTCTATCTGGCCCTGCTGCCGGGCTTCATCCGTCCCGCGGCCGGCCCCGTGGGCGCCCAGATCCTGTTCTTCGGCGTCGGCCATATCCTGATCAGCGTCACCGTCCACTCGGCCGCCGTCTTCGGCGCCGCCGGGGTGGCGTCGCGGCTGGCGCCGCGCGGCGCCCTGATCTTTCGCAGCGCACTGGCGGTCGGCCTTGTCGCCGCGGCCCTGTGGCTGACCGCCATTCCGCTTTCCATGGGAGCCGCGACATGACCGTGAACCTGACCTTCCACGGAGCCGTCGAGTGCGTCACCGGCTCGTGCATGCTGCTCGACACCGGCCGGACCCGCCTGCTGATCGACTGCGGCATGTTCCAGGGTCCCAAGACGCTCAAGGCCCTCAACTACGCGCCGTTTCCGTTCGACGTCGACAAGGTCGACGCCGTCCTGCTGACCCACGCCCACATCGATCATTCCGGCCTGTTGCCCAAGCTGGTCCGGGCCGGGTTCCGGGGTCCGATCTTCTCCACCAGAGGCACGCGCGACCTCTGCGAGGTCATGCTGGCCGATGCCGCCGGCATCCAGGAGAGCGAGGTCCGCCACCTCAATCGCCGCAACGAGCAACGGGGTCTGAAACGGGTCGAGCCGATCTACACGACGTCCGACGTGGAACCGACGCTGCGCCTGTTCGAAACCGTGAAGTTCAACGTCGCGCACGACGTGGCTCCGGGCGTCGAGGCGGTGTGGTGGCCCGCCGGCCACCTTCTGGGCGCGGCTTCGATCGAGGTGCGCATCGGTCGAGACGACGATCCCCTGACCCTGCTGTTCTCGGGGGACATAGGCTCCGGCCGCCAGCCGTTCCTGCCCAGACCGTCCGGCCCGGTCGATGTGGATCACGTCATTCTGGAAAGCACCTACGGCGACCGCGAACGCATCGATCTGGAGCTGGACGCGCGACGTCAGGCGCTGGCTGCGGAGTTGCGCGCCGCCAGGGTCGCGGGGGGTCCGCTCCTGATGCCGACGTTCGCCATCGGGCGAGCCCAGGAACTGATCCTCGACCTGCTGGCCGTCATGGACGCCGAGCCGGACCTGGCGGGGGAGATTTTCCTCGACTCCCCGCTCGCCATCGAGGCGACAGAAGTGTTCCTCCGGCGCGGCTGGAATGCGGACTCCGGCGACAATCCCTTCGAGCGCCTGCGGCACGCCGGTCGGCTCCACCACCTCCTGCGGCCGCAGGAAAGCGACCGGCTGGAGCGACTGACCGGCTGGCATGTGATCCTGGCGGGCAGCGGCATGTGCGACGCCGGCCGCATCCGACGCCACCTCAAGCGGTTGCTGTGGCGCAAGGAGGTGACGGTCCTGATCACCGGGTTCCAGGCCGCCGGCACGCTGGGCCGGCTGCTGGTCGAGGGCCGGACCGCGGTGCGGATCCAGGGCGAGGACATTCACGTCGGCGCCCGGGTCCGCAGCCTGGACAACTACTCCGGCCACGGGGATGCGACCGACCTGGTCGACTGGCTGAAGGCGCGGGGCGGCGTCGCGGGCTCCGTCCTCCTCGATCACGGCGAACCGTCGGCCCTCGCCACGCTCGCCGGCCGCCTGTCCGGTCTGGGCTATCGCGCCATCACCGCGGGTCTGGATCAGACCTGGGCCCTGACACGCGACACGGCCGAGCCGGTCGGTCGCGGACCCGCGCGACTCGCCCCCGGACAGGCGACCCGGCCGGACTGGCACAATGAACGCTCCGCCTTCCTCGCCAGCCTGAACGCGGTGCTGCAGCAATTGCCGGGAGACGCCGAACGACAGGCCCTGATCCGGAGTCTCGAGGCGGCGCTGACATCCAGTCCCCGGGTGGACGGGCGATGATCTGCATCGCCGCGCCGAGGTCGGGACCGCGCCGAACGCATGGTTCGGGCCTACTGCCGGGTGTGACGCTTCACCGGGCGGTATAGCCGCCGTCGATGACGAGCTCGGAGCCCGTGACAAATCCGGCCTCGTCGGACGCCAGATAGACCGCGCCCCAGGCGATGTCGTCGGGAACCCCCATATGGCCCAGCGGATGCAGGGCGCCGACAGTCTTCCGGCCCTCCTCAACATCGCCGAGGCCGGCCAGATGCGCCTCCACCATCGGCGTCCAGATGAACCCCGGATGGATCGAGTTCACGCGGATGCGGTCGGGGGCATACAGCAGGGCGTCCGTCTTGGTCATCAGCCGCACCGCCCCCTTGGACGCATGATAGGGCGGCACGTCCGGCGCGCTGACCAGGCCATAGATCGAGGACAGGTTGATGATCGAGCCGCCGCCCGCCGCCTTGAGGCGCGGAATCGCGTGTTTGGTGCAGAAGAAGACGCCCTTGACGTTGATCGACTGCACCCGGTCCCACTCGGCTTCCGTGATCTCGTGGGTGGGTTTGCTGACCCCGGCGACGCCGGCGTTGTTGACGAGGATGTCCAGCTTCCCGAAGCGCTCGACGACCGCGCCGAGCGTCGTCCCGACCTCGGCCTCGCTGGCGACGTCGCAGCGCCAGTAGGCGGCCGACAGACCCCGGTCTGTGAGCTCGGCGGCGAGCGCCGCCCCGTCCTCATCCCTGACGTCGAGAATGGCCACCGAGGCGCCTTCCTCCGCCATCCGCAGGGCAATCGCCCGGCCGAGACCGACCGAGCCGCCCGTGACGACTGCGACTTTCGAGGAGAGTCTGTTCATGGGTCTGCTCCGAAGGGATGGGGCGTTGTGGGCCCGCTCCGGTTCCGGCGCCTTGACCGGGATCAAGGCCCCGCGAGAAGACGCTCGACCTGCTGGAAGAGGCTTTCGTCGAGCAGGGGCTTTTCCACGATGGCGACGCCGGCCGCGGCCGCCTGACGTCTCAGGGCCGCCGGGGGATCGGTCGTCATCAGCAGCGCGGGCGCCCGTATCCCGGCAGCGCGTATCTGTTGAAGAAGCTGGACGCCCTGCACGTCCGGCAGGTTCTGGTCGAGGATCAGGCAGGCCAGGGATCGGTCCAGCCGGGCCATCGCCTCCGCCGCACTGGCGCAAGCGACCACCTCATAGCCACGCGTCTCCGCCATGAAGGCCAGAGAGCGCAGGACCGCCGCGTCGTCGTCGACGATCAGCAGAACCGGACAGTGGGTCGGCATGGGCGCCATGAGGCGGGTCTCGAAGCTCTGGAGATGCCCAGCCCGCCCAGTCTGTCCCCCGCGCCGGGTCGCGCCTTGATCCAGAGCAACTAGAGACCCGCTGCGAGGGCGATCCGCATCAGTTCCGCAACGTTCCGGGCGCCGGTCTTCGACATCAGGTTGGCGCGGTAGATTTCCACCGTCCGCGGACTGATTTCGAGCTCATAGGCGATGACCTTGTTGAGCTTGCCCTCCACGACGCCGGCCAGCACGTCCCGTTCCCGCGGCGACAGCTGCGCCAGCCGCTCCCCGGCCGCGAGCCGGGCGGCGTCGGGCTCCACCTCGTTCTTCAGCCGCTCGAAAGCCGCACGGATCGCGGCGATCAGGACGTCGTCGCTGAACGGCTTCTCGATGAAGTCGACCACGCCCGCCTTCATGGCTTCCACGGCCAGGGGAATGTCGCCGTGGCCCGTCATGACGATGGCGGGCAGATCCACGCCGCGGTTCTTCAGTTCGCGAACCAGCTCAAGCCCGGTGATGCCCGGCATGCGGATATCGGTCAGCAGACATCCGGGCTCGACCGGCAGGGCGGCCAGGAAGGCGTCGCCGGACTCATAGAACCGCGCATCGACGCCGTTCACATCGAGGAGGAAGGCGAGGGCGTCCCGCATGCCCGCATCGTCGTCGATGACATGAAGCAGGTCAGCCATCGGCGCCCTCCCCGTTTGCCCGCGGCAGGGTGAAGACGAAGATCGCTCCGCCGCCCGGGTTATCCTCAGCCCATATCCGCCCGCCGTGCGCCTCGACAATGGTGCGACAGATCGAAAGTCCGATGCCCATGCCCTGCGCCTTGGTCGTCGCGAACGGCTGGAACAACCTTTCACGGAACGCCGGATCGAGCCCGGGGCCGCTGTCCGCGACGCTGATCCGGACGGTGTCGGCATCCTCCAGCCGCACCACGATCTCCAGTCCCCTGCGCGGGCTGTCGCCCATGGCGTCGATGGCGTTCCGGATCAGGTTGAGCGCGACCTGCTGGATCTGGATCTTGTCCACCACCACCTCCCCGAGGTTGCGGCCGAGGCGGAGATCGACGCGGAAATCCTTGTCCTTGGCCCCGACCAGAGCCAGGGCGCTCGCCTCTTCCATCAGCTTGGCGGGATCCTCGAGCGTGTGTTCGGTCTCGCCCTTGGCGACGAACTCCCGCAGGCGTTTGATGATGTCGCCGGCCCGCAGGGCCTGATCCCCGGCCTGGTCCAGCGCCGCCTGAAGCTTCGGCAGGTCCGGCTGATCGGACTCCAGCAGGGTGACCGAGCCCTTCATGTAGCTGGCTATGGCCGACAGGGGCTGGTTCAGTTCGTGCGCCAGCGACGACGCCATCTCCCCCATCGCGGTCAGGCGCGAAACGTGCATCAGTTCCGACTGCAGTTCCTGAAGCCGGCGCTCCTGGTCCTTGCGTTCCGTCAGGTCCCTGACAAAGCCGGTGAAGAACCGGCCGCCGCTCACCCTGGCCTCGCCGACGGCGAGCTCCATGGGGAAGGTGGACCCGTCCTTGCGCTGTCCCACGACAATGCGTCCGACGCCGATGATCCGGCGCTGGCCCGTGCCGATGTAACGCTCCAGATAGTGATCATGTTCTGAGCGGTAGGGCTCGGGCATCAGGAGGTTGACATTGCGGCCGATCGCCTCGTCCGGCGTCCACCCGAAGAGGCGGATGGCGGCGGCGCTGAAGGACTGGATCTTGCCGGCGGCGTCGATGACGATCATCGCCTCGGGGACGGTTTCGAGAATGGACTGCAGGTGCGCCTGCCGGGCCGCCGCCTCGCGGCTGTCGCGCCACAGGCGCTCGCCGACCAGGCCGATGAAGGGTCCGAGCAGCGCAAAGGCCAGGGCGTCCACCAGATTGGCGGGGTCCCGCCAGAGAGCGTCCTGCAGGATCACGGTGCTGACGCCCAGACAGAGCGCCGTCGCCAGGAACGCCGCCCCCCGGCCGCCCAGCCCCGCCGCGACGAGAACCACAGGCACATAGAGAATGAGGAAGGTGCGATCGCCGAACGTGGCGTCCAGTCCGAGACGGACGGCGAGAGCGATGGCTGCCCCGGCTACCGCCGCGACATAGCCGTTCCGGCGCGACATCTGTTGCAGGATGGCGGATCGAAAATGCACCGGCCGCTCCGGATCCGACCGCGGAGCGTGCGGCCACGAACCGAGTCTAGCATGACCGTCCGCGCCCGCCACAGGTCAGGCGGCGGCCATCTCCGACAGGCATGCGGGGCGGCGGATCCGGTATTTGCGCGAGCCCGAGAACTCGATCACGCCGTCGGCCTGGAGCCGGCCCAGCATGCGGGAGATCGTCTCGATGGTCAGGCCGAGATAGTCGGCCATGTCCTGCCGGCTCATCGGCAGGGTGACGAATTCGTCCCGGAAGCGGTTGGCGACATCCATCAGAAACCGCGCCACCCGCTCGCAGGCTGTCGCCCGGCCCAGCAGCAGCATGTGGGACTGGGCGCGCTGCAATTCGTTGGCGGTGGCGGCCCAGATCATCCGCTCGACGCGACCTGTCTCGTAGGCCGCCGACCCAGCGCGGCGGAGCGCCAGGACTTCGCACCCGGTCAGCGCTTCCGCCGAGAAGCGATGGGTTTCGCCGACCTCGACGCCGATGATGTCGCCCTCGTAGTAGAAGTCTCCGACCTGCCGGCGACCATCGGCCTGCAGATGGGTGGTCCGCACGGACCCGCGAACCACCTGATAGATCAGGTCCGCTCCTTCGTCCTGGGCGTAGATTTCCTCGCCCTGGCGAAAGGTCAGCCTGACCGCGCCGGCCCAGTCGTGCCCGGTCAGGGCGCTGTCGGCGGGAGAGATGGATGTGAGTTGCGACATGACTGAACCCCTCAATCAGATGATGAGGTGTTAGACCAACACGGTCGCACTGCTTATTCAGGACGTGTCCCTAAGGGGTCGCCGCTAAGTAGCGATACGGAGGCGCAACACGTCGCTCAGGGAAGGTGGACCGCGACGTCCAGCCAATGCATGGCCTGCCCGGCATCGATCAGTTCGAACAGCGGGATCGCCAGCAGGAAAACCAGACCGTCCCGACGATCAGGCTGGCCGTCCGGATCAAGTAACGATCCGGATCTATCTCCAGCGAGGCGGAAGGCCGGCCCTGTCCCCGCCAAACCTTCCGTCTGCTGGGTGTCTTTCGGGGCCGCATACAAGTCCCCCGCGTCCGATCATGCTCGGTTGACTGGTCTCATTGTCGCGGTATTGCTGAAGCCTCGACGGGGGATACGAGTTGGCGTTGCGGGTTGAGATCACGCCGGCAGGCGGAGGAGCGACGGCGATTGCCTCGCCATCCGACCCTGCGACCCAGGCGGGTTTGGCCGAGGCTCATGCCCGGCTCCTCAAGGATCGGGGTCTGCAGTTGGACCGCAGCGGCTTTACCCCGCCCGAAACTCCGGACTGGCTTCACTGGATCGGAGACGCCCTGCGGCTGATCGCCCCTCTGATGAAATATGTGTTCTGGGCCGGGCTGGTGGCGATCGCCGGGTTGATCCTGTTCGCGATCGGGCGGGAGGTGCTCAAGCTCAGGGGGCCGCGGTCCCGGCCCCGCCAGGTCGAATCTGCAAAGGAGCCGGAATGGCGACCGGCCCTTGACGCGGCGCGCGACCTGCTGGCGAGCGCCGACGTCCTCGCGGCCAGGGGTCTCTACGCGGAAGCCGCCCACCTGCTTTTGCTGCGCAGCGTCGAGGATATCCAGCAGCGTCAACCGCGGACCGTGCGCATCTCGCTGACCGCTCGCGAAATCGCGAGTCTCAGCGTCATCCCGGACTCCGCTCGACCGGCCTTCGCCCTTATCGCGGGACTGGTGGAGCGCAGCCTGTTTGGCGGCGCTGCGGTCGCGGCCGGCGAGTTCGCTGACTGTCGGCGCGCATACGAGGCCTTTGCCATTCCTGAAGGCTGGACCAGGTGAGCCGCTCATCCCGTGCGGTCGGCGCAGCCTTCTCCCCGCTGGTCATGATCATCCTCGCTCTGGTGGTCGTGGTCGCCCTGGCGGGGCTCGCGGTTCTGTCCGCCTATGCGCCGGAGCTCGAGAACGGCAATGACGGCGGCCCGCATCCCCTGTCGAAGTCGGCGATCGGATTCCAGGGCGTCGCCAGATTACTGCAGGATACAGGGACGCCCGTGACGCTGAGCCGGGGACGCCGGACGGCCAGTGCCTTCGACAGTCTGCTGGTCGTCACCCCGGCGCCCCAGGCAAACGCGGCGCCGGCGAACAACGAAGGCCGCGGACGCAGCCCGATGGGGCAGCTCCTGCAGCCCGCACTGTTGGGACAGGCGCCGGTTCTGGTCGTTCTGCCCAAATGGACCACCGTCGCAGAGCCTCGTCGGCCGGGGTGGGTGACCACGCTGGGCCCTTGGCCGGCGGAGGCCGTGCTTGGGGTGTTGCCGGCTCCGTTGCGCGCGGGTCTCGCTCTGGACCGCCGTCCTGCGCCGGCCTTGCTCCAGCTCATCCGGCCGGGCGGACAACGGGTGGGACGTCCGGTGCGCATCGAGTCCCTGCAGACCCTCTCCGGCGAGGGTCTCGCACGCAACGCCTGGATTCCGGTGCTGACCGCCCCGTCAGGAGCGGTCGTCTTGGCCATGAAGCGCGGTTCCCGTGTCTATGTGCTGGCCGACCCCGACCTGTTGAACACCCATGGCGTCAAGACCCTCGCCGGGGCGGAAACCGCCATCGCCGTCCTCGATCTTCCCCGGGCCGAGGGCTCGCCGGTGATCTTTGACCTGACGCTTCACGGCTTCCAGCGCACGCGCAGTCTGTTGCGGCTGATGCTCGAACCGCCTCTTCTGGGGCTGACACTGCTGATGGCGGCGCTCGCCGCCTTCGCCGGTTTCCACGCGACCGTGCGGTTCGGCCCGGCGCGGGAAGCGGACCGGACCGTGGCGCTCGGCAAGCGGGCGCTGGCCGACAACACCGCTGGACTGGTCCGGCTGGCGCGCCGTGAACACCGGATGGCGGGACCTTACGCCCTTTTGGTTCGCGCCGCCGTGGCGCGCGCCATCGGAGCGCCCCGTGCGCTCAGCGAAGACGAGTTGGACGCCTTCCTCGACCGCGTCGGCGCCACCTCCGGCGCCTCCGCCCGCTATTCCGCCCTGGCCGCGAGCGCCGCGGCGGCCAAGACCCCCGATGATCTGATGACGGTCGCCCGTGACCTTCATCGCTGGAAGCAGGAGCTGACCCGTGGACGTCAATGAGGTGGCCGCGATCGCGGCGCGCATCCGCACTGAGATCGCCCGCGCCGTCGTGGGGCAGGATCCGGCGGTGGATCTGCTGCTGACGGCGCTGTTCGCCGGCGGCCATGTCCTGCTGGAGGGGCCGCCCGGCACCGCCAAGACGCTGCTCGCCCAGAGCTTCGCGCGAACGGTCGGGCTCGACTACGGCCGCATCCAGTTCACGCCGGACCTGATGCCCGGCGACATCATTGGGGCCAATCTGTTCAACTTCCAGACCTCGAGCTTCACGCTCACGCGGGGCCCCATCTTCTGCGAGCTGCTGCTCGCCGATGAAATCAACCGGACTCCCCCCAAGACGCAGGCGGCGCTGCTGGAAGCGATGCAGGAGCGCCAGATCACCATCGACGGCGTCTCCCACAGCCTGAGCAACCGCTTCACCGTCGTCGCGACCCAGAACCCGATCGAGCAGCAGGGCACCTACCCGCTGCCCGAGGCGCAACTGGACCGCTTCCTGTTCAAGCATGTGCTGGAGTACCCCTCCGTCGAGCAGGAAAGGGTGATCGTCTCCACCTTCGGTGCGCGCTGCGGTCAGGCGGACCCGAAGTCCCTCGGCGTTCAGCCGGTCGGCGACCGAGCGGCGATCGACGCCGCCGTCGCGGCGGTCGCGGATGTCCGCCTCACCCAGGAGGTGACGGACTATATCGTCGACCTGATCCGCGCGACGCGGGATTCAGCCGATACCGACACCGGCGCCTCTCCCAGGGCCGGAGCGATGCTGGCCATGGCCGCCCGGGCCCGCGCGGCGCTCGACGGACGCGACTACGTCATCCCGGATGATGTGAAACAGCTGGCGGTTCCCACCTTGCGCCACCGCCTGCTCCTGTCGCCCGCGGCCGAGATCGAGGGGCGAAAAGTGGATCAGGTGCTCCAGAATCTCGTCGAGCAGGTCGCGGCGCCGCGGTGATCTATCCGACTCGCCGAGCTGTGGTCGCCCTGGCGGCGGGACTGCCCGTGACTCTGCTGGCCGGCGTCATGACGCCGGCCGGATGGCTGATCGCCCCGGCCTGGATCGCCGGCATCGTTATATTGCTGGCTCTCGACGCCCTGATGAGCGGCTCTCGCACCCACCTGATTCTGGAGACGCCCGAGCCCCTCTTTCCCGCCGTGGCGCGCCGAACCGAAGGGGGTTTTACCGCGCGTTTCGGGCGGGGGCCGGTCCCGGCCTGCGCCGAGGCCGCTCTCGCCGCCGATCGCAGGCTGGGGCTGACTGACCCGGTCAGCCGGGCCGCGGTGCATGACGGGATGGCTCGCTTCACGTTTTCATTCACCCCCCTCCGCCGGGGCGCTGCAATGCTGCAGCGGCTGTGGGTGCGCTGGAGCGGCCCGATGGGGCTCGTCTGGAAGCACAAGGTCTTCGAGCTGGGCCAGTCGGCGGCGGTGACCACGGACCTGCAGTCCGTGCGGGAAGACGCGGTCATGCTTTTCGCGCGCGACGCCATGTTCGGCGCGAAGACGCAGATCGAGCTGGGTGAAGGGGCCGAGTTCCAGGCGTTGCGCGATTTTCAGCCAGGCATGGACCGCCGGGCGATCGACTGGAAACAGTCCGCGCGCCACTCCGCCTTGCTGGCCAAGGAATTCCGCACTGAGCGGAATCACCACGTCATTATGGCTCTGGACTGCGGGCGGGTCATGAGCGAGCCGGTCGGCGGCGCGCCTCGCATCGACCGTGCGATCAACGCCGCCCTTCTGCTGGCCTATGCCTGCTTGAGATCCGGCGATCGGGCCGGCTTCTTCGCGTTTGACTCCAGGCCCAGGCTGTCGGCCGGCGCGGCCGCGGGGCTGGAGGCCTTCCGGTCGCTTCAGCTGGTCGCCGGGCGCATCGACTATTCGACCCACGAGACCAACTACACCCTCGGACTCGCCAGCCTGGGGGGTGAATTGAAGCGCCGGTCGCTGGTGGTTGTATTCACCGACTTCACCGACTCGATCGCGGCGGAGTTGATGGTCGAATCCCTCGGCCGTCTGATGCGCCGTCATCTGATCCTGTTCGTGGTGCTGCGGGACGAGGAATTGGAAGGTTTGACGGAGGCGGAGCCCCGGGAAACCGAGGATGTCGCCCGCGCCGTAGTCGCCGCGGGGTTGCTGCGTGAGCGCGACACCGTCGTTGTCCGCCTGCGCCGCATGGGCATCCAGATCGTTGAAGCGCCCGCCGACCGGATCGGCCCGGCCCTGATCAACGCCTATCTCGACCTCAAGCGGAGGGACCTGCTGTGACCGAGGCCCTGTCGACGACGCCGATGCTCAAGAGCCAGCGCTTCCGACATGACCGGCAGGACGACTGGATCCGTCTGGAGAACCTGCTCGGCAAGGCCGAGCGGGGCACCCCGGCCAAACTGACGGACGAGGAGATTCTCGCCGTCCCCATCCTCTACCGCTCCACCCTGTCGGCCCTGTCGGTCGCGCGCGAGACCTCTCTGGACGTCGGGCTGATCGCCTATCTCGAGAACCTCTCGGCCCGCGCCTATTTCTTCGTCTACGGCTCTCGCTCAACCCTTCGCGCCCGACTGGCGGGCTTCTTTGCATCGGAGTGGCCGAAGGCGGTACGCGGGCTCTGGCGAGAGACCCTTGTCTCGGCGGCGATGATGGGCCTGGGTGCGGTCTGCGCCGCCTGGCTGGTCACGGTCGATCCCGAGTGGTTCTACGCTTTCGTGCCCGCTGAACTCTCCGGCGGCCGCGATCCCGGCGCATCGACGGAAAGCTTGCGCGAGACGCTCGCAGGAACCGGCGACAGCAGCGGCATGTCCGTCTTCGCCACCTTCCTGTTCACGCACAACGCCCAGGTGGGCCTGCTCGCCTTCGCGCTCGGCTTCGCCTTCTGCGTCCCCAGCGCCCTGCTGATGCTTTACAACGGCGCAACGCTGGGCGCTTTCGTAGCGCTATTCGCCAACCGCGGTCTCGGACTTGAAGTCGGCGGTTGGCTGCTGATCCATGGCGTAACGGAATTGTTCGCCGTCATTCTGGCCGGCGCGGCAGGACTGCGGATCGGGTGGGCCGTGATCTTCCCGAGCGGACGCCATCGACTGGAAGCGGCTTCGGAGGCCGGGCGCAGCGCGGGGCTGGTGATGGGCGGCGTCATCGTCATGTTGTTCGTGGCCGGCCTGCTGGAGGGTTTCGGGCGCCAGCTGATTGCGGACACCGGCGCCCGCTATGGCGTGGCCCTGTTCACCGCCGCGCTCTGGGCCACATATTTCTACGCGTCCCGGCCTGAGGCGCGTCATGGTCGCTGAGCCAATCACGGTCCCTGCCGACGACAGGACGCTTCGCGAGTTCGTCACGCCCGAAGGCGTCGACCTGCGCCTGCACATCGGGGACGCCGCCCAGCGCGCGGGGGCTTTCATCCTCGACGCGGTGATCATCTTCGGAATCCTTCTCGGAGCCACCCTGGCCGCGATCCTCATCGGGCTCGGCGCTGCGACGGCCGGAGGATCAGCCGGCATCGAGATGGTGGCTATCATCTGGCTTCTGGGCTTCTTCGTTCTGAGGAATTTCTATTTCACCGCCTTCGAGTTGTCGGCGCGGGCCGCAACACCGGGAAAGCGGATAATGGGTCTGCGCGTGGCGTCCCGCGACGGGGGGCGGCTGCGAGCGGAGTCCGTATTCGCCCGTAATGCCATGCGCGAGCTCGAGGTGTTCCTGCCTATGTCGATCCTGTTCAGCCGCGCCCAGCAAGGCGGCGTGGAAAGCTGGATGTACCTCCTGGCATTCGCCTCCGTGGCCGTGTTCGTGCTGTTTCCGTTGTTTAACCGCGACCGTCTGCGGGTTGGCGACCTGATCGGCGGCACATGGGTCGTGCGAAGCCCGCGCCGCAGGCTGGGTCGCGACATGGCTGAGGACGGGAGCGCGCGCCTGAACCGCTTCAACTTCAGCGCGGCGCAGATCGACGCCTACGGGGCCCGGGAACTTCATGTGCTGGAGGAGGTCGTGCGGCGCCGCGACCGCCGCACGATGCGCACGGTGGCCGCAAGGATCGCCGCCAAGATCGGCTGGCCTCACAGCGCCTTTGACGACGACTACGACTTCCTGAGCGCCTATTACGCCGCCCTGCGGGGCCGACTGGAGTCACGCCTTCTGATGGGAGTCAGACGCCGCGACAAGCACGACGTCTGACCGCCGCTGTCAGTCGAACACCGAGGCGAGTTGGTCCGGTGAGACGCCTTCCTTGGTGCGACGCAGCTCATAATAGACGGCCGCCACACCGGCGGATGAGACCACGCCCGTCAGGATGTTGACCAAGGGGCTCAGGACCATCGCCACGCCCCAGAACGTGCTCGCCGTGGCGAAGTTACCGCCCGCAGCCACGCCTACGGCCATGACGATCCAGCTGATCATCCAGGACAGGACCAGATAGACAACCAGCAGTGCGAAGATTCTCCAGCGGTTGCCGCGGGTGAGATCCCGGCTCCTTTGGAAGCTCTCGAGAATGCCCCGGTTCTCGACGACCAGGGCGGGGCTCGCCACCACCCAGATAACCGCGAGTATCACGCCCGGCACGATCAGGAGCAAAAAGCCCAGTCCGAGTCCCAGGGCCATCAGGATGGCCAGCCCGAACAGGGGAAAGAAGAAACGGAGCCCGACCGACAGGGCGCTGCCCAGATCCACGGACTTGCCGTTGAAGCCGTTGACCGCCGCGAACACCACCATCCCCTGAAGAACGTAGGTACCAACCACGCTGAGGATTCCGCCGATAGACACGAACGCCAGGCCCGCGAACGGCTCATTGATTGTGTTGGTTATTTGTCCGTAGCCACTGATAAGACTGGGAATTCCCACAAGAAGAACGGCTGCTCCGAGGAAAACGACCCAGTTGCGGCTGATCGCCTCGAACGTTTTTTGCATAACACGGCCGAGGTCGAACACGCCCCCGTTGTAGTCTGTTGTTGTCATTGGCCCCTCCTGTTCGACCCACAAGAGCGGGTCCGGGGGCCGATGGCAAGCGGACCATATGGCGTGCGGTCACTGCGGTCGTCCTCGCCTCCGTCGGGACGCCCGTGACATTCATCGCCCCGATTCCCAGCGGACCCGACGACGTTTGGGGCCGTCCCGCAGCGGAGCCGGCGCCGTCGTCACAGGCGGCGCCGGGGCCCCCGCGAAGAGACCCCCTAGCGCGAGCTTCGCGGCCTCCGCCCGATCGGGCGCGACTTCGATCAGGATAGCGGACGGGGAGGCCGTCGCGCGCCACTCCGTCTCCGGTCCCACGGCCGTCGCCAGGGCCTCCTCGACCATGCGGGGGGCGAGAACCCGACCGGGATAGCGCCACAGGTCGCCGATTCGTCCCTCGACACCCCTGATCGCGTGCAGCGGCGAACCGCAGCGGCATGGCGGAGCGGATTCCAGAAGGTCGTCCAGCTTCAGTCTGACCACCGGCTGGCTCGTGCGTCGCAGATCGGTGACGACCGGTTGGAACCGGTTGGTCCCGGCGACGGCTTCTCGCTCCACGATCATGACGTCTTCGTTGAGATGCAGGGTCCCGAACCGGCATGGGGCGCCGATGAAACCTTCGGTCGCCTGATAGATGGGGTCCGGCCTCATGCCGAGCCGGCGACCGATCCACGCCCGCTCGCTCTCCGGCATGGGCTCCGCGCCGTAGAAGAGGCGCCGCAAGGGCCAGCCTGCGGACTCGCAGCCGTGTCTCGAGATATCGGCCAGCACATGCGAGGGCGCGATCAGGACATGCGGTCGAAAGGCGTTCAGGCGGGCCAGCTTCTCCCCGGTGGGAAGATCGAGACCCAGGAAGGTGAAGGCGATCGAGCCCGCACCCGTTACATCGCGATAGAGCGCGCTGTCTGCGCGCAGACAGAGGGCGATCCGGCAGGGCCCAAGCAGGGCTCCGGCGGGCGCCAACCGCGCCAGGGCGTGACCGAGATAGCCCGCCCGTTCGGCCGCGCTGACCAGAAAGAGACCTCGGGCGCCGCCCGTCCCGGTCGAGAAGCCGGCCTCCAGGCCGTGCGGCAGCCCGCCCTCCCCGCCCCGTTCGGCGGCCTCCGCCGCCGCGACCGCGCGCTCGAGGCTGACATCGACCGTATTCCATCGGGCGAAATCGCGTCGAACCTCATCCGGCGTCGAAACGGGAAGCCGGTGATGCGGAAGCCCGGCCAACCCGGCGAGGGCGGGCGTACGGCTGAGCGTGGGGCTGAAGCGGCGCCACATCCGCTCCTGGCGTCTCAGCACGTCCTCGGGCGTCCTCAGCTGCAGGCGACTGGCCTGCGCCCCGGCCCAGGCGCGCAGGATCGCGAGGCGGTCAGAGGTCATGATCCGCGGCCTCCGCCGCGGCTTCGGGGCAATGGGAAGGCGTCAGCTTCAGCTCGGGGTTCCGCGCCCAAAGGGAATGGAGGGCGTGCAGGGTGCGCCGGTAGTCGATCGTGCGGCCCAGGAGAGCCGTGGTCAGGCGGGGCGGCGGCGTATTGCTGCGAACGGCGGCTCTCGACCAGGCGGCGTCCGCCACCAGAAAATGACGGCGGTCGTCCTCGCCCTTCGCCAGCAGACCCCAGTGGCCGGGACAATGGCCGGGCAGAGGCACCGCGATCAGCGAACCGTCGCCGAACAGATCCGCTCCCGCGTCGAAAGGCGACAGGTCCGGCCCCAGGGCGGTCCGGGGGTAGTCCTCGAAGAAGCGGGCGCGCCGCTCCAGGTCGGCCGGCACAAGGCCGCTGACCAGGCCGCGGCGGATGCGCGACAGTCGCCCCCGCTCCCTGACCTCGCCCAGACCGGCGCGGGCGCAGAAAACGGCGGCGTCGGGGAAGGCGTGCAGACCGGCGACGTGGTCGCCGTGAAAATGCGAAATGACGACGGCCCGGATGTCCGCCGCCGCCAGACCGAAGCGGCCCAGCTTCTCGACCACGGCGTCGCCCGCCGGCAGATCGACCGGCGTCGCCCAACGATAGAGGCGTTCCGGAAGCGTCCGCGTCTCGACGAAGAAGGCCGGATCATAGCCGGTGTCGAACAGGATCGGTCCGATCCGCGGGTGCAGGATCAGGGTCGCAAGCGCCGGAAAGACCGCGGGCCTCCAACTGGCGCCCCGCCGCGCCATCGCTTCAGGGTGACGGCAGGATCCGGCCTGCAGCAGATGCACCTCGCAGCGGGTCACGCCATCCCCCGGGCCAGGGCCAGTGCGGTTTCCACGGCGTCATGGCGGGGCTCATAGCCCAGCCGCGTCCTCGCGAAGGTCAGATCGAAGGTTTGCGAATAGGCCAGGGTGGCCAGCGTATACGACGTCAACGGCGGCTCGGGCCGTCCCGGCCAGGCGCCGTAGATGGTTTCGAAGGCCCGCGCGGCCCCTCGCATCAGGCTCATGGGCATCGGAACCAGTCGTGGCTCGATGCCGAGCGCCGCGCTGAGGCGCAGCGAGAAGTCGAGGATTCCCACCGGACGGCCCCCCGAAATGTTGACCGCCTGTCCGCCCACAGCATGCCGGTGAATGTCCGCCAGAACCAGGGCCCGAGCCGCGTCCCTCACGTCGGTCAGATCGATGCGCGCTGCGCCGTTCCGCAGCACCGGAAGCACCCCCCTGCGCACCAGCCCCAGAATACGGGGCAGCAAGACCCTGTCATCCGGACCGATGAGGGCGCGGGGCCGGACGACGACCGTGCGGAACGACGGTCGGTCGGCGTTCAGCACCCGCCGTTCCGCCTCCCGCTTTGTCCGCGCATAGGCGTTCAGCGCCCGTGCGGGCGGTTCGCTCTCTTCCGTCAGTCCGGTCTGGTCGCGAAAGGCGGAGTGGACGGACGGGGAGGATACGAAGACGAAGGCGTCGCAACCGGCCTGCGCCGCGGCCTCCATCAGCGCGGCCGTGGCGTCGACGTTGATCCTCCGGAAGTCGGCCTCCCGGCCCCACGGGCTTGACAGGGCGGCGGCGTGAAACACCACGTCGCCCTCCTTTACGAGGGCCGCGAGGTCGGCGGTCAGAAGATCGGCGATCACGACCGTCGCCCCCATGTCCTCCAGGCGCTTGCGGTTGGGAGCGCTGCGCCCGGTCGCGGTGACGGCGTAGCCCGCGTCGAGCAGGGCCCGGACCAGCGCCAGCCCCAGGCCGCCCGTCGCGCCCGTCACGAGAGCCTTGCGGCTCATACGCGCAGCACCATGGCCGCCGCGCTGATCCCGGCCGCCGTTCCCAGAAGCAGGACGGTGGTCCCCGGCCTGAGCCGGCCTGATCGATGCGCTTCCGCCAGGGCGGTGGGCAGGGAGGCGGCGATCTGGTTGCCATGGTCCGAAAAGATGTCGATCACCCGCCCGGGGTCGCCGCCGACCAGCCGCCGGACGTGATCCAGGGCGGGGCGGCTGGCCTGGTGACAGACGATGACGTCGACCGTCTTCCGCGTCAGTCCGGCGTCCGCCAGCACGCCGTCAATCAGCCCGGGCACCACCCGGGCGGCGGCCTTGAAGACGCCGAACGCATCCATCCGGAACCGCGCGCCCTGTATCAGGGCCTCGACGCCGTCCTCGGCGCGCACGCGCGTGCCGCCCGAGCGCAGGACGGCGAGATCCTTGCCGTCGCCATAGGTCTCGAAGCGGCGGCTCAGCAGGGCCGGGCCTGCGGGATCGGAACGCGCCTCGAGACAGACCGCGGCCGCGCCGTCACCGAAGATGGCGGCGGCGCCGGGCGTCTCCCAGTCCAGCCCCGCCGACGCTATGTCGCTGGAGACCACCAGGACCCGTTTGAAACGGCCGCTTGCGAAACCCATCGCCGCGACGTCGATCGCCGCGAGGAAGGACAGGCACGTCTGGTTGACGTCAAAGGACCACAGGCCCGACGCGCCGAGACCCAGCGCCTGCTGGATCAGCACGGACGTGCCCGGAATCGGTTGCTCCATGACCCCGCAGGCGCCGATCAGGACGTCGAACTCGCCATGGCCCCAGCCGGCCATATCCAGCGCCTGCCGGGCCGCGGCCGCGCCCAGCGCTGACGAGGACTCGTCCGGACCCGCCACGCCTCTCGCGGCTATGCCGAATTGCGCCTCGGTCCAGCCTTCGGGTTTCCGGAATATCGCATCGAATGCGCTGGACGGCCGGCGCTCGGCGGGTTGGCAGGCCCCATAACCCGTGATGGCGAGAGGCGTCATGAAGGCAGGCTAGCCCATCGCCCGATGAGCCGTCCAGTCGCCTGCAACGCCCTTGCACCGGGTCTCAGATACGCTCCACAAGACGCGGAAACTGCTCCAGATAGCCGGTGAATGCTTGACGAATCTCGTCGTCCCGAAGGTCGAAATCGCTTGAGCGATAGCGATGGCTCCCGGGCGGGGAGGCAGGATCGTTGAGCAGATAGCGCCGGACCCGCCGTTCGTGCTCGGCGCTGAATGCCTCGCCGCTCCGGGTCAGTATCTCGCCAACAACGCGGAGAGGGTCGGCGACCAGATCATCGTAGTGGACATCGATCACGGGGTCGTCCCGCCACCCGCTCCTGTCCGCCATGCAGCGCGCTGTCGCGCGCGACAGCAGATCGAGATTGGCCCGCCCCAGGCGGGGCCTGTCGACGTGGTCCGTGACCGCGCCCTGCATCTCCCTCATCAGGCTGTTGGCGCTGTTGACGCAGGCGACCGGATCCCGGTGCGTCTGGATGATCGTGGCCTGCGGCAGCGCCTGTCGCAACAGGCCGGGGTTCAGGGTGTGGATCGGCGCCTTGAGAACGAGCCGTTCCCCGGGTCGCTCGGCTGAAAATCGCAGGAGATGGTCGCGGTATCTCGCGTATCCCGCCGACTGGTCCTGCTCCAGGAACCAGTCGAGATAGCCGTACACCGGCGCGGTCAGCCAGAAGGCGGCGC
>NZ_JAKFEB010000016.1:0-32055 GCF_036677305.1 Brevundimonas sp. | reverse complement strand
GGATCCCCTGGGCGTCAGAACCGTGACTGGATCAGCAGCCGGACCTGATGCTGCTCCGATCCGTTGCCGACGGAGACCTCGTACTCGAATGAGAAACGGGAACCGGCGAGGGTGAGCACGTCCAGCCCGACCCCGCCCAGCACCCGGTTCTGATCCATAGGATCGACATCGACGCCGTAAACAGGTCCGTCGACCCAGTCGACATAGAACAGGTTCGCTCTGTCCGAGCCCTGGAAGTCGTGGCTGTATTCGAGCCGGAAGCGAGGGACCACTTCGCCGAATGACGTGAGAAAGGACCAGGCGCTGCGCAAGCCGAACGTGCCGGTCAAGGTGCGCGCAGTCTGGCTTTCATAGGCGAGCGCATAGACGCCGCCGGTCGTCTCGGAGTAGGCCCCGAGGTCCGACTGCGTGGCTGTCAGCCGGCCGTAGGGCGACAACAATCTGCGGCCATCCCGGATATCCCAGCCGCCGGTCACGGCGCCGAACCACTGGGAGCCGTCGCGCTCCCCATAGGCGAAGTCGCCGCTGGCGGTGATGTAACGCCGCGAGTCGAAATTCAGCGTCCCATAGCCGAGCAATCCGTCGATGAAGAAGCGGGCGCCGGGCTGATAGCTGCCGTAGACGGCGTAGCTGTAGCCGTCGGAGTCGCTGCGCGTACCGTCATCGCCGATACGGCTCTCGTCATGGCCCCAGCCGACGCTGGCCCCGAGGACGAACTGGTCGCTGACCCGCAGATCGGCGCCGGCCGTCAGCCCGTCGGTGTCGAATTCGACGCCCTGCTGGCCGGTCGTGGCGTCCCGCTGGCCGAAGTCGATCCCGCCCGCCGCCCACAGGCCGAAGCGTCCCGAGGCGGCCGACATGTCGGTTCCTGCGGCGAGGGCGCTGTCGGCCTCATTCGCCAGACCGTCGCCATAGCTCAAACCAGGCAGGACATCGCTCCAGTTGTCGTCGTCTCCGAGGCGCCGGCGGAGTGGATCGTTGTCCAACGCCATGTCGCGGCTGCCTCCGGAGAAGTTGAGCTGGAGGCTGGCTCCGGCTCCACCGCCGTCGCGCAGCGACTCCAGTCGGCTGTTGACGTTCGAGATCTGGGCCGTCGCGAACCGGCGGGCGGTTTCGCCCTGGGCCGAGATCAGGCCGGTCACCTCGGGGTCGGTCACCGGATCCGGGCGGGCTGTCACGATCACAGTCACCGTCCCCGTGGCTGAGGTCGCGAAAGCGTTGCTGAGCGTATAGGCCGCGGTCACCGTTCCGGCGAAATCTGCGGCCGGGGTGAAGGTCAGGCCGTACTGGCCGGCGACCGGGTTGGTGATCGCCGCCGTCCCCGCCGTCGAAGGCGTCAGGCTGACGAGGGCCGCGCCGTTGAAGGGTCCGCCGCTGGCGCCCGCGGTGATGTTCACGCTGGCGGTCTGGCCGGCGAGGATTTCGACGGTGATCGGGGCCGCGGTGATCGGTGCGGGATTGACCGTCACCATCACCGTCGCCGGGACCGAGGTCCCGAAAGGATTGGTCAGGGTGTAGGTGAAGCTGTCCGCACCCGCGTAGCCGGCGGCCGGCGTATAGACGAGGGACTGGCCCGATACCGTCGCACTGCCGTGCGCCGGCGCGTCGGCGACCGAGACGGCGGTGATCGGCGCTCCGGTCGAGCCTGCGGTGGCGTCGACGCTGCCCGTCTGTCCGGCCAGAACGGTCATCGCCTTGGCCGCCGCCGTCGGAACCGCCAGCGGCGTCACGGTCACCGAGACGACCGCCGGGGCGCTGGTCCCGCCGGGTCCCGTGGCCGTGTAGGTGAAGCTGTCCGGGCCAAAATAGTTGGGTGCGGGCGTATAAGTGACGGTGAGGCCGCCGACGGCCGCCGTTCCGTGGGTGGGTCCGGCCGCCATGGCGACGCTGGTGATTATTCCGGTGTCGTTGGCGGTCACCGGAATGACCACGGCCTGGTTGGCGGGCGTGGTGGCGGAGTCCGCGCCGGCGACCGGCGCGGCGTCGATGATGACCAGCGACCAGGTGTTGGCGGCGCTGAACCCGTGGGCGTCCGTGGCGGTGACTGTGAAGCCGAATGTTCCGGCCGCCGTCGGCGCGCCGGACAGCGAGCCCCCGCCGGCCAGGGCGATCCCGGCGGGCAGGGCGCCGGCGGTCAGGCTGTAGCTGTAGGGGGCGGCGCCGCCGCTGGCGGTCAGGCTTTGCGCATAGGCCTGGCCCGTCGTTCCGTCGGGCAGGGTCGCGGGAGCGAGGCTGATGGTCGGCGCGCTGACGACGAGGCTGTAGGCGACGGCGGCGCTGATGAACGGCCCCGGAGCGCCGCTGCTGTCGCTGGCGGCGACGCTGAAGTTGTAGGTCCCGGGCGTGGTCGGGGCGCCCGAAAGGACGCCGGCCCCCGACAGGCTGACCCCCGCGGGCAGGGCCCCGGACACCACGGCGAAGTTGCGCGGCCCGAGGCCGCCCGTGGCGGTGAAGGTCTGGTTGACCGATCCGAAGGCGATCACGCCGGGCAGGGCGCCTGCGGCCGGCGAGGTGATGGTCACTGTCGGAGCCACGACGGTCAGGCTGTAGGCGACAGGCAGGCTGGAATAGGGGCCGGGCGCGCCGCTGGTGTCGCTGGCGACGAGGGTGAAGTTGTAGGTTCCCGGCGTGGTCGGGGTCCCGGACAGGACCCCGCCGCCGCTGAGGCTGACGCCTGGCGGCAAGGCGCCGGCCGTGACGGCGAAGGCATGGGTCCCGTTGCCGCCCGTGGCGGTGAAGGTCTGGCTGTAGGCGACCGTGGCGGTCGCGTCGGACAGCGCGCCCGTAGCGGGCGAGGCGATGGTCACGGTCGGGGCGGCGACCGTGAGACTGAAGGCGACCGGCGCGCTGACGAAGGGCCCGGGGGCGCTACTGCTGTCCTGGGCCGTGAGGGTGAAGTTGAAGGTTCCGGCCGCTGTCGGCGCGCCCGACAGGACGCCGCCGCTGCTGAGGCTCATGCCCGGGGGGAGGGCCCCGGTGGCGAGCGCGAAGCTGCGCGGACCGATCCCGCCGGTCGCGGTGAAGGTCTGGCTGTAGGACGTGAAAGCGGTTCCGCCCGGCAGGGCCCCGGCCGACGGCGTTGTGAGGGTGACAATCGGATCGCTGACGGTGACCGAATATGCGTTGGCTGCGGAGAAGCCGTGCGAGTCCTCGGCCGTGACCGTGAAGTTGTAGGTCCCCGCCGCGGTCGGCGCGCCCGAGAACACCCCGCCGCCGGACAGGCTGACGCCCGGCGGCAGGGCGCCGGCGGTGAGCGAGAAGCTGTAGGGGCTGACGCCGCCGGTCGCGGAGAAGGTCTGCGTGAAGGCCAGGGCCGTGGTCCGCGGCGTCAGGCTGCCCGCCGCCGGGGTGAAGCTGATCGTCGGGGCGGTGACGGTGATGCTGTAGGCGACGGGCGCGCTGACGAACGGTCCGGGGGCGCCGCTGCTGTCGCTGCCTGTGACGCTGAAATTGTAGGTCCCCGGCGTGGTCGGGGTTCCCGACAGGGACCCGCCGCTGCTCAGGCTGATGCCGGGAGGAAGCGCCCCGGCCGTCAGGGCGAAGGTGCGCGGACCGATCCCGCCCGTGGCGGTGAAGGTCTGGCTGTAGACGCCGTAGGCCTCGACGGAGGGCAACGCCCCTGTGGCGGGCGAGGTGACGGTGACGACGGGATCGGCGACCGTGACCGACCAGCTGGTCGAACCTGTGAAGCCGTGGCTGTCGTCGGCCGTGACCGTGAAGTTGTAGGTCCCCGCCGCGGTCGGCGCGCCCGAGAACACCCCGCCGCTGGACAGGCTGACGCCCGGCGGCAGGGCGCCGGCGGTGAGCGAGAAGCTGTAGGGGCCGACGCCTCCGGTCGCGGTGAAGGTCTGGGAGGCCGCCAAGGCCGTCGTTCTCGGTGTCAGGGCCCCGGCAGCCGGCGACAGCACGATCGCCGGAGCGGTGACGGTGATGCTGTAGGCGACGGGTGCGCTGACGAACGGTCCGGGGGCGCCGCTGCTGTCGCTGCCCGTGACGCTGAAATTGTAGGTCCCGGGCGTGGTCGGCGCGCCCGAAAGGACGCCGCCGCTGGTCAGGCCCAAGCCCGGCGGCAGGGCGCCCGCCGCGAGGGCGAAGCTGCGCGGACCGATCCCGCCCGTGGCGGCGAAGGTCTGGCTGTAGGCGCCATAGGCCTCGACGGAGGGCAACGCCCCTGTGGCGGGCGAGGTGACGGTGACGACGGGATCGGCGACCGTGACCGACCAGTTGGTCGAACCTGTAAAGCCGTGGCTGTCCTCGGCCGTGACCGTGAAGTTATAGGTCCCCGCCGCGGTCGGCGCGCCCGAGAACACCCCGCCGCTGGACAGGCTGACGCCCGGCGGCAGGGCGCCGGCAGTGTGCGAGAAGCTGTAGGGGCCGACGCCCCCGGTCGCGGTGAAGGTCTCGGTGAAGGCCAGGGCGGTGGTCCGCGACGTCAGGGCCCCCGCGGCTGGCGACAGCACGATGGCCGGGGCGGTGACGGTGATGCTGTAGGCGACGGGGGCGCTGACGAACGGTCCGGGGGCGCCGCTGCTGTCGCTGGCGGTGAGGCTGAAGTTGAATGTCCCCGGCGTGGTCGGCGCGCCGGACAGGACGCCGCCGTTCGTCAGGGCCAGTCCGGGCGGCAGCGCACCGGCGCTGAGGGCGAAGCTGTGCGGCCCGATCCCGCCGGTCGCAGTGAAGGTCTGGCTGTAGCTGCCGTAAGCCTCGACCGAGGGCAAGGCCCCCGCGGCCGGCGAGGCGATGGCGATCGTCGGGTCGGAAACCGTCACCGAATAGGCGTTGGCTCCGGTGAACCCGTGCGAGTCCTCGGCGGTGATGGTGAAATTGTAGGTCCCGGACGATGTGGGCGTGCCCGAGAAGACGCCGCCGCTGGACAGGCTGATTCCCGGCGGCAGGCCCCCGGCGGTCAGGCTGAAGGCGTAGGGACCGATACCGCCTGTGGCGGTGAAGGTCTCGGTGAAGCCAAGGGCGGTGGTCCGGGCCGTCAGGGCGCCGGCGCCCGGAGACAGCGCGATGACCGGGGCAGTGACGGTGATGCTGTAGGCGACCCCCGGTCCCGAATAGGGTCCGGGCGAGGCGCTGCTGTCGCTCGGGGTGACGGTGAAGTTGTAGACGCCCGGCGTGGTCGGGGTCCCGGACAGGACTCCGCTGCTGGAAAGGCTGATCCCGGGCGGCAGGGCGCCGGCGGTCACGGCCAGGGTGTTGGGTCCGACGCCCCCCGTGGCGGTGAGGGTTTCGCTATAGGCTCCATAGGCCTCGACCGCAGGCAGGGCGCCCGCGCCCGGGCTTGTGATCACCACCGTCGGCGGGCTGATGACGATCGCATAGGCCCGGGCGCCGGTGGCGCCGTACACGTCGCTCGCGGTGACCGTGAAGTTGAACGTGCCGGAAGCTGTCGCCGTGCCGGACAGAACGCCGGCCGTCGTCAGCCCGAGGCCAGGTGGAAGGGCGCCGGCCGTGACGCTGTAGGTGTACGGCGCTGTTCCGAGCGAGGCGACGACCGTGTCGCTGTAGGCGGCCGTCACCTGTCCGGTCGTGGTCAGGGCCGAGAGGGTCAGGGTGGGCGCGCTGACGGTCACCGTCACCGTGGCCGGAGCCGATGTCCCGCCCAGGTTGGTGGCGGTATAGGTGAAGCTGTCGGCGCCGGAATAGCCCGCCGTCGGCGTGTAGGTGATCGCCGTGCCGGCGATGCTGACCGTTCCGTGCGTCGGCAGGCCCGGGGTCGCAACGCTGGTCGCGGTTCCGCCGGTGAGGCTGAGCGTGACCGCGTTATTGCTGCTGTTGGCCGCGACGGTGACGCTGACCGCGCCGGCGATCGGCGCCGGCGGCGGGTTGACCGTCACCGTCACCGTCGCCGGGGCCGAGGTCCCGCCGGTATTCGTGGCCGTGTAGGTAAAGCTGTCCGGACCCGCGTAGCCGGCGTTCGGCGTGTAGGTGATCGCGGTCCCGGCCACATTGACCGAGCCGTTCGTGGGCAGACCGGGCGCGGCGACACTGGCGGGCGTCCCGCCGGTGATGCTGAGGGTGACTGGATTGTTGGTGCTTTCGAACCCGACTGTGACGCTGACGGCGCTGGCGATCGGCGGCAGGGGCGTGACGGTGATCGATGCGGTCGCCGGGGCCGAGGTCCCGCCGGCGTTGGTCGCCGTGTAGCTGAAACTGGCCGGGCCGTTGTAGCCGGGCGTGGGCGTGAAGGTGATGCTGGTTCCGGCCACGTTGATCGAGCCGTTCACCGCCGCCGAGCCGTTGACGCTGGCGGGGGCTCCGCCGGTGATGTTCAGGGTGATCGGATTGTTGCTGGTGTCCTGGCCGACCGTTGCGGAGACCGCATTCGCCACCGGCGGCTGCGGGTTGACGGTCACCGTCACCGTCGCCGGGGCGGACGTCCCGCCGCCGTTGGTGGCGGTATAGGTGAAGCTGTCCGATCCGAAATAGCCGGGCGTCGGGGTGTAGGTGATCGAGGTACCGGCGACGCTGACCGTGCCGTTCGAGGGCAGGCCCGGCGTCGCCACGCTGGTCGGCGTCCCGCCGGTGATGTTCAGCGTCACCGGATTGTTGCTGCTGTTGTAGGCCACGGTGACGCTGGCCGCGTTGGCGACGGGCGGGAACGGATTGACGGTGATCGAGACGGTCGCCGGGGCCGAGGTCCCGCCGGCGTTGGTCGCCGTGTAGCTGAAGCTGGCCGGGCCGTTGTAGCCGGGCGTGGGCGTGAAGGTGATGCTGGTTCCGGCCACGTTGATCGAGCCGTTCACCGCCGCCGAGCCGTTGACGCTGACCGGGGCTCCGCCGGTGATGTTCAGGGTGATCGGATTGTTGCTGCTGTCCTGGGCCACGGTCGCGGCAACCGCATTGGCGACCGGCGGCTGTGGATTGACCGTGATCGTCACGGTCGCCGGGGCCGAGGTCCCGTCGGCGTTGGTGGCCGTGTAGGCGAAGCTGTCGGATCCGAAATAGCCGGGCGTGGGAGTGTAGGTGATCGACGTTCCGGCCGCGGCAGCCGTCCCGTTCGTCGCCGCCGTCGACACCGCCACGCTGGTCGGCGCGCCGCCGGTGATGTTGAGCGTGATCGGGTTGTTGACGCTGTTGTAGGCCACCGTCGCGCTGACCGGGTTGGCGATCGCCGGGTCGGGCGTGATGATGGTGACCGTGTAGGCCTGCGCACCCGTGTAGGGACCGTTGCCGGTGCTGGTGTCGGTCGCGGTGACCGTGAAGGTGTACGGACCTGTCCCGCTCGGCGTTCCCGACAACACCCCGGCCGCGCTTAGTGTGAGACCAGCCGGCTGGGCGCCTGAGGTTACGGCATAGGTGTAGGTCCCCGAACCTCCCGCGGCGGTGATCGCCTGGCTGTAGGCGACGCCGGTGGTCCCGTTGGGGAGGGTGGTGGGACTAACGGTGATCGTCGGCGGACTGACCGTGATCGTCACCGTCGCCGCGGCGGACGTCCCCCCCGCGTTGGTCGCTGTATAGGTGAAGCTGTCGGGCCCGCCATAGTTCGTCGTCGGCGTGTAGGTGATGGTCGTGCCGACGACGTTGACCGTGCCGTGGCTGGGCAGGCCCGGCGTCGCGACGCTGACCGCGGCGCCGCCGGTGATATTGAGCGTGATCGGGTTGCCGGTGCTGTTGTAGGCCACCGTCGCGCTGACCGCGTTGGCGACTGGCGCCGGCGGCGGGTTGATCACCAGGGTGTACGGGCGGGCGCCGGTATAAGGGCCGGTCCCGGTGCTCGAATCCGTCGCTGTCACCGTGAAGTTGAAACTGCCGTTGACCGTCGGCGTGCCGGTGAGTCCGCCGCCCGCGGCGAGCGTGAGGCCGGCAGGCAGCGCGCCTGAGGTGACCGCGAAGCCGTAGCTGGATGTGCCGCCGCTGGCGCTGATCGTCTGGGAATAGGCGGCGCCCTGGGTGCCCGCCGTCAGGCTGGTCGGGCTGACGGTGATCGTCGGCGTGTTGACAGTCAGGGTGTAGGGGCGGCTGCCGGTGTGCGGCCCCGTTCCCGTCGTCGAGTCCGTCGTCCGGATTGTGAAGTTGAAGCTGCCGCCCGCCGTCGGCGTTCCGGTCAGTGCGCCGCTCGAACTGTTCAGGCTCAGACCCGCCGGCAGCGCACCCGCGATGACGGTGAAGCTTCCATATGGCGCGGTGCCGCCGGCGCCGGTCATGGTCTGGCTGTAGGCGCTGCCGACCGCAGCCGCGGGCAGGGTCGTGGGATTCACCGTCACCGACGGTGCGTTGACGGTCAGGGTGTAGGGGCGGCTGCCCTGGAAGGGCCCCGCGCCGGTCGAGGAATCCGTCGTCCGGATGGTGAAGTTGAAGACGCCGCTCGCCGTCGGCGTGCCGGTCAGGGCTCCGCCCGCTGCGAGCGAAAGACCCGCCGGCAGGGCGCCGGAGATGACCGTGAAGCCGCCGTACGGCGCCTGGCCGCCGGCGCCCGTGAGAGTCTGGCTGTAGGCCGCGGCAACGGTGGCGGCGGGGAGGGACGCCGGGTTCACCACGATCGTCGGCGTGCCCACGGTCACCGTCACGGTAGCCACGCGGGCGCCTGCCCCCGAACAATTTATGTCGTTGCAGAAGTAGACGATGAAGGTGTCGGCGCCGGAGAAGCCCGTCGGGGCGGTATAGCGGATGGTGTCGTCGGCCGCGTTGACCTGGGTCGTGAAGGAGCCGCCGTTCGCCGTCGAGCCGGTCTGCACATACGGCGTGAAGCCGCTGGCCGGGTCGCCCGGATTGGCGACATAGCGGGGATCGCAGGCTGCGAATTCGTCGAAATTCGACGTCATGCTCATCACATGGGCGAAGTTCGAGGCGTTGTAGTTGACGCTGAAATCAATGGCGCAGGTCGCCTGGGCCCGCGCCGTGCCCGGCGACATGATCGACAGCATCGCGATGAAGAGGGCGACCCACACGCCATGTGCGCGGAGGAGACTCCGCATGACCATCGCCATGGCTTTGACGTCAGGTCTCTTCACTGCAGCTCGCCCCTTGTAAGCTTACGCACGAAGATGGTCCGGCGCCTACTGCGCCGGATGCAGGATCCTCCCGCGATCCAACCGGACAGGGTCCCCGGTGTAAGGATCGGGGCCGAAGACTGCCGTCATTTCAGCCCGGATTACAACCATGGCTAAAGGTAAAACGTCAAAAGAGGAATCGGACACAACCCTGTTGCGAAAAATTCCCACATGAGCGTTAATGACTGAGCTGGCCGGGGGCGTTCCGAGCCGGACAGCATCCAGAACTCCGTCAGTAACGGGCCGGCGGCCCGAGTCAGTTTCCAGGCAGCGATAGTCCGGACGGCAGGAGCACGAGCATGAGCGAATTCTTCATCGGTCAGATCATGATGACCGGTTTCCCCTACGCACAGAAATTCTTCGCGCAGTGCAACGGTCAGACGATGGCGATATCGCAGAACCAGGCCTTGTTCTCCCTGCTCGGAACCCAGTTCGGCGGAAATGGCGTCAGCACCTTCATGCTTCCCAACCTGCAGGGGCGAACGCCGGTCGGCGCGGGCCAGTCCATGGACGGCAGCTGGAACCCTTCGCCCTATCCGGTGGGCGCGGTGGGCGGCGTGGAGAATGTGACGCTCGATCAGACATCGATCCCGATGCACAACCACGCGGTCAACGCCACCACGGTCGCCGGTACGGTCAACCTGCCCACCACGCCGTCGCTATACGCCACCTGCACGCCCACGGGCGGTGGAACCGAGTCCATGTACGTCCCGCTCAAGGCGGACACGGCGGTGCCGCTGATGGCGACGACGGTCTCGGCCGTCGGCGGCGGCGCCCCGCACGCCAATATGCAGCCCTTCCGGGTCATCAACTTCAACATGGCGCTGGCGGGCGTATTCCCGTCGCGCAACTGAACCCGGCTTCGGCCTGAACGGGGAGACACACAATGAGTGCGCCCTTTGTCGGCGAAATCCGCATGTTCGGCTTCGGCCGGATTCCGATCGGATGGCTGGCCTGCGACGGCAGCCTGCAGCCGATCGCCAACAATGAGACCCTCTATACCTTGCTGGGCACGACCTACGGCGGGGACGGAAACAGCACCTTCGGCCTGCCCGACCTGCGCGGCCAGGCGCCGGTTCACCAGGGGACAGGCCTGGGCCTGACTCCAAGAATCCTCGGTGAGGGTGGAGGCTCGGAATCCATCACCCTGACCACCGCCCAGATCCCGGCGCACACACACACTTTCGTGGCGGACACGGCGGCGGCGGAGACGTCCAAGCCCGACCCGACACAGACCCTCGGTTCCATGGCGACCGACACCCAGTACCTGACCGATGTCACCGGGGCGGTGATGTATCCGCTGCAGGCGAATGCGATCGCCCCGTCCGGAACCAGCCTGCCGCACGACAACATCATGCCGACCCTGACGGTCTCCTTCTGCATCGCCTCGGAGGGGATCTTCCCCAGCCAGCCCTAGGTCCATCGCGCGACGCATCGGCGCAGCGCGCCCTCAGGAATTTTCCCATGACAGAACCCTTTATCGGCGAAATCCAGATCTTCGGCTTCCCGTACGCCCCCGTGAAATGGGCCGCCTGCACCGGCTCAATCATGGCTATTCGCCAGAATACGGCGCTGTTCTCGCTGATCGGCGTCCAGTACGGCGGCAACGGCACGGTGACCTTCGCCCTGCCCAATTTCGTCAACTGCGCGCCCGGCAGTCAGGGGCAGGGGCCGGGGCTGACGAACCGGGTGATGGGGGACATGTTCGGCGAGAACAGTGTCTCCCTGACCAGCGAGACGATGCCGGCCCACAACCACCAGCTTGATGTCTACGCCACGCGGGCGTCGACGTCGAAGGTGGGAGTCCCCGTGCGCGGGGCGGCGGTCAGTCCGCCCGGCAAGTGCCAGGCCTTCGTTCCCAACGGCGTCCCTGACACGACCCTGGCCCCGATGATCCTGGCGCCGTCGGGAGGAAACGGATCGCACGAGAACCGGCAGCCCTTCCTCGCGCTCAACTACTGCATCGCCCTGGAGGGTAACTTCCCCAGCTTCGGCTGAGAATGTCCGCCCCAGCCTTTCCCGTCAGCCGGCTCGCGGGGTCGGCCAGGCCGCTCCTGACCGGTGAAACGTTGCAGCTGCGACCGGCGCACGACGGCGACCTGGATTTCCTGCGCCGACTCTATCACTCGTTTCGCGCCGGGGAGATGGCGCCGGTCCCCTGGAGCCAGGCGGAGAAAGACGCCTTCCTCGACGACCAGTTCCGGCTGCAGCACCGGCATTTCACCACCGTCTTTCCGGAGGCCGACTTCCTTGTGGTTGAGCAGGGCAACGCCCCGATCGGCCGTCTGTATCTACAGCGTGACGAGGAGGGGGTGCTGGTCGTGGACATCGGACTGCTGCCGGACTTCCGAAGACAGGGGATAGGCCGCGTCCTGATGGAGTGGGTGTTGAGGGAGGCTGCGGACGCGCAGGCCGCGAAGGTCTGGCTGCATGTTCTGGAGCAGAATCTGCCGGCGCGGCGGCTTTACGAGCAACTCGGCTTCGTGGTCGTCGGCGGGCAGGACGTCCGGATGCGAATGGAGCGGCGCCTGCCGGTCAGTTGAACACGGCCTGGTAGACGGCGCCGCTGACGTCGCGCCCGATCGGGACAAGGAAAACGTCCAGCGCGCCCATGGCCGCGTTTCTCAATCGATACAGCCGCTGCGGCAGAACCACCGGCGTGGTGCTGCGGAAGATCAGTGAGAAGGGCGCCCGCATCATTCCCGGGAAAGGCCGCGCGGGCAGGGGCGTGACCTCCGCCAGCGTCAGCGGCACGGTGCTGTCGCCTACGGTCAGGTCGAAGGTCTCGCCAGCCCGGCCCGCAAAGGTTTCACAGCTCAGCAACTGCATCGACGCCCCCTCGCAGCCCGTGGCCCCGCCCGTTCCAAGAGCGGGTTGGCGACAGATACATGCATTGCGAGCGTTGAGCCATATCAGGTCCAGACAACACTATCTGAACGAGTAACAAACCTGTGATGGGACTCTTTCAGGTCGTAGCTTATGAAGTTGCTCGCATAGGGAGCGTGGCGGGATGGCGACTGACGTGATGCGGGTTCGGTTGAGCAGTCCGACGGCTCCTCAGGCAGGACCCGTCCTCAGCCAGATGTCGATTTCAATCGGGGCGGTGACGCCGGTGAGCGTCACGGTCAACTACGAGACCCTGCCCGGCAACCAGCCTCACAGCTACAGCAATTTCCTGGCGATCTGGCAGGCGACGGTGATCCCCTGGCCCGTGCCGCCGTTGAAGCGCCAGGCCATTCCGACCGACGGGCAGAGCGGCTCGACGACGCTCTCGGGCCTGGCCGTCCAGGAGAAGCCCTACATCGTCGGATACGGCGTCGGAACGGAACTGACGAGCATCTCGACAAGCGTCGGCGTCTTTGTCGGCGGGCAGGGAGGCTCCAGCACCTCGACGGTCCTCGGCCTGGCTTCGATCGAGCCCGACACCCTGGTGGTCCACTACCAGGTGCTGCCCGGATACCTGCCCAAGACAAGCAAGAACTGGATCGGTCTGTGGCAGGGGCAGGCGTCGCCCTACTACTCCGGCGACCCGATCGCGACGGCGACGCCCGACCAGGACGTGTCCGACGGATACATCGTGCTGAACGGTCTGACCCTGACCTTCGGCACCACCTACACGCTCGTCTATTTCACCGGCCCGGCCAAGACCGAGGCCTCGGCGATCCTCACCTTCACGACCACCAGCTAGACCCAGGAAAGGGCCACCCATGTCAAAAGTTGAAACCCTCAAGATTTCCGCCGCGATGGGCGCGAGCAGCGTGACCTCCCTGTTGATCGGCGCCGTTACGCCGACCAGCATCAACGGCGAGTACGACACCCTGCCGGGGAACCAGCCCAACACCTACGGCAACTGCGTATTCATTTGGCAGAACCAGAACCAGATCCCCTACAACCAGCAGCCGCTCGACAACTATGCGATCGCCGGCAACACCCAGAACGGCTCGTTCTCGTTCGGCGATCTGGAGGTCCAGACCAAGAGCTACATCGTCGGCTTCGCGGTCGGGCCCAATGTGTCGCAGATCTGCTCGACGGCCTTCGTGCCGGCCGCCGGCTCCAGCTGGCAGTATTTCCAGACCACCCTCGGCGTCGCGTACGTCGGAACCGACTCCCTGGCGATCAGCTACGGCACGCCCACGGGCAATGCGCCGCAGACCAACCAGAACTGGGTCGGCCTGTGGCAGGGCGCGGCTCCGTCCTTCACGACGGCGCCGGTGGCCAAGGTCAACATCGACAACAACAATGCGACCGGCCAGGCCGTGATCAACAACTACCAATTCCTGCGCGGGACCACCTACACGATCGCCTACTTCATGGGTCCCAAACAGACCATGATGGCGGCGACCTACACCTTCAGCACCTGACACGTCTCCGGTCCCGGCGGCGCTGTCTTCAGGCCGGCGCCGCCGCGGATTCATCCAGGGTGGACAGACCATGGTCGTCTTCGGCAAGACGTCCTCGCCCCAGCTCTATGCCGCCCCCGGCGGCGGTCCGAGCGGCCAGGACGTCTGGATCGCCTACTATCTGCCAGAGACGCCGGCCCAGCCACCGGACAGCATAACGCTGGCTGACGCCCTGGGCCCCGCCTATGGCGGCAGCTTCGTGTTCAGCTGCGCGCCGGGCATGTCCATCGACGCCTTTGCGTCGAGCATCGTCGCCGGCGTGACGGCCGCGCTGGCCCAACCGACCTTTCCCGGCGCGCGGGCCTTCGTCTGGCTTACCCAGCCCCGGGCGATCACGCTCGCCACAACCCTCCTGCTCGGGCTGTCCAACAACGGCAAGGCGGTCAACGTGGCTCTGCAGGCGCCCATGGCTCCCGGGGTCCTGTCGTTTAACGTCAACAACGGCCTGGCCATCGCCTTCGACGGCGACTCTGTCCTGACCTTTTCTACGCCGACGCCCAACGGCCTGGGCTTCGTGGGCTCGAGCGCCCCCCGTCAGACCGTGATCCACAGCGCCACGCTGCCGTTCTCAGGCGACAGCGCCGGCGCGCTCGGTTTCGCCGTCGAGCTGGGCCGTGACGACCTGCTGGCCAAGCTCGGCTGGGGTCTGCAGATGTTGTACGCCGACGCTGGCGGCGCCGTCAGGTCGCAGCTCTATCCCCTGGCGTCCGGCCGTCTGCCGAGCGCGGCGGACATGCTCGGCTTCAACGTCACCCTGGATCCCTCGGATGTCGTCAACCGGCGGCTGATCGACCGCAGCCTGTTCGCCTTCGACGGAACGACGAACGGAACGGCGGGCGTGACCCTGGTCAGCGGCTTCCAGACTGCATGGGCCGACACCATCCAGCTCACGCCGGTAACGGCCGGCGACCAGGGACAGATTCCCGCCGGCCTGGTGCTGACGCTGGGCAATCCCAACACCGCCGCCGGCCAGCAGTTCGCCTTCGCCCCGCGCGGGGATTTCGTCATCGACCTGTCCGGACCGAAGAGCCAGTCGCCCCAGCCTCTCCTGTGCGGACTGACGCCGACCGAGACGATGACCATCGCGCCCGGCGCCGACCGGCTGCGCTTTTCCACCAATCAGCCGGCCTGGGCTGCCAGCTATCCGCCGCAACCGGCCTCGACGCTCGGGCCGCCGGTCGACACCAGCGCACCCTTGGTCACCGACCTCTATCTCACGTCCTGGGCGACAGTGGTCAACGCGCCGGGCCAGACGGCGGGCGTCCACTACGCGGCCCAACCCAAGGGGCAGCCGCTGTTCGGGCTGGACGACGTTGTGACGCCCAAGGCCGGCGGGACGCTGGGACCGGTGGATCCGGGCTATTTGCTGCCCCCGCAACCCGTGCCGCTGATGCCCTACGCCCTGGCGGCGCCGCAGGGCGATCCGACGGGGTTCACGCCCGGCACGGTTTCCGACATCGAGGCGAGGGTGATCGCGCCCGTCCGGCGCACGGGGATCGGAGGTCCCGCCTCGACGAGAACCTCGGTCGCGGCGCCGCACAGGCGCAAGGCGCTGCTGTCCGCGCGGGGCGGGTCCTCGATGCAGGCGACCACGCCCATGGGGCTGGTGGCGACCGTCGACGCCGGCGGCGTCTGGCGCTCGGTCGACCTGGGCCTGAACGCCGAGGTCGGCGTGGGGATGAGGTTCATCGAGCCGCCGCCGGAACTGCAGCAGGCGCTGCAGAGCTCCGAGCTGTTCCTCGTCGCCGCCAACGCCGATCATCTGGGCGCCTTGACCGGTTGGGACCCGGCCGGGTCGATACAGCCGGCTGCGGAGCCGCCGCGCTTCTTCAACGCCATGTCGATCGCGGACTGGAGGATCGAGGCGAAGGTCGGCCAGAACAAGGGCTATGGCGACTACAACGACGTGCTGATCGTCAAGGGCTGCCGGGGCAAGGTCGCCGACCTGGTGCAGAAGCCGGACGCCTGGACCCAGGCCGGGACCTTTTCAATCCCGAGCTATCGTGACGGCGGCGGGGGCGACGCCAACGACATCGTCGTCCTGTCGACCTGGCTGGCGGACTACATCGCCGCGGCCGAGGCGCGGTCGGGCGATCCCTATTTCACCAACTTCCTCGAGATCGTTCACTCCGACACCTGGACCGGAATCCTGGTGCTAAAGGCGTCGCTGACGAAGTTGCCGCCGGATCTGGGCGGCCTGCTGGCGACCGTCGATCCGGCCTACACCTTCGCCCACCACTTCGGCGTGACGGTCAGCCCGGTCGAGGCGGCGACGGTGACGGTGGACAAGACCAGCGCCATGTTCGAGCTGGTCTACTATGTCGCGCCGGGGTTCGACGATGCGGCGGACAATCTGCAGCCCATGCCGCCCTCGACTCCCGGGCCCTACGACTTCCAGCTGCTGACCATGAAGGCGCTGTTCGAGAACAGCGCGGTGGCCAATTTCGACAGCCGGGCGCAGCTGACTCTCGGGGAGTGGTTCAGCGACGCCGTGACGTCGATGGGGGCAGGGGGCAACACCTTCAACACCATCTTCCTGACCGGCAGCTATCAGAGCCAGAACGGCAAGTCGGGCTATGTGCTCGACAGCGAGACCAGCAACCAATTCAACCTGGCCAGCACGATCATCAACAAGATCGAGGTGGTGAAGGCGCTCTACACGACGGTCGACGATCAGCACTCGCGCTTCGATGTGTGGGGTTTCATCGACTATGCGCTGGTCGGCGGGGAGGACGCGCCGTTCGACATCTTCAGCTTCGGCAACCTGCCGGGCAACGACTACGATCGCACGGGCCTCAGCTTCTCGGCGCTGGGTCTGGACATGGCGGTCGACAGCAAGCAGGCGAAGACATTCGCCTTCGACGCGTCACGCATCGCCTTCGACCTGGGCCAGAGCACGCCGCGGCCGGGCTGTATCTACAGCGCCTTCGCCCTGCGCCCGCCCAGCATCGTCGTGGGCGCGCCCGGCGAGGATCCGCTGTCGCTCGGCTATCTGTCCGTGGCCACCTCGACCCCTCTCAGCGGCGTCGACCAGAAGAAGCCCTGGTACGGCCTGGCCTTCGGACTGGACATGGGATCGGTCGGGGCGCTGGCCGGGAGCGCCGGCCTTTCCGCGACCATGCTGGCCGCCTGGGGCCCGTCCAGCAGTCGGGCTTCGGTGGGCGGTTCCTGGCCCGCGCGGCTGGCCGTGGCCCTGCCAGGCGTCAACCCGACCGCCAAACTGCTGTCGCTGGAAGGCGTTCTCCGGCTGGCCATCGGCGAACTGAGCCTGACCTACACGCCGCCCCAGGCCGGAGATCCGAACGCCTGGGTGCTGTCGCTGATGGATATCGGCATGAAGTTCCTCGGCTTCCTCAAGATTCCGCCGAACGGGGCGATCAACTTCACCTGCTTCGGCAACCCCGGCGCCAACGTCACCCCGACGTCACTGGGCTGGTACGCCGTCTACAACCAGGATCCGCCCTCGGGCGTGTCGGACAGGATCTAGGGGACGCGCGATGGCCACCTTCCCCAGCATGGTCCTGTCGTCCTGGTACGATGTCCTGTCGCGTTGGCGGCAGATCGGCGGCGCCGCCGGGCTGGCGGCCTTCCAGGCCTATCTCAACAACGGGACAAACCCGATCATCCGCGCCTATGTGGCCGGATCGACCGGGTCGGGACATCAGGCGGCGACGGCGAACATCCTGCGCCGGCTGTTCATGCCGGCGAACGATCCCGTTCTTCCGGGCTTCGGCTACACAGGCCTGGTCGAGGTCTATTGCGACGGCGACGCCGCCCTGCAGGCCCGATTCCGGGCGCTGCTGCCGGAACTGCAAGGGGCCGGGCCCGCCTACGGCTTCTACGGCGGCACGCTGAGCACGCTGCCCTATCCCGCCATTCCCGCCGCGCCGACCGTCAACATCGGCATCACCGGCGGGGCCGATGACGACTTCCACTATGCGGCGACGCTCAAGACAAACTACTTCCTGCGCCTGCAACCTTATCGCTGGGGCGCGCCGCAACAGGTGCAATTCCTGAGCACCAAATGGCCCTACGTCGATCTCGAAGCGCAGAAGGTGCTGGGTTTCCGTACGCTGGTCGAGCGCGCCTACGCACAGCCCGTCGCACCGGTGAATTGGCCCGGCTACGCCGCCAACCAGCGCGCCATGATCGTGCAATGGGTGCTGGCCCAGAGCGCGCCGGCCGTCGCCGCGTTCGACTTCATGCCGGTCTACAGCGTCCGTCGTCCGGGTCTGTGCGAGATGGGTACGCCGGCCCAGGACCGCATTGTTGAAATCTGCGCCTCGGTGATGGCCGCCCAGACCGCCGCCGGCGCGGGGGCGCAGCAACCGGCGCTGATCCTGAACATGGACGTGTTCGAGGAGAGCGCCCAGTTCAGCTTCGCCCGCGTCGCCGAAATGCTGACCGGCGGACCGACCAACGACGAGCAGACGCGGGGGGCTCAGCCGGCGACCTCGCCCCACTACAACGCCCGGCGCGCCTACATGCAGGGGCTGAACGGCAACGGCGCCAGGTTCGACACCTTCATCTACGACCCCGCGTCCCAGACCAATCTCGCCGACCTGCAGCAAAGGGTCGCCACCTGGTTGGCCGGGCACGGCGACAGGGTCCTGTGGGTCCAGCTTGGGCGGCAAGGCGACAACGCCTCGCTGCTGCCGCCGCCGGTCTTTGACCGCGCCTTTTCGGGTGGAACCTTGCCCGGCGTGTTCGAGGGCCAGAACACGGCCAATCTCATGCTCAACCGGGGACGGCCGTACTTCCACGTCAACCGCCCGGGCGTGGCGAACGTGCAGTACCCCACGACATTGCTGGGACTGGACGGCCAGGCTGTGGTCCCCAGACGCTTCCAGCAGGCGGCCGACCAGCTGGGCGTTCCGCTGGGACAATGGCCCCTGAACGTGGCCGACAATCCGGCCCAGCGGGCGGGAGCCTTTATCCGGGATCTCCGGGGTCCCGCGCCAAACGCGCTGACAACCTATCTGGCCAACATCCACGCCTTCTACGGCAATCAGGTCAACGACAAGCTCGGTCTGGTCCTGACCTTCTACAACTACCTGATCAGGGGGCAGGCGGCCGTTCCAGCGGCGGTGGGGGCCGGGGACAGCGGAGACACGCTCGCGAGCCTGTACGAGAATTTCTCGACCGCCGCTTCGCCGGTGCAGTTCGCCGCTCAGCTGGACCCCTCAGGGCAGATCAGCAAGTTCGTGGTCGACATGCAGGGCGTCTATCCGAACTCGCCCTTCGCACTCTCCGATATCACCGTGACGCGCGACCCGCCGACCGGGGACGCCATCGACACGGTCACCGTGGTCGGGACCACCGACCTGTTCGGCCTGCCCAACCAGGTCACGGCTGTATTCACCGCGCCGGACGGGCCGGTGAAGCTGAGCTGCCAGTTCATGGGCCTGTTGTCGTGGAGTCCGGACGGCGTGCCGTGGATGGGTTTCTCCAACCCCTACATCGGATTCGACGTCGCCGACGCCGATCTGCCGGTGACGGGCGTGCTGGGCGGAACACTCAACGGTCCGGACATCACCTTCGAGGTCCAGCTGCCGCCCAGCGACGACCAGATCTGCTTCACGGGCGTGTTCAACCAGCCGCCCAGCATTGCCGGCTTCTACGCCATGGTCGGGGGGATCAATCTGGTGGCCGGCCTGCCATCGCCCCTGAATGTGGTCGCGGCCCTGGAACTGAAGGACGTCCGCTTCGCCTACGACCCAGTCAACGGCGTGGTGTCCACCTTCGCCTTCGACATCGGCTGGTCGTCTGATGGCGAAGAGGGCATGCCCCTGCTGCCGGGCCTGACCCTGGACGCCGTGGATATCGCCCTGACGGTCACCCAGCCCGGCCGCGCGGCCTCGGTCCAGGCGAAGCTGAGCTCGTCCTTCACCATTGGCTCAGGGCCCGACGCCGGTGTGGTGGCCATCGGCGCCCTTGTGCCCGCCATGGTCTTCGAGGGCGAACTGACCAGCGGCGTTATCACGCTGCCGGATCTGCTCGGCATGTTCCTGCCGCAGGTCGAGATCATCCCGCCCTCCGCGCCGACGATCACCCAGTTCAGCTTCTCCTGTAACCAGCCGGCGCAGACCTATGCCATCGCCTGCCAGCTCGGTTTCGACTGGACCATCAGCCTGCTGGGCACGCCCGTGCTTACGCTCGAGCAGATCGGGCTTCAGGCCGACCATGCGGCCGGCGTTACGACCGGAAAACTCTCCGGGTCGGTGACCCTGCTGCCGGCCGATCCTGTCAACAACCTGACCCTGCTGCTGTCGGCGGAGTATCTCGGCAAGGCGAACTGGCTCTTCAGCGGCCAGCAGGATCCGGACCAGCAGCAAGTCCTGTCGCTGAACAATCTGATCAAGAAATATCTGGGCGAGAGCTGGGCGCTGCCCGGCGGCGACTACGGGATCAACGGGATCAGCTTCTCGGCGGCGCCGGAAACCCAGACCTACACCATCGCGGGCCAGACCGCAGAACCGTGGGTCGTGCCGTTCCTTCCGGGCCTGACCGTCTCCGCGGCGATGAACCTGAAGTACGCCCCGTCGGTGGTGGACATCAAGGCGGGTCCGGTGCTCAGCGGCGACCTGGCGGCCGTCATCGACTGGTATTCGGTCCAGCTCGCCCTGGCCTGGAAGTTCGGTGAGGACGGGAAATACACCTACGTCCTGGACTGGGGCATGCTGCATGCCGAGGTCGCCCAGAACGCGGCGCTGGACTGGGTCGCCACCGGGTCGCTGCCGAACCAGACGCTCGGCGACGTCATCGAGCAGTTCGTCTCGTTCGCAACGGGCAGCCCCTTCGGACTGACCGCGCCCTGGGATCTGCTCAACTCTGTCCCCCTGGGCGTCTTCGAAGTGACGTTCAACTTCACCACAAAGACCATGGGCCTCAGCGTCCAGATCGGCCCGATCGACCTCGGTTTCTGCACGATCAACAGCATAGGGGTCGTCTATGATCCCGGCGGCGCCGAGCGGAAGGTGCTGATCAGCGTTGACGGGTCCTTCGCCTGGACCGACGACACAAGCCTCGACTGGGACGCGGCCAAGCCCGAGACCGCCCCGGCGCCCCCTGGCGGCGGCAACAAGTATATCGACCTGCGCCTGCTGGCGCTCGGACAGCACGTCGGCCTCGTCGGCTCGCCGAACATGACCACCGTCGCCTCGGCCATCAGCGCCCTGCGCAACCTGGACGCGGACGGCGCACCGGTGACCGGTCCGAACGGCCAGGTCTGTTTCGATCCGTCGGTGTCGTGGCTGGTCGGAATGGACTTCGGCCTGATGCGGGTCGATGACGACCCGAAGGCGGTCGCGCTGAAAGGCCTGGCGGACGATCCCCCGACCTACACCCTGCAACTGTCGACCGTCTTCGACGATCCGCTGCTCTACGGCCTGCGTGTCGCCCTGGACGGTCCGGCGGCCAAGGTATTGGCGGGGTTGTCCTTCGAGATCATGTATCGCCGGATCAGCGACACGGTCGGGGTCTACCAGGCCGAGCTGAGCCTGCCGACGGCAATGCGCACCATCGACGTCGGGGCCTATTCGCTGACCTTCCCGACCTTTGCCCTGGCGATCTACACCAACGGCGATTTCCTGGCTGACATCGGCTTTCCCTGGAATCAGGACTTCAGTCGCTCCTTCACTGTTCAGGCCGTCATCCCGCCGGGCATTCCCGTGCTGGGCTCGGCCGGAATCTATTTCGGCAAGCTGTCCAGCGCGACGACCAACAAGGTGCCCGCGGTCATCAACGGCCAGTTCAACCCCGTGGTCGTGTTCGGTTTCGGCGCCCAGGTCGGCTTCGGCAAGGAGGTCAACTACGGCCTTCTGAGCGCTGGTTTCAGCCTGACCGTGTTCGGCATCATCGAGGGCGTCATCGCCAAATGGTGCCCCAACCAGCCCGACGGCTCAGGCGCCAACACGCTGCAGCTTCAGTCGAGCTATTATTTCTGGCTCCAGGGCAGCTTCGGGATCATTGGCCGGCTTTACGGGTCGGTCGACTTCGCCGTCGTCAAGGCGTCGATCGACATCCGCATCGTGGTGATGGCCCAGATCACCTACGAGAGCTACCAGGACATCCCGATCAGCGTGATTGCGTCGGTCGACGTCCGGGCCAGCCTCGAGATCGATCTGGGGCTGTTCTCGATCACCCTGCACTTCTCCTTCTCGCTGACGATCAAGGAGACGTTCACGATCGCCAATCCGGACCACAGTCCGCCGTGGCAGCTTGCCTCTCCGATCGCAAGACAGCGCAGTGAGCGTCTGCTCCGTCGTCTGCGTTCGCACGCCGCGCTGCCGATGCTGGCGGCCGCGCCGATCTGGTCCAACCTCCTGCCGGCGGACACCCCGGCCAATCTCACCGCCTGGCTCGCGCCGGCCCTGACGGTGAGCGGGGAGGGGGCGACCACGGCCGCCCAGCAGACCACCGCCTGCGTCGCCATGGTCGCGCTCCAGTCGGTCGACCCGTCCGTCCAGCGAGCGACGGGCGCCGCCGACACCTCCTTCGAACTCCTGGCCAAGCAGGTGCTGCGCTGGATGGTGGCCTCGGTTCAATCCGGCCCGCTCACCTCCGCCCAGGTGGATGCGACGATCGTCACCGACGACCAGTTGCTGGCGCTCTCGACGTTGCTCACCGATCCGGACAATCCCGTGCCGGTTCCGGTCGCGGCTATCGAAGCCTTCATGCAGGGCCAGTTCAGGCTCGACATATCGACGGCCGGTTCCGGGCAGGTGAATGCGACGCCGTTCCCCATGCCGCCGGAGGTGACCCTGACGGTGCCGGCCTACAATGGCTCGCAGGCCCTGAACTACAGCTTCGCCGACTTCAACTCGACCAGTTCGGCCTACCTCGGCGACCTGCGCACCTATTTCGACGCCCTGGCCGTGCTGGTGCAGCCGCCCAGGCCGCCCAAGGCGGTGCACCTGACCGACAGCCCCGGACCATCGGTCGCCAGCTTCCTGTTCGCTGACCAGTATCGCCTGATCGCCCAGCAGATGATCGAGGCGTGCCGAACCGCGCTGCGCGACTTCACCTACCCGTTGGTCGCGAACCAGACGTCCCAGGCCGTGGTCGACTGGGTGAACTCGACGGGCGGTCTGACCGGTGACGCCGCCTATACCGGCGCTGAGCTGTTCGCGGCCAATGCGACCGCGCCGCTGACCTCAGGCGCGACCCTGGGGGTCGCGGGCGTGACCCTGTCGGCGCCGGCGGGCGCGACCTTCACCACGCTGGCGACCGGCTTCGGCAATGGCGTGACGCCCACGGCGCTGGCGACCGTCAACGCCGACGCGGCCGAGCTGCTGAAGGCGGGCGCGGCGATCGCCTATCCCGGCCAGACGGACCATGTGGTCCAGCCGCGTGACACCCTGACCATCGTGGCCGCGGCCTTCGGTGTCAGTCTGGCCGACCTGTTGGCCAACAGTTCGGTTCTGACCCAGGACGGACTGGTCGTTCCGCTGTCGGTGCTTGCCGTTCCCGCCATCGCCTGCGCTGCCTCGGGCGGCGACACCCTGACCACGATCGCCCAGCGCTTCGGCGTCACTGTCGAAGCCCTGGCGACGGCGCCCAATCTCGGCGTGACCGACCTGTTCGCAGGCGCCGGCAGCGCCTCGATCAGCATCCCGCACCTGCCGCAGTTCCAGGTCGGCGCCCTGATCGGCGAGGTTCAGGGGACCGGCCAGATCGCCCAACTGGCGGGCATGACCGGCCGTTACACCCTGCACGGCCTGCGCCTGCCGACCAACGGCGTGACGCCGAACCAGGCTGGGCCCCTGCCGTCGCCGGATTGCCCGATCTTCGCGCTTTCGGGCCAGCAGTTCACGATCCCGCCCCTTGTCGCGACCGCGTTCGGCTTCTCGCTTTCGAAACCATCCAGCCTCGGCTGGCTGACACTGGGCGGCGGCGACAGCCTGACCTTCACCATGGGCGACCTGCAGACCAGCCAGACGAAGGCCCTGCAATCGTTCCTGACCGGACCGGGCTACGCCTTCGCGCCGCCGGGAGCGACGGTGACCGCCGAGGCGACGTTCCGCGACGCCCCGACCACCTGGAGCGTCGGCGCGCCGACCGCCTGGGCTTCGGCGGGGACGATCCAGCTTCTTTACGGGCCGCCGACCCAGGGCGAGGTCTCGTTGCGGCTGTGGCCGCTGCCCGACAGCCTGGTCGACCTCTATGACGACACCCGGGATGCGCCCCCGCGCGTCACCCCGGTGCTCGGCGTCTACGACGAAGCCAGCGGCGCGATGGTCGAGCAGGATATCGGCGCCTATGCGTGGGCGATGCAGGTCGGCGTCACCGTCAAGCGGCGGTTGGCGGCGACCACCGCGACCGGCCAGACCACCTATGAGCTGGTCGGGGTGGGCGAAAGCCAGATCACCCTTCTGGAGCGGTTCCTGAGCTGGGCGAACGGATCCAGCGGCGGCGTGTCCGGTTTTGATCTGCTTTATCCGGGCAGTGCGGCAGCCGGTGCGTCCGGCTTGCAGTCGGGCGACGCCGCGACCCTTACGTGGGGCCTTATCCAGGTCAATCTGTCGACCGTCACCCATCCGCCGACCGGTCTGGACGACGTCCTGCCGGACGTGCTGGCCGCCCCGCCTCCCGGGGCGTGCTTCAACACCGCCTACGACTTCGTGAAGCTGCTTTGGGAATGCAGCATCACCCGCTCGGGAGGCTACTATCTGTATTTCTGCGACGACGTCACCGGCGCCGGTCTGCCGGACGCCGCCTTTGACGACAAGGGCGAGGCGGTGCTCTCGCTGGTGCTGCGGACCAACGCGCCTTCGGATCCGCGGATCCAGAACCTGTTGCCCGGCTTCGTCAACGCCCTGACCACAAGCCTGCCGTTCGAAACCGGCAACGCCAGCGTCATGGTTCGCGCCGCACCCATCGCCGCGACCCTGTTGGCCGGGGCGGACGACAGCCTCGCCAGCCTGGGCGTGCGCACCTACACCGATCCCCTTGTCCTGGCCGAAGACAATGCCGACAGCCCGCCGCTGGCGACAGGCGCGAGCCTGACCGTCACCCGCGGCCTGTATGTGGCGGGGCCCAGCGGATCCCAGCCGGGCGGCGCGGCCGCCGATATCGCCAACTGGTTCGGAACAACTGTTCCGCTGCTGCAGGCCGCCAACCCGCAGATCACCGACTGGGCGAACCCTCAGCCCCCGGGAACGGCGCTGTTCCTGCCGACAATCGATCTGGTCGTCGGGACCAGCAAGGGTGGAAGCTCCCTGGCCTCGCTCGGCGACTACTATGGGTGCGGCGTCGACGGACTGGCGGCCGACAACCAGACCCGGACGGGCGTCTTCGCCGGCGCCACCCTGTCGATCCGCGGCGGCCCCTCGACGCGAACGGCCAATACGCCCGCGGGATCGGTCACCATCGAAGCGACGCGTGCGGCCCCCGATCCCGTCCCGGCTCCGACCGACCCGACCTTCGCCCAGCTCTTCCTGCAGGCCAATTTCACCCTGCTGGGCTATGGCCTGGAGGCCAACGCCTGGTTCGGCGTCAGCCCGCCCGGGTTGCCGATCAGCTCAAGCGACACGCCCGAGAGCACCGACCGCCGCCGCCTGCCGCAGGGCTTCGCCGGCGGGCCGCTCAACTACAGCCGCGTGGTGCCCGTCTCGCGTTACGGCCCGGTTCCGACAACGTCTCTGCCCGCCACGCCCGATCCGACGGCCAGCCCCTACCGCGGCGTCGGCGGGGTCGCGCAACTGGATCTCTGCTGGCTGGACAATTTCGGCAACCGCATCATCGGCGGCCTCGGCGAGACGCCGTCGGGCGCGCCGACCTCGTCTCCGGCCCTGCCGCTGCTTTACGCCGACCCGCTGATCGGCCTGGGCCAATGGTCTGGCGTGGCGGCGGCCTATGCCGTCACCGGCGCTCCCGGCGCGGCGGCCCTGACGCTGACCCTGTCCTTCGATCCGACCGTCTATATCCCGTCGACCCCCGGGTGGCAGGACCGGGCCCGTCAGGCGCTGGGGCTCTATGACAGCCTGTACTACCAACTGGCGGCCGATTTCGCGGCGAGTCTTTCCACCAGCCTGCTGGCGACGCCGGAGATCGCCTTCACGGCCGCCCAGATCACCAGCCTGCAGTCCTGGCTGTATGGCGCCGACGGCGTCTACGCCTTCCTGACCCGCCAGGCCGGGGGAGGAGGCGGCGCTGCGCCCGCCGACCTGCCGCTGGCCTTCCCGCTGGCCGCCGCCGGGCTCAATCCGGAGGAGCTGTTCGAGGTCACGGTCACCGTCGGGTTCAGCCGCCCGTCGGCCAGGGTCTCGGCCGCCTTCCTGGACGGCGGAGGGGTCGCTTCGGTCTCCACCATCATCGCGCCACTCTACGCCAGGGATCCGGCGGCGGGAGGCGACCGGACCCTCAACGGCTTCGCCGCGGACCTCGAGAAGGCGCTCAGCGCGCCGGCGCAGGTTCTCGTCAAGCTCGCCAACGGCGTCGACCGTCGCGAGGCGGTGCAGGCGACCCGGTCGCTATGGCTTGTGCGTCTTGCCCCGAGCCCCGGCCTGCCGCCGCAACCCGATGCCGTTGGCTTCGCGATCAGCAATACCGGTGATCCGGCGATCTACGCGCCGCGCCCCCTCTACAACACGCTGCAATCGCCCGGCGATGTGCCGATCCATGACTACGTCTCCGGCGTCGGCATCGACTTCGACAAACCCGATCGAACGCTCAGTTTCGGTGGTGTGGACGCCGACGTCTGGCTCGGACAGATGCTGGGCGCGGTCGATACGGTGCTCGGGCCCGACCTGTCGGCTTCCGCCGCTCTCGTCGACCTGCGGTGCGGCAGCCACGCCCTGGCCGACCTGCTCGCCGTCAAGGAACAGCTCGCGGGCGCGCTCAGCGCGCTGATGATTCCGGTCTTCGATGGCGAGAATCCGACGCCCCAGTTCGTCGCGACCGCGCAGGAGGCCTTCCGCCAGCAGCTCCTGCAAACCCTGTCGTCGTTCTATTCGGTCAGCGCCGCCGTCCAGTTCGAGGCGGACGTCCTGGCTGATATGAGCGAGCCGCAGTTCGGCGCCGTCCCGCCCAGTCTCTACGGCAGCCTGGTTCCCGCGCTGACCGGACCGACGAGCGATCCGGGGGTCAGTCTGACCTCGGCCAAGCTGGCGTTGACCACGACGCCGACCGGGAGTCCGGCTTCGCTCACCTTCCTGGCCTCGTCCCGCAACGGCCACGATGCGTCGGGGGCGCTGGAGAAGTCCGCCACGCTGAACCTCGTCTACGGCGGCCTGCAGATCGAGCACCAGATCGGGCCGCTGCCCAACATCGAAGGCTACCTCGCTTCGACCTGGCTCAGCTTCGTGCTGCCGCCCCAGGCTGGCGATGCGACCTGGCCGCTGGCCGCGTCTCTGGGTCAGTTCGAGATTCCTCTGGTCCTGCGCGCCTGGCCGACTCCGCCGACCCTGGTCGGCCAGGCGGCGCAACAGGTGCTGACGGGGACCGGTGGCGGGACCTCACTCGATCAAGCCGTGCTCTGGAACTACAGCTTCGTCTTCAGCGAGGCGTTCCACTATCCGCAGGACGCGGTGAATTTCGTGAGCACGTTCAATGCATTTACGGGTCTCGGCTCTGATCCGCTGTTCGGCGCCCGCGACCTGGTGTCCGATCTGGCGGAGTTCGTCACCGTCTATCCGGAGGTCGCGGCGGACCTGAACGGTACGCTGGCCCTGGTCGACAACACGACGGTCGATCCCAAGATTCTGAACGTCGCCCTGATCGCGCTGCAGAGTTTCGTCCAGCTGGTCGGACGGGTGGCCGAGGACTTCGGAACGATGTCGCTGCGCGCGCACGCCGGGCTCCGCGCCGGGCCGGGCCAGGCGCCCTACGCCTTCAGCGTCTCCGAGGACCATATCGACGAGACCAATCCCGACGGGAAGGCTGTCGAGGCGCTGCTCGTCACCCTGACCGGCCTTCCGCCCTCGGGGATCGGCGATCCGACCGTGGACATCGAAGGCTACACCGCCCAGCGCCAGTCAACGTCCGCCGGCTACACCTTCACCTATGTCGACGGGACCGGATTCTATCTGCCGGCCGCGGTCGGGCAGACCATCGCCAAACGCACGATCAGCCTGCCGGGCCTGAACATCCTGTCGGCCCAGAACGCGATCACCAGCGCGGCCATCCTGCGCAACCGGAATCTTGTCGACGGCAAGACGACCGCGCCGCCCTTCGTCTACCAGACCAGCCCGGTCAGCTTCGCGACGCCGCTTCGTCCCACGCTGTCCGTGCTGGATCCCATCGACATCGCCGCCATTCCGACGGGCGCGCCGATCGCGAGGCCGCTGGCGGATCAGCTGGCCGGATTGTTCGACGCCCTGTTCACGCAGGCTCCCGATGGTCCGCAACAGGTGCAGGCGACGGTCGCCTACTCCGTGACCCTCAATCCGGTGCTGGATCCAGTGCTTCTGCCGGTCGTCTTCCTGCCGCCCACGAACGTCCTGCCAGGCGTGACGGAGGATCAGGACAGTGATCCGCTCAGCCAGGCCCAGTTGATCACGCTGATCTGCGACGCGATTAACGCCTGGTATGGCGTCAACCAGCCCCAGGAGGGCGGATCCATCGTCTTCGATCTGAAGGTCATGGCGCGGCAGATCAGCGGATCCAGCCATACGCCGCCCACGCCGCTGCTGGATCTGACCAACCTGTATCTGGACTTCGCGGACTGGAGCGATCCGCCGCCCAATCAGGCGTAGGCCGCGCTTGCATCAGAAGGGCATCAGACTTCCTGAAGGTGGTCCTTCCCGCCGACGGCAGGGGCTTCCTCCGCCCCGGACCGCCGTGAAGATTCGCCAAGAGCGCGCACCAGAGCGATCACCGCGTTGCGCTGGTCCCGATTCTTGACGTTCACCCAGGCGGTGAGCAGTTCCGACGCCCCCGGAGCCGCCAGCAGGCCGTACAGCGGCCGTTCGGTCCCGTCGGCCGGCGCCTCACCGAATAAATCGACGACCTGGACGCCAAGCAATTCGGCGGCCTGCCAGAGTTTCGATGCCGAAATGCGGTTCGTGCCGTTCTCGTATTTCTGGACTTGCTGAAACGACAGCCCCAGGGCGCTGGCGAGGTCGGATTGGGAAAGCTTGCGCATCTTGCGTAGCGCGCGCAGGCGCGCGCCAACCTGCACATCGATTGGATCGGGTGTGGACATGGGGCACCGTACCGCCAAGGTCGAACCGTCAGCAAGGGCGCCCATTGGCCATGGCCGCCCTGGTGAGGTACCTTTGCTATATGCGCGATCCGCTGGCGACGTTCCGCAGTCCAACGACCCGCCTGACCGGCCGGGAGCGCGAGGTGATGGCGTACGTCGCCGCCCACTATCGCAGCAAGATGATCGCGCGTCTCACCGGCAAGGCGCCCAAGACGATAGACACCCAGATCGCCAGTGCGTGCCGCAAGCTGGGCGTACACAACCGTGCAGAGGCGGTGCGGCTTCTGCTTGAGGCGGGCCTGGTTCCAAGCATGGGGGAAAAACCCCCAGAGGCGCCATCCCCCATGGTCTTCCCGGCCGGTTCGCCGCCTCGTGTCGCCACACCTGAGGAGGCGTGGAATGATACAACAGAGGCAGGAACGGCGGATTTCCGCCCCGAAACCGCAGGAGGAATTTCTACCTCCGATGACCTATGGGGACCTGAACGACGCGCTCCATCTGGTGACGTCACGGGACGAGCACAGGCTGATGGTGCCGTATTTGGTGTCCGCGCTGCGCCAGCAGGCCCCGTTCCTTACCGGTCAGATGGCGATGTTCGAGATTCTTCGGACGGCGAACTGCCTGGCCGACGCACAAGCGCAGGAGGCAGATGGCTAGGGCGTCCGCCAGCCGCCCTGAACCGTTTGCTGGTCGCCCTGGCGATCGCGATCGGCCTGGCGATCGCCCTGCCGGCCGCTCTTGAAGGTGCGATTGTGCTCCAGAAGCTCGTCGAGAGCCTGCGCCAACCCTGAACCAACCAACCGACTACCGTTTCATTGGGCCGCACCCGTGCGGCGAGGAGGACTCATGTCTAATCAGCAGGAAGCGGCGCAACGCGTCGCCGAGATGATCAACGAGGCCGAGCGCGCCATGGACACCGCCATGGCCCGAACGTCCGCGCTGGTGACCGAACTGCCGCAGCTCCAGACCGCTGCGGGGCTCAACGCCTCATGGGCTCAACCGGTGCTCGCCTCGGTCTGTTCCGCGCTCGGCGAAATGACGAGCGCCCGTGGCTCGATCATCGCCGCTCACCGATCGCTGTCGGCCATCCAGCGTAGGCTCGGCGTCGCCGTGATGGAGACGCCCAACAACAGCAAGGACGGGGATGGTCCGGTTGTTCCGAAGGTTCTCGGCGATACGCGCGTCGTGTCGCTTCGCGCGTAGGGTCTTTATCCGCCTGACGGGATCGAGCATGGTGTCCACGGGGGGACGCCATGCTCGATTTTCTCAGTGCAATCGACGAGTTGCATGAAATCCTCGCGGTGGGGTCCGTGGTTCTGGTCAGCGCGCTGGCCCTGATTCTCGGACGCGGGCCCGAGCGGGCTGCGGGACTTGTCCTTTTGATCGACGCATTTGGGCTCGTCCTGCTGGCGGGCCTTCTCGATCAGGGAGACCGCGTTGTCCTCGTCCATGCAAAGGCGGTGCTCGTCCTGGGCGCCTATGTCGTGATGACGATCCGGTGGCATCACCGTTGGCTGGTGTTGCTCGCCGGGCTTCAGGCGTTCGCGGTGCTGCTCCATCTGGTCGCCTGGATCGATCGATCTATAGTCATCTTCGCCAACGCGCTTCTGCTCAATGCAACGGGCTGGTTGATGCTGCTCGTGCTTGCAGTGGCGACGGTGGGAAATGCGTTCAGGCGCCGGGACGTCCGCGCGGGACTCTGACCGGGCGCGCGAGGCAGGCGGCGCCGATATGTGGCGTTCCGGAGGAGCTCGTTGAGGAACAGGGCATGTACGACGTGCAGATCCGGTTTCGTGTATTGCCGATTATGCGCATTTCGCGAACGGGAACGGCGCGTCCGTAGACAGTAGTGCGTGGCGGACAGAGAGGGATTCGAACCCTCGGTACGCTTTCACGTACACACGCTTTCCAAGCGTGCGCGATCGACCACTCCGCCACCTGTCCGTTTCCACGACGTCGCCCGAGGGCCTTCGTGTCGCGCCGGAGGTCGATCCGGCGCGAGGCGAGGCTGATAGAACACCCGGACCCCCTCGGCAAGCGCCTGAACGCATCCCATATAGGGGTTTGATCGTTCGACCGGCCGCGGCGGATCGGGAAGGCCTGCCTTCCGACCGCGGCCCACCCGGGAGCCCCGCCATGCTGTTCAAGAAATCCCACGAAATGCCCACCGCCGACGAGGCCCTGCCGGGACGCCCGACGCCCCTGCACACGGACGAGGTCCACTATGTCACCGGCCGGCCCCTCAAGGGCCCGCACCCCGAGGGGTTCCAGACCGCCATCTTCGGCATGGGCTGCTTCTGGGGCGTCGAGCGCATCTTCTGGAAACTGCCGGGCGTCTGGGTGACGTCGGTCGGCTATTCCGGCGGGATCACGCCCAATCCGACCTATGAGGAGACATGCACGGGCAAGACCGGCCACGCCGAGGTGGTCCAGGTCGTCTTCAATCCGCACGAGATCAGCTACGGCGACCTGCTGAAGGCCTTCTGGGAGAACCACGACCCGACCCAGGGCATGCGCCAGGGCAATGACGTCGGCACCACCTACCGCTCGGCCATCTATTATCTGGACGAGGAACAGCGCGCCGAGGCCGAGGCGTCGCGCGACGCCTACCAGGCGGCCCTGTCGAAAGCCGGCCGCGGGACCATCACCACCGAGATCGCGCCGGCCGGCCCCTACTATTTCGCCGAGGATTATCACCAGGGCTATCTGGCCAAGAATCCGGCCGGCTACTGCGGCATCGGCGGCACCGGGGTGGTCTGCCCGATCGGCGTGGGCGTCGAGGCCTGATCATGGACCGGGCGGGGGTCGGCAAGGTCTGCCTCGCCCTGCCGGCGGCCACGCTGGACCATCCGTTCGGCGAGCATCACGACGCCTACCGCGTGGGCGGCAGGATGTTCGTCATGGTCGGCGAACAGGGCGGCGTATCGTTCAAGGTCTCGGACATCGCCTATGAGGTGCTGACCGAGTCCGGCCGCGCCCGTCCGGCGCCCTATCTGGCCCGGAACAGATGGGTGAACCTGCCCAGGATCAGCGACTGGCCCGACGACGAACTGGCCGAGTACATGGCTAGCGCCCACGGTCTCGTGGCGGCGAAGCTGACGCGCAAGGTCCGGGCGGAGCTGGGGCTGGCCTAGTCGGCGGGCCGCGCCTTCTCTTCCGCAATCCAGCGGTCCATCCGTTCGTCCAGAAGGGCCATGGGCAGGGGGCCGTCGATCAGAAGGGCGTCGTGGAAACGCCTGACGTCGAACCGGTCGCCCAGTTCACGCTCCGCCCGCGACCGCACGGCGCGCAGCCGGATTTCGCCGATCTTGTAGGCCGTGGCCTGACCCGGCCAGCCGATATAGCGCTGCAGCTCGGTCTCGATGTTCAGCGGCGACAGGGCCGAGTTGTCGCGGAAGCAGGCGCGGGCCTGTTCCAGGTTCCAGCCCATCCAGTGGATGCCCGTGTCCGACACCAGCCGGCAGGCGCGCCACATCTCGTAGCTCAGCCGGCCGAACCGCTCGTAGGGCGT
>NZ_JAKFEB010000015.1:0-21573 GCF_036677305.1 Brevundimonas sp. | reverse complement strand
GGTGACCGACGGCCGGGGATCGATGCGGAACAGGGGCGAGTGGTGGCCGGGCGCGGTCGCCACCTGATCGGCCGGGGTGCCCCCGACGCTGAAATAGACGCCCTTCACGCCGCTCTCGGGCGTGACGAAATAGGCGAAATCCTCGGCGCCCATGCCGGTGCGGGCCACGTCCACCACGCGGTCGCCGCCCATGGCCGCGCTGATGGCGGTCCGCACGCGGGCGGCGGTGGCGGCGTCGTTGATGGTGGCCGGCGTGGTTTCGGTGGGAGAACGCACGACGGTGGGAAGCTTGTCCTCGGGCACGCCCATGGCGATGGCCGTACCGCGGGCGACGCGGTCGATGCCGTCCAGAAGGGCGGTCCGCGTCTCCGGATTGTCGGCGCGGACGGTCAGCTGCATGTCGACGCGGTCCGAGATGATGTTGTGCTTGATGCCGCCGTGGATGGCGCCGACGGTGACGACCGCCCCCTCCAGCGGATTGATGCTGCGGCTGGGCAGGGTCTGCAGGTTCATCACGATGGCCGAGGCGACCACGATCGGGTCGATCCCCATGTGCGGATAGGCGCCGTGGGTCCCGACGCCGTGCACCGCGATGTCGATGCTGTCCGAGCTGGAAGAGGTGATGCCCAGCGGCAGGTCGATCAGTCCGTTGGCCAGATCCGCCGAGACGTGGAAGGCCAGGGCGTAGTCAGGCTTGGGGAAACGGGAATACAGGCCGTCCTGCACCATGGCCCGGGCGCCGAAGATACGCTCCTCGGCCGGCTGGGCGATCAGGACCAGGGTGCCCGACCAGTCCGCGCGCCGCGCCATCATCTGGCGGGCCGTGCCGATCAGGGCGGTGATGTGCACGTCGTGGCCGCAGGCGTGCATGACGGGCTTTTCGACCCCGTCGCTGTCGACCTGTTTGACGGTGGAGGCGTTGGCCAGTCCCGACTGTTCGTTCAGCGGCAGGCCGTCCATGTCGGCGCGGATCATGACCGTCGGCCCGGCGCCGTTGCGCAGCACCGCGACCACGCCCGTCCCCCCGACGCCGGTTGTGACGTCATAACCGAGGGCGGTCAGCTGGGCGGCCATGATGCCCGAGGTGCGGACCTCCATGCCCGACAGTTCGGGGTTGCGATGGAAGTCGTCGAACAGGGCGGCCAGGTTGGCGTCATAGTCGCGCGCCACGGCCTGCCGCAGTTCGGCGTCGGTCGAGCCCTGTTGCGCCTGGGCGGCGGGACCGAAGGCCAGCAGGGCCAGCGCCGCCGTGGTTGCAAGAAGTCGCATCATTCCCCCCGTCATGAACGGGCGAAGCTTGGTCCGCGCATCGCAGGTTGGCAACGCAAAACCGGGGATCAGCGCGCGGGGACGCGCACCGTCCGGCTCAGGGGCGAAATCCCGCTGGGCGAGAAGGCCTCGACCGCGAACCAGTAGTCGACGCCGACATTCAGGGCCCGCACCTCCAGCGCGTCGCCCATGTCGCGCAGGTCGTCGAAATAGACCTGGTAGGTCTGGAACAGCCGGTCGGGCGCAACGCCCCAGCGGACATTGTACCCCAGCGCCCCCGACACCGGCGTGACCGAGACGGTGGCGTTGCGCTGGTCCTCGCCGCGTCGGACCCGCAGGTCGGGCTGCTCCGGCCCCAGGCCGTCGGCCGTGCCGAACACGCGCAGATCCGCAATGGCCAGGTTGGCGGCGGCGACCTCGCCGTGCTCGTAACGGACATAGCGGGCCAGCACGGGCCGTTCCCCCTCCACATAGGCGTTGGGCCTGTCGCGGTCCGAGTCCGACAGGTCCGCGAACACCGCCCAGTCCGCCCCGTCGCGCGAGGTCAGGAGGCGGAACCGCGTGCGGATGTCGGGCCGCTCGGCATAGACGCCGGACTCATGGTCCGCATAGTTCACCTGCACCGCATGGACCTCCTTCAGCCCGCCCAGGTCCACCGTCAGCGTCTGGCCCGCCTCGTTGCGGTCGGCGACCCAGAAGGTGCGCGGGTTCTCGTCGGTGGCGCGGTCGGCGACGAACTCCCCACGCGTCGACGAGGCCTCGGCCTCGGCCTTGTAGGACAGCGGGAACCAGCCGGTGAACAGGCTCTCGGGGTCGTCGACCTTCGCGGTCGGCATGCGCTGCGGATAGTCGCCGAACCGGCTCGAGAAATGCATCTGGCCGTCAGGCGTGAAGCCGCCCGGGAACATCGCGATGCGCCGCTCGAAGGTCCAGTTGTGCCCGATCCACGGCGTGCCGGTGTTCCACCAGTTGCCGTGCCGGTCCTGGAAGGTCGAGCCGTGGCCCGCGCCCTCGACGAAGCCGCCGGGCTTGTAGCTGACCGGATTGTACGGCGCGTATTCGAACGGCCCCAGCGGGCTGGACGCGACATAGGTCCCGTTGGCGTAGGCGTTGTATTCGGTCCCCGGCGCTCCGTACTGGAGGTAATAGCGGCCGCCGTGTTTCGTCATCCACGCCCCTTCCATGAAGGGGTTGATGGCCGTGCCGTCCGGCAGGGTTCCCGAATGATCCTGGCCGAACCGCTCCCAGCCGTGCCGGTCGGGATGCAGGACGTGCAGCCGCGTCGGCTCGCCGATGAACCGCACCGGCGGCGTCGGATCGATCTGCGATCCGTACAGCGGATAGACGTTCGAACTGCCCCAGTAGAGGTACCATTTCCCGTCGTCGTCGATGAACAGGCCCGGGTCCCAGGGGCCGGGCGGCAGCTTGCCCGCCGGGATTCCGCCCTCGCCCAGACTGCCTTCCTCATTGCGGCTGACCGCGCCGGGCACGGGCGGCAGGATGCGGGTGTGCCAGTCCCAGCGGCCGGTCTCGGGATGCTCGCTGACCAGCAGCGGCCGCGGCTCGAACGCCGACTGCATCAGATACAGCCGCTCCCCGTCCGAGACGGCGGCGGGGGCGACATTGCTCTCGAACGGCCATTTGTCGGGCTGGACAAAGGTCCAGCCGAGCAGATCGCTCGAGGTCCAGTAGCCGTCGGCCAGGGTCTGGAACAGGAAGTAGCGGTCGCGGTGCAGCACGATGACCGGATCGGCGCCGGTGCGGTAGCTGATCCCCCGGTGCGTCTGCTCGAAATTGTATTTGTAATCCACGTCGACCGGATTGGCCCAGGTCCGGGGCCGGGCCTCCTGCGCGGCGGCGGGGAGGGCGATCGCCAGAAGGGCGGCGGAAACGAGGACGGAACGGCGCATGTCGCCACGCTATCACGGCGCCGCGGCTGTTGAGTTCACGAGCGGTTTCGCCCAAACCCGACGCATGAGCACGCCCGAGCCCCGCCTGACCTCGCTGGCCCACGGAGGCGGCTGCGGCTGCAAGATCGCGCCCTCGTTGCTGCAGGACATTCTCAAGGGCGTCCCGCAGGCGGCGGCCTTCGCCGATCTGATGGTGGGAACCGAGACCAGCGACGACGCGGCGGTCTGGCGGCTCAACGACGGGCAGGCGCTGGTGGCCACGACCGACTTCTTCATGCCGGTGGTGGACGATCCGTTCCACTTCGGACAGATCGCGGCGACCAACGCCCTGTCGGACGTCTATGCGATGGGCGCCACGCCGATCTTCGCCCTGGCCATCGTCGGCATGCCGGTGAACGTCCTGTCCCCGCGCACCATCAGCCGCATCCTCCAGGGCGGAGCCGCTGCCTGCACGGCCGCGGGCATCCCCGTCGCGGGCGGCCATTCGATCGACAGCGTCGAGCCGATCTACGGCCTGGTCGCCCTCGGCCTCGTCCATCCGGACAAGGTCCTGACCAATCGGGGCGCGCGCCCGGGCGACGTCCTGCTGCTGACCAAGGGGCTCGGGGTCGGCGTCCTCAGCGCGGCCTTCAAACAGGACCGTCTGGGCAAGGACGGCTACCGGATCCTGAAGGAGTCCACGACCCGGCTGAACAGCCTCGGCGCCCGGCTGCCGGGCCAGGCCGGCGTGCACGCGGTCACCGACGTCACCGGTTTCGGCCTGCTGGGACACGCCCTCGAGATGGCGCGCGGCGCCGGCGTCACAGTCGAGATCACCGCCCGCCCGCCGACCCTTTCCGGCGTCCAGGAACTGCTCGAGGCCGGCGTCCGCACCGGCGCCTCGGCCCGCAACTGGGCCGGCTACGGCGCCGAGGTCGATCTTCCCGACGGCCTCGAACCGTGGCGGCGCGACCTGCTGACGGACCCCCAGACATCCGGCGGTCTCCTGATCTCGGTCGCGGAGGCCGACGCCCCCGCCCTCCAGGCCCTGGCCCGGATCGAGGGCTTCGCGGCCCCCGTCGTCGGCCGCGTCGTCGACGGTCCGGCGCGGGTGCGCGTGACCCCATGATCCGGCGCACCGTCGAGCTGTGTCCCGGGGCGCGCGACGCCTTCGACGCCATCATCGACGTGCGCAGCCCCGCCGAGTTCGCGCTCGACCACATCCCCGGCGCCGTCAACCTGCCGGTGCTGGACGACGAGCAGCGCGCCGCGGTCGGGACCGAATATGTCCGGGGCTCCAAATTCCTCGCCCGCCGCACCGGCGCGGCCATGGTGGCCCGCAACATCGCCGCCCATCTCGAGGGCCCGCTCGCCGACCGCGGCGGGAGCTTCCAGCCCCTGGTCTACTGCTGGCGCGGCGGCCAGCGCTCTAACGCCATGGCCACGGTCATGGATCAGGTCGGCTGGCCGGTCGCTGTCCTTCACGAAGGCTATCAGACCTGGCGCCGGCAGGTGACGGCGGCGCTCTACGACCAGCCCGTCGCGCACCGCCTCATGCTGCTGGACGGCCCGACGGGCTCGGGCAAGACGGCCCTGCTGACCGCGCTGGCGGCGCAGGGAGCCCAGACGCTGGATCTGGAAGCCCTGGCCGCGCACCGGGGCTCGCTGTTCGGCGCCCTCGCCGGCGGCCAGCCCTCGCAGAAGGCCTTCGAGACCCGGCTGCACGACGCCCTCTCCCGCCTGGACCCGTCGCGTCCCGTCGTCGCCGAGGCCGAGAGCAGCAAGATCGGCGCGCGGGTCATTCCTCCGTCGTTGTGGGCCGCCATGTCCCTGGCGCCGGTGATCGAGCTGACCGTGCCCCTGGCCGCGCGCGTGGCCCATATTGTCGAGACCTACGCCGACATCGCCGCCGACCCCGAGGCCCTGGACAGGGCCCTGACGCGCCTGCCGCGCCACCACGCCAGGGCCAGTGTCGCGGAATGGCGCGAGATGGCGGCGCGGGGCGAGATCGCCGAACTGGCCGCGCAGCTGATCGAGGCCCACTACGACCCGGCCTATCTGCGGACCGGACAGACGCGGGACCGGCCCGTGCTGGAACGGGTTCTGGTCACCGACCTGACGCCGCCGGGGCTGGCGGCGGCGGCGCAGGCCGTGATGGCGGCCCTCGACGCCAGGTCCCCCGACGCCAGGCCACCCGACGCCAAACCTCTCGACGCTGGCCCCGGGCGCCCCTAGCTTCGACGGATGACACAGTCGCGGACCGCCGCCCTTTTCTCCTCGCTCAGCCTGTGGGTGCTGGTCGCCCTGATCGGGGGACTGGCCGCCGGCGCCGCCGCGCAGGCCTACGGCATTCCCGGAGGGACCGGCACGGTCGCCCTCGTCGAGGGGCTGGGCCAGCTGTGGCTCAACGCCCTGCGCATGACCATCATTCCGCTGGTCTTCAGCCTTCTGGTCACCGGCATCGCCTCCATCGCCGACGCCGCCGCGACAGGCCGGCTGGCGCTCAAGGCGATCGTCGTCTTCGCCCTGCTGCTGATCGGAGCCACCGTCTACGGCGTGCTCGCCTCGATGGGGCTGCACGCCGTCTGGCCGATCGATCCCGAGGGCGGCCGGCTGCTGCTGTCCGGCGCGGTCGGCGATCAGGCGGTCCGCGAAAATCTCGGCGGCGGCGGCTTCTCGGCCTTCCTGACCAGCCTGGCTCCGGCCAATCCGATCCGCGCCGCGGCCGACGACGCCATCCTGGGGATCGTGGTCTTCGCCATCGTCTTCGGCTTCGCCACCACCCGCCTGTCGTCGCGCCTGCGCCAGCCGCTGACCATCTTCTTCGAGGCCGTGTCCGAGACGATGATCGTCATCGTCCACTGGGTGCTGCGCGCCGCCCCCGTCGGCGTCTTCGCCCTGTCGCTGGGCGTGGGCCTGCGGGCCGGTCTCGGCGCTGCGGGCGTGCTGGGCCACTACATCGCCATCGTCTCCCTGGCCCTGATCGGCCTGATCCTGCTGACCTATGTCGTGGCCGTCGTCTTCGGCCGGGTGACGCTGGGCCGTTTCGCCCGCGCCGCCGCCCCGGCCCAGGTCGTGGCCTTCTCGACCCAGTCCTCGCTGGCCTGCCTGCCCGTGATGGTCGAGCGGGCCATCGACCGGCTCGGCGTCTCGCCGGCGACCGCCGGTCTGGTCCTGCCGCTGGCCGTGGCCATCTTCCGCATCACCTCGACCGTGGCCAACCTGGCCGTCTGCATCTATGTCGCCCACCTGTACGGCATCGTCCTGACGCCCGGCGTCCTGATCGCCGGCAGCGTGGCGGCCCTGGCCATCAGCGTCGGCACCGTCGGCCTGCCGGGCCAGGTCAGCTTCTTCGCCTCGATCGCCCCCATCGCCCTGGCCATGGGCCTGCCGCTGGACGTCCTGCCGCTGCTGCTGGCCGTCGAGGTGGTGCCGGACATCTTCCGCACCGTCGGCAATGTCACCGCCGACCTGACGGCGGCGCGGATCGTCGAGGGGCGGGATGCGACGGCGGACCCCGAGGCTGCGTCGGGAATCTAGGCGCCGCTACCCCGCCGCCCATTTCAGCCTGTCCAGCGCCTCGGCCGCGCGCAGCAGGGCGGTCGCCTCGGCCGCCTTTCCCTGACTGACCAGCCACGCCGCGCGCCGGACCGCCTTGCTGAGCGCCGCGTGCGGATTGATCCGCGGCGTCTCCGGCATGGCTTCCAGCTCGGCCAGCGCCATCAAGGCCGGCGGCGGATCGTCCGCCCCGCCCCGCAGCGGCCTCAGGTCCAGCCGTTCGGCGATCCGCTTTCGGGTCCATCCCTCGGCCATGGCGCGGCGGCGCAGGTTGGCCAGCCCGACATCGAACCTGCGGGCGACGGACGGCGCGGACTCTCCGGCGACATAGGCCTTGCGCACCTGCGCCCACGTCTCCGGCCCGCGATATTTGCGCAGACGATAGTGTTCCATGCGGGAGAGGTTGGCATGCGGGTGCGTCAGAAACGGACGTGCACGAACCCTCACCCCCTTTCCGCCGTCACCCTCGGGCTTGACCCGAGGGCCAGACCCTCCGGTGCTCCGTCGACCGTTGCACGGGCCGGGCCGCCGGGCCGTCCCGATCGCACAGCCCGCCTCCCGCCTCTGATCCTCGGGTCAAGCCCGAGGATGACGGCCGTAGAGGGAGGTCAGCCCCCCGCCTCCGCCTCAAGTCGCGCCAGAAACGCCGCAACCCCTCCGTCATCCCCATCAGGCAGCCGCGGATCACTCTCCTGACCCAGCAACGACGGGTACAGATCCCGCCACTCCGGGTTCCTCGCCTCGATCAGCTGCATCTTCCACGCACGGTTCCAGCGCTTCAGCGCCTTCTCCCGGCGGATGGCGGACGTGACCAGTTCGAACGGCTGATACCAGACCAGGATGTTGCACCCGTGGCGTTTGGCGAACCCGCTGCCCTCACCGCCGCGATGCTCGCTACCCCGGCGGTAGAGATTGCTCGTCATGCCAATGTAGAGCACGCCGAACGGCCGGCTCGCCTCGATATAGGTTGCGATGAGCGGGCGCTTCTCGTCCATGCTGCGAGTGACGGGACCCGGCCGGGGAGCGTCAAGGCCGCTCAACCTCCGGTGCGGAACGGATCACCCTGCCACCCCACCCACCCCAGTCCGTCATCCTCGGGCTTGACCCGAGGATCAGAGGCGAGAGGCGAACTGTGCTCGTGGGACGACCCGGCGACCGAGCCCGTGCGCCAGACGACTGAGCATCGGACCGTCTGATCCTCGGGTCAAGCCCGAGGATGACGGCGGAGGGGTGAGCAAAGGGCCGCAACTGCCGCTTTTGCAGGTTTCCGCATAGCCAACCTGACCGGACTGCGCCCGAATTTGCAGTCACGGCATGGTCGAAATAGCCGCCAACTGGTCAGCCGTGCGCGTAGTCCTGGATCGGCCGCACATCCAGCTCGCCGGCCTTGATCGCCCCGATCGCCTGCGCGGCCGCCAGGGCCCCCGCCGTCGTGGTGTAGTAGGGGATCTTCATCATCAGGGCCGTGCGCCGCAGGCTGAAGCTGTCCAGCAGCGCCTGCTTGCCCTCGGTGGTGTTGAAGACCAGCTGGACCTCGCCGTTCTTCATCGCGTCGACGATGTTGGGCCGGCCTTCCAGCACCTTCTTCACATGGCCGACGGGCAGGCCCTGCTCGGTCAGATAGGTGTGCGTCCCGCCGGTGGCGACGATGCTGAAGCCCTCGGCCAGCAGGGTCTTCACCGCCTCGACGATGAACGGCTTGTCGCCGTCCTTGACCGACACGAAGGCGCAGCCGGCGACGGGCAGGGTGGTGCCGCCGCCGATCTGGCTCTTGGCGAAGGCGCGGGCGAAGGCGGGGGCCATGTCGGCCTCGCCCTCGCGCTTCCAGTCCAGACCCATGACCTCGCCCGTCGAACGCATCTCGGGGCCCAGGATGGTGTCGACCCCGGCGAAGCGGGCGAAGGGGAAGACGGCTTCCTTGACCGCGATATGGTCATACGGCTTGTCGGCCAGGCCGAAGGATTTCAGCGGCACGCCGGCCATGACCTTGGCGGCGATGGCGGCGATCGGCTGGCCGATGGTCTTGGCCACGAACGGCGCCGTGCGGCTGGCGCGCGGGTTGACCTCCAGCACGAAGATGCGCGGCGCGTCGCTGTGCGGCTCCTCGATGGCGAACTGAACGTTCATCAGGCCGCGCACCTTCAGCGCCCGGGCCATGGCCTCGGTCTGGCGCTTCAGCTCGGCGACGATTTCCGCCGACAACGAGAACGGCGGCATGGAGCAGGCGCTGTCGCCCGAGTGGACGCCGGCTTCCTCGATATGCTCCAGCACGCCGGCCACGAAGACCGTCTCGTCGTCGCACAGGGCGTCGACGTCCACCTCGGTGGCGCGGTTCAGATAGTGGTCGATCAGCACGGGGTCGTCCCCCGACACCCGCATGGCCTCATGGACGTAGCGGTCCAGCTGCTCACGGTCGTGGACGATCATCATGCCGCGCCCGCCCAGCACGTAGGAGGGGCGCAGGACGACGGGGTAGCCGACCTCGTCCGCCTTCTGTGCGGCCTCCTCGGCGCTGCGGGCCAGGCCGTTGGGCGGCTGCATCAGGCCGATGTCGTTCAGCATCCGCTGGAACCGCTCGCGGTCCTCGGCCAGGTCGATGGAGTCGACGCTGGTGCCGAGGATCGGCACCCCGTCCTCCTGCAGCGCATGGGCCAGCTTCAGCGGCGTCTGGCCGCCGAACTGGACGACCACGCCGATCAGCTCGCCCTTCGAGCGCTCGACGTCGATCAGCTCCAGCACGTCCTCGGCCGTCAGCGGCTCGAAATACAGCCGGTCGGAGGTGTCGTAGTCGGTCGAGACGGTCTCGGGATTGCAGTTGACCATGATCGACTCGACGCCGATGTCGTCGAAGGCGAAGGCCGCGTGGCAGCAGCAGTAATCGAACTCGATGCCTTGCCCGATGCGGTTGGGACCGCCGCCGAGGATGATGGCCTTCTTCTTGTCGGTCGGGTTCGATTCGCACTGCGGAATCTGGCCCAGCGCGCCGGTCTCATAGGTCGAATACATATAGGCCGTGGCCGAGGCGAACTCGGCAGCGCAGGTGTCGATCCGCTTGAAGACGGGGCGCACATTCAGGCCGCGACGGGCCTTGCGCACGGCGGCCTCGGTCTGGCCAGTCAGCTGGGCCAGACGGGCGTCCGAGAAGCCCTTGGACTTCAGCTTGCGGAAGTCGGTCGGTTCGGTGGGAAGGCCCTGGACCCGGATATGGCCCTCGGTCCGCACGATGTCGGCGATCTGGCGCAGGAACCACGGCTCGTAGGAGCAGGCGGCGTTGACCTCCTCGACCGACAGGCCGTGGCGGAAGGCCTGGGCGATGACCAGAATCCGGTCCGGCGTCGGCTGGCCCAGCGCGCGCACGACGGCGGCGCGGGCGGAGGCCTCGTCCTCGACGTCGACGACGCCGTCGATCTCGATCTCGTTGAAGCCGGTCAGGCCGGTCTCGAGGCCGCGCAGGGCCTTCTGCATGGATTCCTGGAAGGTCCGGCCGATGGCCATGACCTCGCCCACCGACTTCATCGAGGTCGACAGGGTCGCCTCGGCGCCGGGGTATTTCTCGAAGGCGAAGCGCGGGATCTTGGTGACGACATAGTCGATGCTCGGCTCGAACGAGGCCGGCGTGACCTGGGTGATGTCGTTGGTCAGTTCGTCCAGGGTGTAGCCGACGGCCAGACGGGCGGCGACCTTGGCGATCGGGAAGCCGGTGGCCTTGGACGCCAGCGCCGACGAACGCGACACGCGCGGGTTCATCTCGATCACGACCATGCGGCCGTCGGCCGGATTGATGGCCCACTGGACGTTGGATCCGCCGGTCTCGACGCCGATCTCGCGCAGGACGTTGATCGAGCCCGTGCGCATGCGCTGGTACTCCTTGTCGGTCAGCGTCAGGGCCGGGGCGACGGTGATGCTGTCGCCGGTGTGGACGCCCATCGGGTCGATGTTCTCGATGGAGCAGATGATGATGCAGTTGTCCGCCTTGTCGCGGACGACCTCCATCTCATACTCCTTCCAGCCCAGGACGCTTTCCTCGACCAGCACCTCGGTCGTCGGCGACAGGTCCAGCCCGCGCTCCACGATCTCCCGGTATTCCTCGACATTGTAGGCGATGCCGCCGCCGGTGCCGGCAAGCGTAAACGATGGGCGGACGATGGCGGGCAGGCCCACGAAGGCCAGGGCGTCCTCGGCCTCGTCGATGTGGTGGATGGCCTTGGAGCGGGGGCTTTCCAGACCCAGCTTGTCCATGGCGTCGCGGAATTTCTGGCGGTCCTCGGCCTTGTCGATGACGTCGGCCCTGGCCCCGATCATCTCCACGCCCCACTTTTTCAGCGCACCGGAAGCATCCAGCGCCAGCGCCGTGTTCAGCGCCGTCTGACCGCCCATGGTCGGCAGCAGGGCGTCGGGCCGCTCTTTCGCGATGATGCGCTCGACGAACTCCGGCGTGATCGGCTCGATATAGGTGGCGTCGGCCACCTCCGGGTCGGTCATGATCGTGGCCGGGTTGGAATTGACCAGCACGACCCTATATCCCTCGGCCTTCAGCGCCTTGCACGCCTGGACGCCGGAATAGTCGAACTCGCACGCCTGACCGATCACGATCGGCCCCGCGCCGATAATGAGGATCGACTGGATGTCCGTACGTTTGGGCATCTCAGCCTCCGTTAGTTCGTCACGACCGCGCACTCCCAGCCGTCATAGTCCAGCTGGAAGGCCGCGGCCCAGGATTGCATCATGGCCGAGACCGGGGCGAAGGACGCCTCGTCCACGGCCATCGTCGTCTCGAGGATGGTGGCGTCGTCCTGACCCCGGGTCAGGAAACCGGCGCGCCGCGCGACCTCGTTCAGGTCGTCGTGGTCCCCTTCGCCGTAGAAGTAAAACAGCGTGTGCCGCGGCGTGATCCCGCTGTCGCCGTGGGCCGCCAGCGACGCGCGCACCATGGCGTCGCGCTCTTCGTGGGGGATGGCGGAGTCTGACACGGGGGGCGGGCTCCTTGCGCGCGCGGCCTCAGGCGGCGGCGGGGCGCCGGCGCGGATCGGTCGGGTTGTCGGTCAAGCGGCCCGTCTAAAGACGGGGGGAGGCGGTGGCAAGGCCGCGGGGGCCCTGCGTGCACGAAAAAGGCGGCGGCCCCCGCGAGGCGGGATCAGCGGCGTGAAGCGATCCAGGCCGGCAGTTCATCGATGCTGTCGAGGGCGCCGTAACGGTCGTGAGCCCCGGGCGCCTCGGCGACTTCATGGGCCCAGGTGATCGAATACGGGATATGAACCGCCCACGCCCCCGCTTCGAGAGCCGGCAGGACGTCCGACCGCATCGAATTGCCGACCATGACGGCCTCACCGGCCCCGGTGCCGTGACGGGCGAAGACGCGGTCGTAGGTGTGGCGATCCTTCTCCGAGACGATCTCGACCGCGGCGAACAGATCGCCGAGTCCCGAGGCGGCCAGCTTGCGTTCCTGGTCCAGCAGGTCGCCCTTGGTGATCAGCACGAGGCGATACGCCTCCGACAGTCTGGCCAGCGCCTCGTCGACGCCCGGCAAGGTTTCCACCGGATGGGCCAGCATTTCCCGGCCGGCGGCCAGGATCTCGCGGACGACCGGGGCCGGCGCCTCGCCGCCCGTCATTTCCATGGCGGTCTCGATCATCGACAGGGTGAAACCCTTCACGCCATAGCCGTAGAGCCGCAGGTTCCGCTTCTCGGTCTCGGCCAGGCGGGATTCCAGCGTGGCGCGGTCAGCGTGGTCCGCCAGCAGGGCGACGAACCGGTCATGTGTCAGCCGGAAAATCGTCTCGTTGTGCCAGAGGGTGTCATCGGCATCGAGGCCGACCGTGGTGATGCTCATTCCGCTGCCTACCACTGCAACCCGGATCACGGGAGGGGGCCGGTGTCCCGAAAGGGCATTGTTGTAGTCAACGGTGTTTCACCAGGTTTGTCAGGGTTACGTTCTTGAGTTCGGGGCTATGGTGAGACGGTGGAAGACCTAGAGACCAGCCAGGGAGGCGGTCATGACCTTGGTTCCAGCGTATCCGGCCAATGATCGTGGTGAAAAGCACGCGAGCGACACCGCGTATTCTCCGCTCGGCGAACGTCGCGCCTATGCGGCCCCCTATGAAAGCCTGACCTTCAGCCTGGTGACCCGCGCCGGACGCGAGCTGGCGATTACGCTGGCCGCCCAGCCTGTCTTCGACCTCGACCGTTCGATTCCGGTCAGCCGGCGTATCCGGCGCATCGTTCGGCACAGGGGCGGAGAACCCGCCCTGGCGGCCCTGGGCCGAAGGACGCTTGAACCGACTGATCTGAAGCGCATCGACCTTCAGACCCTGAACCACGGCCTCGACCTGCTGCATCTGGGCCCCGACGACGTGGGCGTGCTGCCGGCCTTCTGGCGGACCGTGACGTCGAGCCGGGGAAGGTTCGCGCTGCTCTGCTCGGACATGCAGCACGGCTCCCCTCGTGGAAACCTGCTCGTCGAGGTGATGGGCGGACTGGAACAGGCGCCGCTCGATGCGATCAAGGAATCCGTCTCGCATTTTGAAGCGAAATCCATGGGCGTGATCCTGCACATCGCGCCCGATGCGGAGCTTGTCCGCCGACTCATGGGCGTACCCGCCCGTTGCCTGGCCATCGACTTCGCCGGAGTCGCCCACGACGGGCCGCTGGAGTGGCGAGCCGCACATGACCTGATCGCCGCCGCGCGCCAGACCTGCGACCAGGTCATGCTGTTGAACCTGCGTCCGGACCGGGGTCTGGCCGCCCAGGCCGCCGGCGCCACTCACGCCGTGTTCGCCGGCATGGAGACGATCACCATCTAGAGGCGGTTGACGCCGTGGCCGCAGGGGGCCTTGATCCCGGAATGCAGGCCACGCTTCCCGCCCGACTCTATGGCTGTCCCGAAGCGTGGGCGCGGGAGCGCTCTGCGGTGTTCGGCCGTTCGTGGCTGTTTCTCGGTCACGAAGCCGAGGCGCCCGATCCCGGCGACTGGATCGCGTCCGACGTGGCCGGTCACCGGCTGATGGCCCTGCGCGGCAAGGACGGGGCGCTGCGGGCCTTCCATAATGTGTGCCGTCATCGCGCCGGCCCGCTGGTGAGCGGCGCGAGGGGCCATTGCGAGGGCGAGCTGGTTTGCGGCTACCACGGCTGGCGTTACGCCCTCGACGGCCGGTTGCGTTCCGCCGCGGGTTTCGGGGCGGCGGACGGGTTTGACCCGCGGGAGTTCGGTCTTCTGGCGCTGCGGCTGGAGACATGGCGCGGCCTGGCGTTCGCGACGCTGGACGAAGGCGCCCCTCCGCTCGCGAACCTCGTCGCACCGCTGGAGGCGTTGCTGGCCGGTCGGGGGCTCGACATCGCCGCGCCGGCCCTGCGCCGCAGCCACGACCTGGCGTGTGACTGGAAGACCTATGCGGAGAATTATCTGGAGGGCTACCACATCGGCTCGGTCCATCCGGTTCTGGCCGATGAACTGGGCTCCGCCGAGTATCGCGTCCGGGTCGAGGGTGATCTGGTGGTTCAGGAGGCTGTCGGGGTGAACGACGGGCCGCAGGCGGGAGTCTGGGGCTGGCTGTGGCCGAACCTCGGGATCAACGTCTATCGCGACGGGGCCATGATCGAGCGGATGACTCCGGTGGGCCCGGGGCGGACGCGTCTGGACTACCTGTTTCTCCACGATGGCGGCGAAGCGGCGCTGGGCGGCGCGTTGGAGGCTTCCGATCGCCTCACGGCCGAGGACGCGGCTATTTGCGAGGCGGTGCAGGCCAATCTGTCGGCCGGAGCCTATGATCGCGGCGTTCTGAGTCCCAATCACGAGGTCGCGGTCGCGTGGTTCCAGGCGCGAATCGCAGAGGTTCACCCATGACGGACACGCCTGCCGACGACCGGAACAAGCTGGGCTGGGGCCTCGCAGCCCTTGTGGTGGCGGGGAACATGATCGGCTCGGGGGTCTATTTGCTGCCGGCCACCCTGGCTCCGGTCGGCTCGTCGAGCATCGTCGGCTGGCTGGTCGCCGGGATGGGCGCGGTGACGCTCGCGCTGGTGTTCGCCTCCCTGGGACGTTTGCAGCCCGACGCCGACGGCCTGTCGGGCTTCGCCGAACGGGGGCTCGGGCGTTTCTTCGGCTTCCAGACGGCGCTGGCCTTCTGGACAGCCTGCCTGGTCGGCAATGTCGCCATCGCTGTGGCGGCCACGGGCTATCTCGGCTTCTTCTTCCCGATCCTGAAGGAGCCGGTAGCAGCCACCTTCTGCAATCTCGGCCTCATCTGGCTGACGACCGGAGCCTATATCCTGGGCGCCCGGACGGCGTCGCGGTTCGCCGCCGTAGCGCTTGCGATCGGCCTGGTTCCCATTGTCATCGCCGTGGCCGCGGGCGTGATGGCCTTCAGCGGCGAAACCTTCGCCGCGTCATGGAGTCCTTCGGGAAACAGTCTGGCTCAAAGCGTTCCAGCCTCGCTGGCCGTAATCTTCTGGGCCTTCCTGGGCGTCGAGAGCGCGGCGGTGCTGTCCGCGCGGGTCAAGGATCCGGCGCGCGACGTCGGCCGCGCCTCGATCGCGGGCGTGCTCCTGGCGTCGGTCGTCTACATCGCGGCCAGCGCAGCGGTGTTCGGCGTCATTCCCGCCAATGTCCTGGTCCAGTCCTCCAGTCCCTATGCCGATCTGACAGCGCGGGTGTTCGGGGCGTCCATCGGGGCTGCGGTGGCCGCCGCGGCGGTGATCAAGGCCGTCGGCACTCTGGGCGGCTGGGTCATGCTCGGCGGCGAAACGGCGCGGGCGGCGGCGCACAACGGATATTTGCCCTCGGGATTCGGAGCCGGCGATCGCACGCCCATCGCCAATCCCCTGCTGGGCGGGGCGATCATGAGCGTCGTCGCGGTGATCTCGGGCCAGCCGACCCTGGGCGGCCAGTTCGGCATGCTGATCGGCGTGACGTCGGTGCTCAGTCTCGCGGTGTACGGCCTGTGCTCGGCGTCGCTGTTCCGGCTGGCGCGGTGGACGCGGGCGCGCGGCGTGGCGGCGCTTGGCCTGCTGTTCACCTCGGCGGCGGTGGTGGCCGCGGCGCCGGGCTACATCCTGCCGACCGTCATCTTCTTCATCGTCACGACGGGCGTCTGGTTCGCCTTCATGCGCAAGTCGTCGGCGCCGGTTGACCCGAAAGCGGCGCCTCTTTAGCAACGCCGCCGTTTGCTCGCCGGGATTCGGTGCTAGGGAGCCTGCCATGACCACCCAGCTTCTTCCCGGCGTCACCGGCGTGCTTGCGCTCGCGGACGGAACCATCCTGCAAGGCCTCGGCTGCGGCGCGACGGGTTCGGCCCTCGGCGAGGTCGTCTTCAACACGGCCATGACGGGGTATCAGGAGATTCTGACCGACCCCTCGTACATGAGCCAGATACTTGCCTTCACCTTCCCCCACGTCGGCAATACCGGGACCAACGTCGAGGATCTGGAGCAGATCGGCGGCGGGTCCGACACCTCGGCCCGGGGAGCCGTCTTCCGCGACCTGCCGACCGACCCGGCCAACTGGCGCGCCGACAGTTCGTTCGACGACTGGATGAAGCGGCGCGGCGTCGTGGGCCTGGCGGGCGTCGACACCCGCGCCCTGACCGCCCTGATCCGCGACGGCGGGGCGCCCCACGCGGTGATCGCGCATGATCCGGACGGCAATTTCGACCTCGACGCCCTGGTGGCGCAGGCGAAGGGCTGGACCGGTCTGGTCGGCCTCGACCTGGCGAAGCCGGCCTCGACCCTGCAGGCGTTCGAATGGGACGAGGGTTTGTGGGACTGGCCGGAAGGTCACCCTCGCGTGGACGCCGCCGACAAGTCGGTGGTGGTCGTCGACTACGGCGTGAAGCGCAACATCCTGCGGGCCCTGGCCTCGACCGGTGCCAAGATCACCGTGGTGCCGGCGACGACGACGGCCGAGGAAATTCTGGCGCGCAATCCGGACGGCGTGGTCCTGTCCAACGGTCCGGGGGATCCGGCGGCGACCGGCGAATATGCGGTGCCGGAGATCAGGAAACTGGTCGAGAGCGGCACGCCGCTGTTCGGCATCTGCCTGGGTCACCAGATGCTGGCCCTCGCGCTTGGCGCGAAGACCGTGAAGATGGACCAGGGCCACCACGGCGCGAACCATCCGGTCAAGGATCTGACCACCGGCAAGGTCGAGATCGTGTCGATGAACCACGGCTTCACCGTCGACCGCGACAGCCTGCCGGACGCCGTGACCGAGACCCACGTCAGCCTGTTCGACGGCACCAACTGCGGCATCGCCCTGAAGGATCGTCCGGTGTTCAGCGTCCAGCACCACCCCGAGGCCTCGCCGGGACCGACGGACAGCCTGTATCTGTTCCAGCGGTTCGCGGACTCGATGCGTTAGGGCAGGGGCGCGAAGCTCCTGGCTTCCCGCAGGGCGCTGGCCTTGCGCACGGCGACGGGCGCTGCGTGAAGCCAGTAGTCGGCGTCTTCGAGCCGGTTCGAACGCAAGCGTTCCGCGCCGCGCATCCGCCGCAGGGCTGCATTCTGAAGCAGACGGGCGTGCAGGGCGCGGGGAGACAGGTCGGCGATAGCGGGTGAGCCGGGGACGGCGACGACGTCGGCGCCCGTGGGCTCGACCGCCGGACGGACGATACTCAGAAACATGGTTGGTCTCTCTCGTTTCGGGCGGGGTGCGCGATCTTCGCCGCGGCGCCGTCCGGAGCCGTCCTTTTCCTGGACGGTCGAATGGTTAATCCACAGGCCTGTGGATTGTTCCGATATGCGCAGAAAAATACGCGTAGATTCAGGCGGTTATGGCCGTGGTTTGGCCATTTTAGTTAATGAGAGGTAAAGCGCACCAAAGCGGCGAGTCGCGCGCTATAAGGCGAGCGTGCGCTTCGACGACCGTTTCCTTGAAGAACTGAAGGCCCGCCTTCGACCGTCCGACATCATCGGCCGGACGGTGAAGCTCAAGCGTCAGGGACGCGAATACGTCGGCCTCTCGCCCTTCACCAAGGAGAAGTCGCCCAGCTTCTTCGTCAATGACGACAAGGGTTTCTTCCACGACTTCTCGTCGGGCAAGCACGGTGATGTCATCTCGTTCCTGCAGGAGACCGAGCGCCTGTCCTTCGTCGAGGCCGTCCAGCGGCTGGCCGGGGAGGCGGGGATGGCCCTGCCGGCCGAGGACCCGCAGGCCGCCGAGCGCGAGGCCAGGAAGCAGGGGCTCACCGACTGGATGGACCTGGCGCAGAAATGGTTCGCGGCGAACCTGCGCCGGTCGCCTGGCAAGGCGGCGCGCGAATATCTGGAAAAGCGCGGCCTGCCCGAGGATCAGTGGGAACGGTTCGGCCTCGGCTATGCCCCCAATGATCGCGAGGGGCTGAAGAGCGCCCTGATCCAGCGCGGAGCCAAACCGGGCGATCTGGTCGAGATGGGGATGCTGATCGCACCAGAGGGCGGCGGTGCGCCGTATGACCGGTTCCGGGACCGGCTGATGTTCCCCATCCTGGACGCCCGGGGCCGCATCGTCAGCTTCGGCGGCCGGGCGATGAACCCGGACGACCGCGCCAAATATCTGAACGGTCCCGAGAGCCCGCTCTTCCACAAGGGTGCGACCCTGTACGGCCTGCCCGAGGCGCGGCGCATCCTCGGCGCGGAGTCGAAGAGCGATCAGGCCATCGTGGTGGTCGAGGGGTATATGGACGTCATCGCCTGCCATCGGGCTGGCATCCCGGCCGTCGCGCCCATGGGCACGGCCCTGACCGAGGAACAGATGGAACGGCTGTGGCGGGTGTCGCACGAGCCGGTGCTGTGTTTCGACGGCGATGCGGCCGGACGCCGTGCGGCCTACCGGGCCATCGACCGGGCCCTGCCGCAGCTGAAATCGGGCCGGTCGTTCCGGTTCGCCCTGTTGGAGGGCGGTCAGGATCCGGACGACATCCTGCGCGACAAGGGCGCGCCGGCCCTGCGGCAGGCCATGGCCGCGACCCGGCCCTTCGCCGAGGTGCTGTTCCAGAAGGAGGCCGAGGTCGAGCCGCTGGATTCGCCCGAGCGCAAGGCGGGCCTGAAGGGCCGGCTGCGCCAGGCCGCGTCCGCCATTCAGGACAAGGATCTGGCGGAACAGTACCGCCGCGAGCTGTTCGACCGCTTCGACGCCCTGTTTCCCGCGCGCCGCGCGCCCGCCGGCCAACCGGTGACGGGGCCCGGCGGACGCTGGCGTCCCGGCCCGCCGCCCAAGCTGGGGCAGACGGCGGAGGGGGCGCAGGCGATGCAATCTCTGTCCCGCTCCATCGAGCCGGTCGCCGCGGCCCTGGCCCATGGCGCGGTCGATGATCCGGAGCGGATGGACGACCATCTGGAAGCCATCGCGGCTCACGGGTTCGGCGATCCGGCCCTGGACGGGTTGGCGCAGGAGATGGTTCGGCTGCGGTTCTCGGGTCAGGACCTTGACTCCGCCGCCCTGCGTCGCCATCTGGCGCAATCGGGTCACGGCGTTCTAATGCACGAGGTCGAGAAGGCGGCGGCAAAGTCCGGCGCGCCCTTCCTGGCCACAGACAAGCCCCTCGGCGAGGCGCGGATCCGATGGTCGCAGGCGTTCGACGCGCTCACCCGCGTGGCGGCGCTGGAGGATGCCCTGACTTCGGCGCGTGGCGTGCCGGGGCAGGACGACGCGTTTCGCCGGCTGAAAGCCGAGCGGGATGCGCTGCGTCGTGCGATCAAAACCGGAGAGATTTGGGAAGATAGTGCGGGTTCGTAACCAACGACCCCGCCACACGTTGTATTGGCGGACGGCCTGATCAGCCGCTCCACCCGGAGAACAGACTGTATGAGCGCTCAAACCGAGACGCAGGAAACCGAAGCCCAGAGCGACGGTCCGCTGCTCGACCTCACCGACGCCGGGGTGAAGAAATTCATCAAACAGGCCAAGGCGCGGGGCTATGTCACGATGGAGGACCTGAACAAGGTCCTGCCGTCCGAAGAAGTGACGCCCGACGCGATCGAGGACACCCTGGCGATGCTGTCCGAAATGGGCGTCAACGTCGTGGAGGCCGAGGAAGACGCGGCCGAGACCACTGAAAAAGAGGGCGGAGAGGTCGTCGAGCGCGCCGAGACCAACGTCGCCGAGACTCCGGCCAAGGCCGCCTATGACCGCACCGACGACCCGGTGCGCATGTATCTGCGCGAGATGGGCTCGGTCGAACTGCTGAGCCGCGAGGGCGAGATCGCCATCGCCAAGCGGATCGAGGCCGGCCGCGACGCCATGATCTCGGGCCTGTGCGAAAGCGCCCTGACGTTCGAGGCCATCATGGTGTGGCGCGACGAACTGGCGAACAACCGCATCCTGCTGCGCGAGGTCATCGACCTGGACGCCACCTATGGCGTGCTGAACCCCTCGTCCCTGCCGCACAACCAGCCGCCCGCCGGCACGGTGGTCGAACCCGCCGAACCGGAAGAGGGCGCCGAGCCCAAGCCGGAAACGGACGACGAGGAGGACGAGGACTTCGACGACGGCGGCGGCATGTCGATCTCGGCGCTGGAGGCGGAGCTCCGCGACGGCGTCATGGAGGTGCTGGACGCGGTGGCCGGCGACTTCGGGGCGTTCCGGAAGCTGCAGGACAAGCTGGTGGAAAGCCGGCTGAAGGGCGAGGTCCTCTCGGCCAAGGACCAGAAGGCCTACGACACCCTGACGTCGACCATCTCGGGCCGGCTGAAGACGATGAAGCTGAACAACCACCGCATCGAGGCGCTGGTCGAGCAGCTGTACGCGATCAACAAGCGTCTGATGGGTCTGGAAGGCCGCCTGCTGCGCCTGGCCGACAGCTACGGCATTTCGCGTCCTGAATTCCTGAAGTCCTATTTCGGATCCGAGCTGGACCCCGCCTGGGCCGACCGGGTCAAGGAGATGGGCGTGCGCTGGACCAAGTTCAGCGACAACGAGCAGGCCCAGATCGCCCAGATCCGCGGCGACGTCGCCGCCGTGGCGACCGAGGCCGGCCTGCCGATCGACGACTACCGCCGTATCGTCCAGACCGTCCAGAAGGGCGAGCGCGAGGCCCGTCAGGCCAAGAAGGAAATGGTCGAGGCCAACCTGCGCCTCGTGATCTCCATCGCCAAGAAATACACCAACCGCGGCCTGCAGTTCCTTGATCTCATTCAGGAAGGCAACATCGGCCTGATGAAGGCGGTCGACAAGTTCGAGTACCGCCGCGGCTACAAATTCTCGACCTACGCCACCTGGTGGATCCGTCAGGCGATCACCCGCTCGATCGCCGACCAGGCGCGCACCATCCGCATCCCGGTGCACATGATCGAGACGATCAACAAGATCGTCCGCACCAGCCGCCAGATGCTGCACGAAATCGGCCGCGAGCCGACCCCGGAAGAACTGGCCGAAAAGCTGGCCATGCCGCTGGAGAAGGTGCGCAAGGTCCTGAAGATCGCCAAGGAGCCGATCTCGCTGGAAACCCCGATCGGGGACGAGGAAGACTCGCACCTGGGCGACTTCATCGAGGACAAGAACGCCGTCCTGCCGATCGACGCCGCCATCCAGTCGAACCTGCGCGAGACCACCACGCGCGTGCTGGCGTCGCTGACGCCGCGCGAGGAGCGGGTCCTGCGCATGCGCTTCGGCATCGGCATGAACACCGACCACACGCTGGAAGAAGTCGGCCAGCAGTTCTCGGTCACCCGCGAACGCATTCGCCAGATCGAGGCCAAGGCGCTGCGGAAGCTGAAACATCCCAGCCGCAGCCGGAAGCTGCGGAGCTTCCTGGACAGCTGAGAATGAAGAGGGCGGCTCGAAAGGGCCGCCCTTTTTCTTTGGTACAACACAGTCCGCTCATCCCGGCGAAAGCCGGGACCCAGTGCTGTCCAGCGCGACGCCGGCGTTTCAGGACTCGTGAGCGGG
>NZ_JAKFEB010000014.1:0-8682 GCF_036677305.1 Brevundimonas sp. | reverse complement strand
CAGAAGCGCGGCTCCGAGGCCATACCGTCGACCGCCTGGGCCATGGCCTACGGCACCGGCCTGCTGGCCCTCTACGGTCTCGCCACGGGGGTGGAGTTCCGGATCGACCCGACCTTCACCTACGTCGGATCGCTGCTCTATCTGTCGATCTTCGGCTCGGTGATCGCCTTCGGCCTGTATTTCACCATCGCCCGCACCATCGGCTACGCCATGGCCAGCTATATCTCGGCCCTGACGCCGCCGATCGCCATGCTGGTGTCTGTGCTGTTCGAGGGCGCGCATTTCGGCTGGACCGCCCTGGTCGGCCTGCTGCTGGTGCTGTCGGGACAGGCGCTGCTGATCCGCGCGCCCAAGGCGGCCTAGCCGAACCAGCCCCGTTTCTTCTTCTCCGGCGCCGCGGCCTTCTTCGCCGCCTCGGCCTCGCGCCGCTCGCGCTCGGCCTTGACCCGCATGGCGACGAGGACCGGGATCAGACCGTGTTTGACGCGCGGGTCCTGACGCGGATCGGCCATGGCTCAGTCCTCCAGCTTCGACCCGTCCAGCAAACGGTTCGCCCGTTCGCGTTCCTTTTCGGCCGCCGCCCGGGCGGCCTTCGTCTGCCCGTGAGCGGCGCGGTTGGCTTTCGCGGCGGCCCTGGCCTCGGCCTTCGCCCGATCCTTCCGGACCCGGTTCAGATTGACGACTTCACCCATCATGGCCTCCGCAAACGAAACCCGGCGAACCTTACGGCGTTGATTTCCCACGCCATCAGGACAGGAGCTTTCACATGGTAGACGTCTCCCGGATCAAGGAACACCTCGAAGTCGTCGGTTCGGACGGCGAACACGTCGGCCGCGTCGACCACGTCCTCGGCGACCAGATCGAACTGGCCAAACTGGACCTCGCCGGCGGCTTCAAACACCACCTGATCCCGGTCAGCTGGGTCGATCACGTCGACGAGCACGTCCATCTCAACGTGACGAAGGACGAGGCCCGGGCGCGCTGGACCGAGAAACACTAGGCCGTCCGGCTTACCGCGAATTCACGAAGGCCCCGCTGATATCCGGCGGGGCCTTTGCCTATCTTTTAGGCGGCGTCCGATTCGGGACGCGTGGAGACGACCGCCTTGATCCGCCTGATCCTGAACATCCTTTGGCTCATCTTCGGAGGCTGGATCGCGGGCCTGCTGTGGCTGCTGGGAGGCGGAATCCTGGCCCTGACGATCGTCGGCCTGCCGTGGACCTTCGCCGCCTGGCGGATCGCCAGCTACACCTTCTGGCCGTTCGGCCGCGAGGTCGTCTGGCGCGACGAATTCACCGGCCAGCATGACATCGGCACCGGCGGCGTCGGCTTCCTGCTGAACGTCGTCTGGTTCATCTTCGCCGGCTGGTACATCGCCCTGTCGCACCTGGTCATCGCCATCGCCGAGTTCATCTCGATCATCGGCATCCCGTTCGCGCTCAAGGACCTGGAACTGGCCAAGCTGGCGCTGGCCCCGATCGGACGGACGATCCGCGACAAGCCCTGAATTGAGAACGCCGGCCTTCGCGGGAAGGCCGGCGTGTGATTCATCCGGGCGGGACAGTCAGCCGGGCGAGATCATCTTCTCGGGCCGCACCGCCTCGTCGAACTCGGCGTCGGTCAGATAGCCGCCGCCGACCGCTTCCTCGCGCAGGGTGGTGCCGTTCCTGTGCGCCGTCTTGGCGATCTTCGCGCAGGCGTCATAGCCCAGCTTGCCGTTCAGGGCCGTAACCAGCATCAGCGAGTTGTCGAGGCCGCGTTTGATGTTGTCCTCGCGCGGCTCGATGCCGACCACGCAGTTGTCGGTGAAGCTGATCGCCGCGTCGGCCATCAGACGGACCGACTGCAGGAAGTTGTAGGCCATCACCGGGTTGAAGACGTTCAGCTCGAAATGCCCCTGCGAGCCCGCGAAGGTCACCGCCGCGTGGTTGCCGAACACCTGAACGCAGACCTGCGTCAGCGCTTCCGACTGGGTCGGATTGACCTTGCCCGGCATGATCGACGAGCCCGGCTCGTTCTCCGGCAGGGCCAGCTCGCCGAGGCCCGAGCGCGGGCCCGAACCGAGGAAGCGGATGTCGTTGGCGATCTTGAACAGGCTGGCGGCGACCGTGTTGATCGCCCCGTGGCTGAAGACCATGGCGTCATGGGCGGCGAGGGCCTCGAACTTGTTCGGCGCCGTGGTGAAGGGCAGGCCGGTGATGGCGGCGATCCGCTCGGCCACCTGCTCGGCGAAACCGATCGGGGCGTTCAGTCCGGTGCCGACGGCGGTGCCGCCCTGGGCCAGTTCCATCAGTTTCGGCAGGGTCAGTTCGATGCGCTCGATGCCGTTGGCGACCTGCTGCGCATAGCCGCCGAACTCCTGGCCCAGCGTCAGGGGCGTGGCGTCCTGGGTGTGGGTGCGGCCGATCTTGATGATGTGGTCCCAGGCCCTGGCCTTGGCGTCCAGCGCCGCGTGCAGATGCTTCAGCGCCGGCAGCAGGTCGTTGACCACCTGTTCGGCGCAGGCCACGTGCATGGCCGTGGGGAAGGTGTCGTTCGACGACTGGCTCATATTGACGTGGTCGTTGGGATGGACCGGCTTCTTGGAGCCCATCTCGCCGCCCAGCATCTCGATGGCGCGGTTCGAGATCACCTCGTTGGCGTTCATGTTCGACTGGGTGCCCGAGCCGGTCTGCCAGACCACCAGCGGGAAATGGTCGTTCAGCCCGCCGGCGATGACCTCGTCGGCCGCCTTGACGATTGTCTCGCCGATTTTCGGATCGAGCTTGCCCAGCGCCATATTGGTTTCGGCGGCGGCGCGCTTGACGATGCCCAGCGCCCGCACGATCGGCAGGGGCTGTTTTTCCCAGCCGATCCTGAAATTGCCCAGCGACCGCTGCGCCTGGGCGCCCCAGTAGCGGTCCGAGGCGACCTCGATGGGGCCGAAGGTGTCGGTTTCGGTGCGGTTCGTCATGGCGAAAGCAGGCTCTTCAGACGTGGCGGGAGGATGCGCGGCGGTGTAGCACGGAGCCGCGAGCGAACAAGGCGCTCAGGCCACGACTTGGGCGAGGACGCTGAATGACCGCAGGCTGGATCGGCATCGGAAAGGTCCGCGCCCGCGAGGTCGGCGACGCCGTCGAAATCACCATCGACGGCCTGACCACCCAGGCCAAATACTACAAGCCGCTGGTCTATGAGTTCATGCGCAAGGAGTGGTCCTCGCGCCCTTCATACGGCGACTACACGGTCGAGATCCTGATGGAGCACGTCGGCGATCCGCCGTGGATGGACCTGGACAACCTCGCCAAGGCCCTGCTGGACGCCATCAAGGGCTATCTGTTCCACGACGACGCCCAGGTCGCCCGCCTTCTGGTCGAACGCCGCGAGGGCGAGCGCGAGCGGATCACCATCCGCGCCTTCCCGCGTCAGCCCTCCGGCGGTCCCGGATAACGGTCGAACGACGGCAATTCGTTCGCCGTGGCCATCCAGCCGATCCGTTCGGCGGTCTGGATCTGCGCCTGCAAGGGCAGGGCGTCCGGCGTATCCAGGGTGGCGCTCTGCACGTCGGTCATGCCGGGGAAGATGGCGTCATTGGTGTAGAACAGGCTGGTCCCGCACTTGCCGCAGAAATACCGCCGGCCGTTTTCCGACGAGGCGTAGACCTGCGGACTTCCGGTGATGGCGATCCCGTCGGTCCGGGTCATGGCCCAGGCCACGGCCGGCGCTCCGCTGGCCTTGCGGCAGTCGGTGCAATGGCAGAGGGCGTGGTGGGCCACATCCTCCGGCATCTGATAGCGGACCGCGCCGCAGTGGCATCCTCCGGACAGCATGCTGACCTCCCTCTGGAACGAGAATGTTCCTTATATGTTCCCGTACCGATACGCCAGAGCTTATTCAGCCGGTCGGGCGGTTGAACCGCAGCGTCGGCAGCCGCAGCTGCATCTCGGAGCCGACGAACAACTGGGGTTCCGACGGCAGGGCGACCGCGCGTTCCGCTTCCTTGCGGCTGACGCAGGCGCGCGCCCCGGCCGCCAGCGCCAGAAAGTCCGTAGCCGCCGGGAGCGCCTCGATGACGCAGCCGTCGAACCACGGATAGGTCTCGTCCGCGCCGCAACCGAATGACGTCCGTTCGCGGCTGGCGGCGGTCAGGACCATCCGGTTCGGCGCCGCCAGGGCGTTGACGAAGATCCCTGAATAGCAGGCCGAGACGATGACGACGGTCGGCCGCGCGCCGCAGGCCCGGCGGACGATGTTGACCATCATGTCCGGCGTCATGCGCGGCGCGTCGCCGAAGACCATGGCCGTCGGCGCGCCGTGCGAGGTGAAATACAGCAGGCAGCCGGCGCTCCCTCGCGCCGCCGCATCATACAGGCCGTCCAGAACGGTCTGGGCCGTGGCGGGGTTCGCCGCGTCGGGCCTCAGGCTGTAATCGACCATGGTCGCGCGCGGGAAGCCGGCGTTGAGGAAGCCCTTGACCAGATCGCGGCGGGCATTGTCGAACGCCTGGATCGGCCGGCCGCGTCCGTCGCGCCAGTCGGCGGCGATGATCGCCGAGGTCCAGCCCTCAAAGCGGCCGGGCGGGGTTCGCGAGGTCTGGGCGCCGGCCGGGCAGGCCATGGCGATCCATATCGCCAGCACGAAGACAAACACCCGTCCCATGACCGCTCCCCCGGTTCCGAACAGACCGAGGTTAGCCGACGCACGGGGAAGGGGAAGGGGCTACTTTTTCCGGAACTGGTCCAGCGAGACGACCTTGGGCCCGTCGTCGCCCGTATCCGCCGGATCGGTCGACGGCGGTTCCGCCGCGGCGACCTCGGCCGCGATGTCCTCCACCGTCGCCGGCGCCTCGAACTGCAGCAGGAACTGCACGGACGGGTCGTAGAAGCGGGTCACGGCCGTATAGGGCATGGACAGGACCTTGGGCATGCCGCCGAATTTCAGCATGACCGAGAACCGCGTCGGCTCGACCTTCAGGTCCCAGTACTGGTGCTGCAGCACGACCGTCATCTCGTCCGGATATTTGGCCATGATGTCAGGCGGGACGCTGACGCCGGGCGCCCGCGTCTTGAAGGTGACGTAGAAATGGTGCGCCCCGGGGATGCCCTCGGGCAGGGCCGCGCGCTCCAGCGCCGAGCGGATGACGCCGCGCAGGGCGTCCTGCGCCAGCTGCTCGTAGTGCATCTCGTCGACTGGGGGAGTTTCGTCGGCCATGGGTCGCCTCGGGGGTTCGGCGAACTGATAGCTGTGCGCGAGGGCAGGCGAAAGATGGGGACGTGGTGAAAGCGCCGGATTCTGCGGCGGCGTAACCAATGATGAGCGGAAAGTGCCGGGATTCTGTTGGCAGGCTCCCGGCGGCCCCGCCTGAGGAACTGATCCCCCAGGACTTAAGTGTTCGAAATCACCCGAACCGCTTACGCGGCGAGAGCGACTTCTCCAGCGAAGTTATCGTTCGCAGTTAGAAAATGGCCCGATACGGTGGGCCAGGACGGGCGAAAGCAGTCTTCTTTACACGTCCGTCGATGCTAGTCGGCCCCATGCTCGCTCCGCCGATAACGCGGGGAAGAAATGGTGGAGCCGCCGGGAATCGCACCCGGGTCCGGTCCGCTTATTACAAGCGCGTTTATCGCCATAGTCCGGGCGAACCCGAACAGGACCAATATAGGCCGGGGCGGCGAGGAATTGAAGGGCCGCTTGCTACCAGCGGCCGATGCCGCGTCCGAGGCGTCGGTTGTCGATGATCGGACGGACGCGGGCGCGCTCCTGTACGGCGGCCGCCCGAAGGCTGTTCCATTCCATCCTCGTCATGCAGACGCGGTTGGGGATCCGGGTGGCGGGCCGGGTTTCGTTCCGGCAGACAAGCTGATCAGCCGAAACGCGATCCGTGCTTCGCGGCATCGGTCCGGGCGTCTGGTTCACCAACAGGGCGACGGCGAGCAGGGTGATCATGGCGGATCTCCAACGGCGACGGCAGGCCTCAAGGTTGCGGCCAAACCCGCGAAGAAGTCAACCTTAAGTAATTTCGCCGTCCGATTTCGCGTCATCGTACGAAACACGCGTCCAGTCCGGCGTCTGGTTCCTGAACCATGTCAGCTGCCGCTTGGCGTAGTTGCGCGTCGCCTGGCGCGTCGCCTCCACGGCCTGGTCCAGCGTCGTCTCGCCGGCGAGGCAGCCGGCGAACTCGCGCACGCCGACGGCCTTCATCGCGGGCAGGGCGGGATCGAGACCACGGGCGACCAGGGCCCTGACTTCCTCCAGCGCGCCGGCCTCGACCATCCGGGCGACGCGGGCGTCGCAACTGGCGTAGAGGCTTTCCCGCCCGGGCTCGACCACCATCCCGGTCCATGACCCGGGCGAAAGGAGCGGCGTCGTGTCTCCGGTCCAGTCGCTCAGCGACCGCCCGGTGTGGTTGGCCACGGCCCATGCCCGCGTCAGCCTCTGCCGGTCGCCGGCCTCGATCCTCGCCTCCGCGACGGGATCGACCTCGGCCAGCCGGCGGCGAAAGACGGCCTCGCCTTCGGCGTCGAACATCGCGCCGGCGGCGTCCCGAACCTCGAGCGGGATATCCGGAATATCCGCCAGGCCTCTGGTCAGGGCCGTAAAATACAATCCCGTTCCGCCGACCAGGAGCACCGGACGGCGTCGCGCGGCCTGCTCCGTCACCAGCGGCAGGACGGCGCGGCTCCAGCGCCCGACGGACCAGGCGTCGGCCGCGTCGGCGACGCCGTACAGGGCGTGCCCGGCCACGGCTTCCTCTTCCGGCGAGGGACGGGCGGTCAACACCCGCAGATCGGCATAGAGCTGCTGGCTGTCCGCATTGATGATCAGGGCGCCGCTCCGCTCCGCCATCTCCAGCGCCAGACGCGACTTGCCCGAGGCGGTCGGGCCGGCGATCAGGGTGATGAGGGGCTGTGACAAATGCGGGGCTCGCGGGCGGCTGTCTCCGGCGATAGAACGCAGGCCTCTCCCCCGCAACCCGGACCGACCCGCCTTGCCCGACCCGTCTCCCCTCCGCGAGCAAGTCATCGCCGCTCTCGACGGCATCCTCGATCCGAAGACGGGGCAGGGGCTGGTCGCCGCCGGTCTGGTGCAGGGGCTGACAGTGACCGATGACCGCGCCGGCTTCGTCATGGAGGTTCCGACCGCCGCCGCCGCCCGCTACGCCCCGGTCCGCGACGCCGCCGAGGCCGCGCTGAAGGCGCTCCCGGGCATGGCGCGGGTCTCGGTCGTCCTGACCACGGAAACCGTCCCGCCCGCCCGCCGGGCCTCCCTGTCGCCCCAGGCCGTCGACCAGACCCGCCCCAAGGCGCCCGTCGCCACCGACCGGCCTCCCCACGTCCGCCGCGTCCTCGCCATCGCCAGCGGCAAGGGCGGGGTCGGCAAGTCCACGGTCGCGGTCAATCTGGCCGCCGCCTTCGCCGCGCGCGGCCTCTCCGTCGGCCTGCTGGACGCCGACGTCTACGGCCCGTCGATGCCCACCATGCTGGGCATTTCGGGCCAGCCCGAATATCGCGACGGCAAGATCCAGCCCCACGTCGCCCACGGCCTGAAGGCCATGTCCGTCGGCCTGCTGACCAAGGCCGACGACGCCATGATCTGGCGCGGCCCCATGGCGTCGCAGGCCCTGACCCAGATGCTGACCCAGACGGCCTGGGGGACGGAAGAGGCGCCGCTGGACATCCTCGTCGTCGACCTGCCGCCCGGCACCGGCGACGTCCAGCTGACCCTGATACAGAAGACGCCGCTGGACGGCGCCGTCATCGTCTCCACCCCGCAGGAGGTCGCCCTGGCTGACGCCCGCCGGGGCCATCGCCTGTTCGAGAAGGTCGGCGTCCCGACCCTCGGCCTGATCGAGAACATGACCGGCCCGGTCTTCGGTCAGGGCGGGGCCAGGGCCGAGGCGGAGCGGCTGTCCATCCCCTTCCTCGGCGACCTGCCGCTGGACGCCGCCTTCCGCGAAGGGGGCGACGCCGGCGCGCCGATCGTGGCCAGCCGGCCGGATGGCGACCTCGCAGCCCGCTTCGCGGCCATCGCAAAGGCGATCGCGGAAAAACTCGACCTCTGAGGGTTTCCAAACGAAACTGTAATCGCCACCTTGCCGGTTCCAGTCAGTTCTCCGAGAGAGTCGATGAGCGTCGAGACCCTGTTCCGCCCGTTCCAGGTCAAGTCCCTGAAGATGCCCAACCGCATCGTCATGGCGCCGATGACCCGCTCGTTCTCGCCCGGCGGAATCCCGACCAGCGACGTCGCCGGCTACTACCGCCGCCGCGCCGAGGGCGGAGTGGGTCTGATCGTCACCGAGGGCACGGTCGTCGAACGGCCCGCGGCCCGCAATGACGCGAAGGTCCCCGTCTTCCACGGCGAGGCCCTGCCGGAATGGAAGAAGGTCGTCGAGGCGGTCCACGCCGCCGGCGGCCTGATCGCGCCCCAGCTCTGGCATGTCGGCTCGGCGCGCGGACAGGGCGCGGACTGGGCGCCGCTGGGCAAGGTCGACAGCCCCTCGGGCTTCACCACGCCCGGCAATCGCAAGCTTGAACCGATGACCGACGAGGACATCGCCGACACCATCGCCGCCTTCGGCCGTTCGGCGCGCGCCACGCGCGAACTCGGCTTCGACGCCGTCGAGATCCACGGCGCCCACGGCTATCTGATCGACCAGTTCTTCTGGTCCGGCCTGAACGACCGCGCCGACCGTTGGGGCGGCGG
>NZ_JAKFEB010000013.1:0-20493 GCF_036677305.1 Brevundimonas sp. | reverse complement strand
GACTTCGCCGACGGCCTCGCCTCGGCCCAGCGCGAGGGCCAGTCCTCCTTCGGCGATCCACGCGTCCTGATCGAGAGCTACATCACCCGCCCGCGCCACATCGAGGTTCAGGTCTTCGGCGACTCCCACGGAAACGCCGTCCACCTCTACGAGCGCGACTGCTCCCTGCAGCGCCGGCACCAGAAGGTGATCGAGGAGGCTCCGGCCCCCGGCATGGACGCCGCCACGCGCAAGGCCGTCACCGACGCCGCCGTCCGCGCGGCGCGCGCCGTCAACTACGAGGGCGCCGGCACCATCGAATTTATCGCCGACGCCTCCGACGGACTGAAGGCCGACCGGATCTGGTTCATGGAGATGAACACCCGGCTGCAGGTCGAGCATCCGGTGACCGAGGCCGTCACCGGCGTCGATCTGGTCGAATGGCAGTTCCGCGTCGCTGCAGGCGAGCCCATCCCGCTGAAGCAGGAGGACATCCCCCTGAACGGCTGGGCCATGGAGGCGCGGCTGTACGCCGAGGATCCCGCCAACGGCTTCCTGCCCAGCATCGGCAAGCTGGACCATTTCCTGATGCCGCGCCCGCAAAGCTACCGCGCACCCCACGACGTGAGGGTCGACACCGGCGTCGAGGAAGGCGGCGAGGTCAGCCAGTTCTACGACCCCATGATCTCCAAGATCATCGCCCACGCCGACACGCGCGCCGAGGCCGCCGAAAAGCTGGCCGCCGCCTGCCGGAGCGTCGAGGTCTGGCCGGTCCGGACCAATGCGGCCTTCCTGTCCCGCTGCCTGTCGCATCCGCGCTTCGTCGCCGGTGATGTAGACACCGGCTTCATCGCCGCCGAGGAGGTTTCGCTGGTCAGCGCGGACATCCCGGACGCGGTGATCGCCGCCGCCTTCGCGGCCCAGGCGGACCAGGACGACTACTACCGCAGCAAGATGTACGGCGACGGGCAGGAGATCTGGCGCTCCTCATCCTACGCCCTCTACGGCTTCCGCCTGAACGGTCCAGGCTATTACCGACGCTCGATGGTCGTCGCCGGTCAGCCCGTCGAGGCGGATTTCCGGGCCATGGACCGCGACACATGGTGGGAGGCCAGGACCGGGGACAGAACCTGGCGCGCCGGCGCGGTGGCTGGAGGTCAGGTCCTCCTTACCGACGCCATGACCGACGAGGACGCGTCGGTCGAGGTGGACGACGACCTGTCGGTCCTCTTCCTTGATGGCGAAGCGTATCCCTACGGCCCGCTGGTGCACGGCGCAGGCGCAGGCCACGCCGCAGCCTCCGACGGGTCGCTGCGCGCGCCCATGCCCGGCAAGATCGTCGCCACCCCCGCCAGACCCGGCGACACGGTGACCAAGGGGCAGCCCGTCGTGGTGCTGGAAGCCATGAAGATGGAGCACGCCCTCGTCGCGCCGTTCGACGGCGTGGTCGGCGAGATCGGCGTGGCGATCGGGGATCAGGTTTCGGCGGATGCGGTTCTGGCGACCGTCACGGCGACTGACTAGATCCGCGCCATGCCTCTCCACATGATCAAGCTGTGCGTCGGCGTCGCCAAGGTCGAGACGCTGGAACGCCGCGCCGCCAAGGGCGAATGGCTGACGGTCAACACCCGGATGACGCCCAAGCGCGCGGCCGAGCTGGAAGACGGCGGCTCGCTGTTCTGGGTCATGAAGGGTTCGGTCGTCTGCCGCATGCCGATCCTGGACATCTCGACCAAGGGCGAGGGCAAGACTTCCCACTGCCTGATCAAGCTGTCGCCCGAGGTGATCCGCACCGCGCCCCAGGCCCGCCGTCCCTTCCAGGGCTGGCGTTATCTGGAGCCCAGGGACGCGCCGATGGACCTGTCGACCCTCGACGCCGGCGAGGTGCCGGAGGAACTGGCGCAGCGGCTGCGCGAGATGGGCGCTTGGTAGGGGTCAGGTTCTAGGTTCTAGGGATTAGGGACGGATGCTGCGACCATGGCCTGCACACATCGATTCCCTAGCCCCTAGAACCTGACCCCTAGAACCTTCAATGGCCCCTGCCCGCTCCGACCGGCTTGAAGACGCCCTCCACCGCATCTTCGAGGGCGGCAAGACCACGCGCGCCAGCTGGTTCGCCCTGACCGGCGGAGAGACCCTGTTCGCCGAGGGCGACGGCGCCGACACCCTGTATCTGCTGCGCAGCGGCCGCCTGGGCGTGTTCCGGCGCGATCCCGACGAGGACCGCCCGCCCCAGTTCGTCGGCGTCATCCGGCCCGGCGAACCGGCCGGCGAAATGGCCATGCTGGCCGGAACCGTCCACACCGCCGACGTCGTCGCCCTGCGCGACTGCGAGATCCTGGCCCTGCCCCGCGAAGCCTTCTTCGAGGCCGCGCGCACCGAACCCGACCTGATGGTCGAACTGTCACGGCTGATGATCCAGCGGGCGCGGGATCGCCGGTCCGGCGGCGGCGAGCCCAGCGTCTTCGGCTTCATCTCCGCCCGCCCCCGTCCCATTCGCGCCTTCGTCGAGCGGATCGCCGCCGCGATCGAGGCCGACGGCTTCAGCTGCCAGGTGATCGACCATTCGGCCCTCGCCTCGGCCGCCGAATGGTTCAGCCGGGTCGAGGACTCCCACGACTTCGTCCTCTATGTCGCCGAACAGGACGAGCCCGCCTGGGCCGCCCTGTGCGCGCGCCAGGTCGACCGGGTGTTCGTCGTCGGCAACGGCCTGAACGCGCCGCCCAACCGGCCCCTGCCCCACGCCGGGGTGCTGGACGCCCAGCGGCGGACGGACCTGATCCTGCTGCGCGATCCGCGTATGCCGCGGCCCGCCAACACCGCCGTCTGGCTGGACTCGATCCAGCCCGGCCGCTGGTTCCAGTGCGTCGAGGGCGATCAGGCGGACGCTGAACGGATGGCGCGCGTCGTCACCGGCTCGGCCGTCGGCGTCGTCATGTCGGGCGGCGGGGCGCGGGCCTATTCCCACATCGGCGCCCTGAGGGCTCTCAAGGAAGCGCGCGTCCCCATCGACTTCGTGGGCGGCGCTTCGATGGGGGCGGTGATCGCCGCCGGACCCGCCCTCGGCTGGACGCAGGAGGAGCTGGAAGAGCGCATCCGCAAGGCCTTCGTCGAAAGCGACCCCCTGTCGGACCTGGCCTTCCCCATGCTGGCCATGACCCGGGCGCACAAGGTCGAACGTCTGCTGCTCTCCGCCTATGGGGAGATGGACCTGGCCGACCTGCAGCGTCCGTTTTTCGCGGTCTCCACCAACCTGACCAGCGGGCGGATCGAGGTGCATCGGCGCGGGCTGATGCGTCAGGCCATCCGCGCCTCCATCTCCATTCCCGGCCTGCTGCCGCCCGTGGTCATGGACGGCCAGGTGCTGGTCGACGGGGCGGTGCTGAAGAACCTGCCCACCGAGGTGATGCGCCAGATGCACGGCGGCCCGATCATCGCCGTCGACATGTCAGAGGCGCGCGGCGTGGACCCGGCCCTGATCGAACACCCGCCGTCGATCTGGCGCCTGATCGCCACCGGGGCGTGGCGGCGTGGTCCGCCGATCGTCTCGATCCTGATGCGGTCGGCGACCCTGACGACCGACGCGGACATCGAAAGCTCGCGCGCCGCGACCGACATCCTGATCCAGCCCACGCCCGACGGGCTGGATATCCGCGACTGGAAGGGTTTCGACGTGGGCGTGGCCGCCGGCTACCAGGCCACCCACGAGGTGTTGTCGCTGCTGGACCGGCCTGTGACAGCCCTGCGTCGCCGCCGGTCCGTCAACGACGACGCGCAACCAGAAACAGCCGTCGAAAAGGCAACAGCGCCTGTCCGTCCGGACGTGCTGGAAAAGCTTCGGCGAGGCGCGCGCCGAGGGCGGAAAGAAAAGCACCGCGCATAGCGGCGTCGTCATCCAGCGCCGACAGACAGGGTCGCAACGCCGTCCCCTTCATCCACTCCAGCACCGGGTCCGCTCCGCCCAGGACGTGCAGATAGCGTGTCGACCAGATATCGATGTCGCCGCAGTCGCTCGCCAGCAGGTCGTAATAGGCCTCCGCGGGCAGCAGCGGCGCAATGGCGCTGATCCCCGCCAGACGGCGGGCCCACGGTCCCTGCCCCGCCACCTCCCGCATCAGGGCGTGCTGGACGCTCTCATGCGCCAGCGGCATCTGGACGGCGATGACCCCGCCCGGCGCCAGCGCCCGCACCAGCCGGGGAAACAGCGCCTCATGGTCCGGCGCCCACTGCAGCGAGGCGTTGGCGAAGATCAGGTCGGCGGGAACCCCGGGGCTCCACGCCGCCAGATCGCCCAGGCGCCAGTCGATGTCAGGAGCGGCCGCACGGGCGACATCCAGCATGGCCGGGCTGGAATCCAGCCCGTGGACGACGGCGTCGGGATGAAGACCGTGCAACTGGACGGCGTGCCGGCCCGCCCCGCAGCCGAGGTCCCAGATCTCGCGCGGGACCCGATCTCGCGGAAGGCGCGCCAGCAGATCCTGGGCCGCGCGGTCGCGCTCGGCCTCGAACCGTTGATACTGTGAAGGATCCCAGCCCGTTTCGGGCGGCGGGCGGTGCGTGTCGGTCATACCGGAAACGCCTCCGCCACCGTGAGGATGGTACCGCCTCTCAGGCTTGAACTGAGGACCTCCGGTTCCACAAACCGGCGCTCTAACCAACTGAGCTAAGGCGGCGCAATCAGCGCGAGGGCGGTATCTACCGGGACAGCTCCGCCCGATCAAGCGACCGGGCGGGAATATTCGCAAGCTGCGGCGTCAGCTCCAGCCGCGGCTGGCGATGTACTGCTCCAGTTGGGCGATGCGCGTGGAGTCGGACGGGTGGGTCGAGGCGAACTCGGGCGTCGATCCCTGCTTCTGCGCCGACATCAGCCGCCACAGGGCCACCGCCTGGGACGGGCGGTAGCCGGCGCGTTCCAGATAGTCGACGCCCAGACGGTCGGCCTCCAGTTCGTCACGGCGCGAGAACGGCAGCAGCACGCCCAGCTGGGCGCCCAGTCCGCCGATGGCGCCCGCCGCCTGGGCGTAGTCCCCGGCGACGCCCTGCACGCCGCTCAGCACCATGCTGGTGGCCGCGCTGTTGGAATAGCGCTCGGCCGCGTGACGGGCGACGACGTGGCCGACCTCATGGCCCAGCACGGTGGCCAGCTGGTCGTCGTTCTGGACAAGCGCCAGAAGGCCGGTGGTCACGCCGATCTTGCCCGACGGCAGGACGAAGGCGTTGGGGCTCTCGCTCACGAACAGGGCGTAGTCCCAGGCGCGGTCGGTCAGGCCCGCGGCCTGGACGATCTTGTCGCCGACCCGGCGGATGCGGGCGTTGGCGGCGGCGTCCGACGATATGCGCTGGGTGCGCAGGGCCTGGGCCCAGGCCGCCTCTGATTGTTGCGTCAGGGCGCTGTCGTCGACCAGCAGCAGCTGGCTGCGGCCGAGGGTTTCATTATAGGCGCACGCGCTGAGGGCGGCGACGGAGCAGGCGAGCAGGGCGGCGGCGGCAAGCGATCTCATGGGGATGTCTCCTGAACAGCGCCCCAATAATGTGCAGGGCCCGGAAAGGCTCCGCCCAAAGGAAAACGCCCCGAGGTTTCCCCCGGGGCGTTTCCCTGGTCGTGGTCTGCCGGTCCTACTCGTCCGCGAGGCGGAAGCGAACCGTGAACCGCGCCTGGCCGCCTTGAGCCACACCGTCGACGGTGCGAGGCGAGAACCGGGCCCGGGGCATCGAACGCAACGCGGCCTGGCCGAAGCCTGCACCGGCCGGCTCTTCCGAGACGACGCTGCAGTTCGTGGCCGCGCCGTTGGCGCCGACGGTGCAGAGCAGCGTCGCCGTACCGGACTCGATCCCGCGGCTTTGGGCCCGCTCCGGGAATTCCGGTTGAGGCTGACGGCCCCACGTCACGTTGTTGATGACGGCGGGACGCGGGGGAGCCGGCGGAGCCGGAGGCGGGGGCGGTCCGGGGACGATCACGGGCGGACCCGTATATTCGACCCGGTCCTCCTTCTTCGTCGGTTCGATCGGCAGCGTCACCGGAGGCGGCGGAGCGTTCGGAACGACGACCGGGGGACGCACCTGCAGCTTGGGCGGCGGGGGCGTGTCCGGCGGAGGCGGCGGAGGCGGCGGCGGCGGCGGCGGGATCGGCTCGATGATCTCGACGTCGACGGCGTCATCCGAATAGTTCACTTCGCGCAGCTTGAACTGGGCGTTGATGAAGTAGAAAGCCAGGGCCGCGAACAGGATCGAGACGATCAGCAGGCTGATCAGCAGGACCCCGGGGGGCACGCCGAAGAAGCCTTTGGGCTTCGGCGCGTCGTACCTGGAACGGTGGTATTCAACGTCTGTCATGTGCCCGGCGCCTTCGTGTCTTCACCCACCAGGGCGACGCTGTAGAAGCCGTTGTCCTGCAGCGAGTTCATGACCTGCATGAAGTCACCGTAACGGGTGGTCCGGTCCGCGCGGATGAAGATCCGTTCGTCCGCGGGATTACGACGGCCGATCTGGCCCGTCAGTTCCGTACCGATCTGGTCCAGCTCGACGGGGAAATCGCCCAGATAAGCCCGACCGTTCGGCGTGATCGAAATATAGATCGGCACCGGCGGGTTGGTCTGGGGCGGAGCGACTGCTCGGGGCAACTTCACCTCCACGGACGGGGTCGCCAGGGGCGCCGCGACCATGAAGATGATGAGCAGAACAAGCATGATGTCCACGAACGGCGTGACGTTAATCTCGCTGTTCTGCTCGACGTTGTACTTGCCGCCGCCGCCGCCTGAAAGTTTGGCGGCCATCGCGCTTAGGCTCCCTTGTCGAGGTTACGCGAGATGGCGTTGGTCAGTTCGGCCGAGAAACCGTCCGAACGGGTGCCGTACGCCGAGATGCGGGTGTTGAAGTAGTTGTAGAAGATAACGGCCGGGATAGCGGCGAACAGACCGATACCGGTGGCCAGCAGCGCCTCGGCGATACCGGGGGCGACGACGGCCAGGTTGGTCGTGTTGGTGTTCGCGATGCCGATGAACGAGTTCATGATGCCGTAAACGGTGCCGAACAGACCGATGAACGGACCGGTCGAACCCACCGAGGCGAGGAACTGCTGGCCGCCCGAGAGGCGCTTGGCGAGACCGGCCTGAACGGCGCCGACAGCCTGTTGCGAGCGCATCAGGGCCGAGTCGGCGTGGTCGCCGGTGACCGAGAGGCCGGCCTGGCGGGACAGTTCGATTTCGTCGGTGGCCGCGGCGGCCATGTCGGCCAGCGGGTTGCCGTCGAACTCGTCCGACGTGGCCACGCGGCGCATGTCGGCGATGGTGCGGGCCTGACGGAAGTTCTCGAGGAACACGTCCGTCTTGCGGTTCAGCGAGCCGAACTCGAAGATCTTGATGAGCAGCAGCACCCAGGTGAAGACCGAGGCGAGCAGCAGACCGGTCATGACGACCTTAACGACCACGTCCGCGTCCATGAACATGCGGGCCGGGGTCAGTTTGCCGTGCGATTCACCGCCGACGACGGCGGGTTCGGCGGCGTCGGCGGCCGGAGCAGCGTCAGCAGCCGGAGCAGCGGCGGGGGCGGCGGCGTCGGCAGCCGGAGCTGCTGCGGCGGCCGGGGCGGTGGCGGGAGCATCCTGCGCGAGAACCGGCGTACCGGCCATGAGGACGGCGGCGCCGGCCATGGCCAGGAGGATGTTGGTTTTCTTGATATCGAACATAGTTCGCCAGTTCCTGCTGTTTGGTCTGACTTGTGGAACCCAAAAGAAACGGCCGCAGACGACGACCGCCCTCGATGAAATTCTTCGTCCGCAAAGACAGGGTTAAGGAACCCCGGTCTGCGGAACGCCTGCTGACGCTTCCGGTTGCCAGATGGCTTCCGGGGCGGCGCCGAACGACGAAGGAAACCGTTTTCCCTCTCCGCCGACTGCCCGCCAAGGAAAGCGGTCAAGCTCCTTTGGCGAACGCTTACCAGAGCGTCAAGTGCGGGAACGTGCTTTTCCCCTCGCGGGGGAGCCAAGGTCCCGATCGCCCAAGATTGGGGCCGAAAGCGACAATTTCATGATAGCCGGCCGACCCGGTCCCGGCATCGGGACAGAAGCGATGGTGCCTGGGGGCGGATTCGAACCACCGACACGTGGATTTTCAATCCACTGCTCTACCAACTGAGCTACCCAGGCGCACGCTTCGCGGCGCGGAGGCGGCGTCTATAGGCGAGCGGTTCGGGGGTGTCCAGCCGTCAGATCAGTCTTCTTCGGGATCGTCGCGCGGGACGTCCCCGCCGCTGTCGGGAAGCACGTATCCGCCCGTGAACCAGCGCTGCAGATCCACGTCGGCGCAGCGCTTCGAGCAGAACGGTTTGTATTTCTCGTCCGCGGGGCGGCGGCGGCAGATGGGACAGGTCGCCATGGTCATTCCGTCTCGATCACATGTTCGCTGGCGCGCAGGCTGTCGTCGGCCTTCAGATGGGCGCGCGGCCCCAGTCTCGCCACCAGGGGCGCGGCCAGTTCCGCGACCGCTTGCGGGCACCGGGCCGTCACCCGGGCCGTCGTGGTGTCCGACAGCAGGGCGTGGCGCAGCCTGCGCGTGACCTCGACGGCGGCCCGCTGCGGCCAGTAGCTATGGACGCCGGGGTGGCGGTAGAGGCGCTCCGCCAACGGCCTGAACCGCCACGGCACGGCGATCATCAGAACGCCGAACCGGTTGACCGGCCCGTAGGCGATGGCGGGATCCGTCCCGAACGCCGCCCTGGCCGCTTTCAGGACCGCATTGCCGTCCTGGCCGCCGCCGACCAGATCGATGGCGACCAGACCGCCCAGGCTGCGCAACCGGATCGTCTGCGCCGCGCGGACCAGACCCTTTCGATTCGCCTCCAGCCTGTCCTGCGGCGACGCCCTGCGACCGGGCGGGGGCCGGTAGTCAATGTCTACGGCGATCAGGGCGTTCGTCCGCTCGACCGTCACGGAGACGTCGCCTCCGATGAACGGCTGGCCGTCCGCCTCGCGCAAGGCGTCCCAGCCGGCCTGGATCGCGCGCACGCCCCCGATCGGTTCGACGCCGGGGGCCAGCCGCTCCAGCCATTCCGCCACCGTGGGCCCGGGGGCCAGCAGCCGCGGCTCGCCCTCGCCCTTGCCCAGCAGCTTCAGGGTGACGCCTTTCATCTCGCGCCGCTCCGAGACGACCTCGACCTCGACCTTCTCCCCCTCATGCAGACGCTGGCCGCCATGGGACGGCAGGAAGGCGTCCTCGCCCGCCTCCTCGCCGAGATCTATGAAGGCCCCCTTGAGATTGGGTTCGATCCGTCGGACCCGCCCGACCGAGCGCGCGCCCAGCCGGTGTTGCGGGATCTCGTTCTCGAACTGGGTCAGGAAATACTGGTCGCCGACCTCGTCGCGGATGATTCCCCGGATCTCGCCGGGCGTATCGTCCAGATAGACGAACAGCGGCGGTTTCACGCCCGCCAGCCCGCGCCGTTCAGCAGATTGACCGTCTCGAACAGGGGCAGGCCCATGACGGCGGGATAGCTGCCGACCAGACGGGTGACGAAGGCCCCTGCCCGGCCCTGGATGCCGTAGCCGCCCGCCTTGCCCCGCCATTCGCCCGAGGCGACATAGGCGGCGATCTCGGCGTCGGACAGGACCTTGAAGGATACGCGGGTGTCGACCACCCGGTGCGTGGTCCGCACCCCGGCGGTCACCGCCACACCGGTGAAAACCCGATGATTTCTGCCCGAAAGCAACTTGAGGAAGCGCACGGCCTCGACTTCGTCGGCAGGCTTTTCCAGCAGGCGCCGGCCGACGGCCACCACTGTGTCAGCAGCCAGCACAACCGCATCCGGCGCCCCGGCCGCGATGGCCTCGGCCTTGGTCACGGCCAGACGCGCGGCGAGACGCGTCGGCGTCTCGTCCTTCAGCGGGGTCTCGTCGATGTCGGCGGGATCGACGCGGTCGGGCGTGATCCCGACCAGCGCCAGCAGTTCGATGCGGCGCGGGCTGGCCGAGGCCAGCACCAGTTCAGGACGGCTCATCCGAGCCCGTCCTTACTTGAAGCGGTAGGTGATGCGGCCCTTGGTCAGGTCGTAGGGCGTCATCTCGACCAGGACCTTGTCGCCGGCCAGCACGCGGATGCGGTTCTTGCGCATCTTGCCGGCGGTGTGGGCGATGATCTCGTGGTCGTTCCCCTCGAGCAGCACGCGGAACGTCGCGTTCGGCAGCAGTTCGCTGACGACGCCGGGAAACTCGAGCAGTTCTTCCTTAGCCATGCGGCCTCTCGCGCCCTGTGAATACGAGTCAGGACGCGCGCCGGGCGAAAGCGCGCGTCGAAAAGAGCGGGCCTAATGCCCGAAAACGCCGGGATAGTCGAGATCAACCGCGCCGGTACAGCGCCGTCACCAGGGTGAACAGCCGTCGGGCGGTCTCGTGATCGATCGCGATCTTGCCGTCCAGCCGGGCTTTCAGCAGCTCGGCGCCTTCGTTGTGCAGCCCTCGCCGGCCCATGTCGACGGCTTCGATCTGGGACGGGGACGTGCCGCGCAGGGCTTCGTAATAGCTGTCGCAGACGGCGATATAGTCCTTCACCACCTTGTTCAGCGGCGTCAGCGACAGGCCGTGGACGCGATGAAAATCCGGTCCCGTGATGTCGAACGCCAGCCGACCGTCCACCATCGACAGCTTCAGGGCATAGGGGCCGCCCGCAGCGCCTGCGGGTTCGAAGCTGTTCTTCTCGATCAGGTCGAAGATGGCGACCCGCCGCTCATGCTCGATCTCGGCGGTCGCGGACGACAGGGTCGCGGCGTCCAGGTCGATCGAGGTCAGGCGGTGCTCGCTCACGCGGGGTCCGCCCCTTCCGACGCTTCGGGCGACAGATGCGTCGGCGCGACCTTGGCGGGCCAGCGCTCGGACAGGTCGGTCAGCACCGCGTCCATGCATTCGACGTCGATCCGCAGGTCCCCGCCGCCCGCGAACATCAGGATCACCCGCCCGCCGGGCGCCTCGTCGGGCACGAAATCCATGGCCAGCAGTTCGAGCGGGCTGTCGGGCAGGCGCGGCAGGCGGCGACTCTTGACCGCCACGACGTCGCCGAACTGCATGGCGGCCATGACGCGCGTGCCGCCGCATTCCCAGCAGAACCGGCTCAGCTTCAGCGTCACCCGCCGCGCCGCCGGCTCCCAGACGATGTCCACGGGACGCATGATGGCGTCCTGCAGGGCCGCCGAAATGATGTGCAGGTCGTCGGCGTCCTCGGCCAGCAGGCGCAGGGGTTCGGGCGGCGTCGCCGCCGCCGCGTCAGCCTCGTGCTGCTGCGCCTCAGTGTTCATTCCCGTCGCCCTTGATGCGGCGGATCTCGGCCCCGCAGGCGCCGAGCTTTTCCTCCAGCCGTTCGAAGCCGCGGTCCAGATGATAGACGCGGCCGACCGTGGTCTCGCCCTCGGCCGCCATGCCGGCGATCACCAGGCTGACCGAAGCCCGCAGGTCCGTGGCCATCACCGGCGCGCCGTGCAGCACCGGCACGCCGCGCACCACGGCCTCGCCGGCGTGGACGTGGATGTCCGCCCCCAGCCGCGCCAGCTCCGGCGCGTGCATGAAGCGGTTCTCGAAGATGTTCTCGTGGATGACGCTGTCGCCCTCGGCCATGGTCATCAGCGCCATGAACTGGGCCTGCAGGTCGGTGGCGAACCCGGGATAGACCTCGGTCGCCACATTGACCGCCTTCAACCGCACCGCAGGATCGCGCTTGACGATCACGCCGTCGGCGGTCGGCGTCACCTCGACCCCGGCCTCGATCATCTTCTCGCTGAGCGCCGTCATCAGTTCCGGCCGCGCCTTCGTCAGCCGCACCTCGCCCCCGGCCATGGCCGCGGCGACGGCGTAGGATCCCATCTCGATCCGGTCGGGAATCACCGACCAGGTCGCGCCGCCCAGGGACGGGACGCCTGTGATGACCAGTTCGTCGGTGTCGATGCCGCTGATCTTCGCACCCATGACGGTCAGGCAGTGGGCCAGATCGCCGATCTCGGGCTCGCGGGCGGCGCGCTTCAGCACCGTCACCCCGTCCGCCAGCACCGCGGCCAGCAGGGCGTGTTCGGTCGCCCCGACCGAGACGAAGGGAAACTCGATCTCCGCGCCTTTCAGACCGTTCGGCGCTCGGGCGGTGACATAGCCCTCGTCCAGCTCGATCTCGGCCCCCAGGGCCGTCAACGCCTGCAGATGCAGGTCGACCGGTCGCGCGCCGATGGTGCAGCCGCCCGGCAGCGACACCTTGGCCTCGCCCGTGCGCGCCAGCAGCGGACCCAGCACGTTGAACGAAGCCCGCATCTGCCGGACCAGATCATAGGGGGCGAAGGTCGAACTGATGCGCCCGGCGTGGAACAGCGTCTCCTGCCCGTCAGCCCCGTCGCGCTCCGTCACCTCGACGCCCAGCTCGCGCAGCAGCCGTCCGAGAAATTTCGTATCCGCCAGACGCGGCATGTTGGTCAGCAGGAGCGGCTGATCGGTCAGGATCGAGGCGGCCATCAGCTTGAGGGCGGAGTTCTTGGCGCCGCTGACCGGAATCGATCCGTTCAGGCGGGCGCCTCCGGTGATGGCGATGCTGTCCATGTCGTCTCTTGCGACCCCGTGCAGGGCGCAAGGGGGATCGGCTATCTAGCGCGGACGGTTGCGGTTGCGAAAGGCCGACGGTCGCGCCGGCGATGACATTCAGTTGCGCGGCGTTGCCGGCCCGGTCGACCGGGCCGCCGCCTTGCGGCGTCTCAGATTGTCGCGGAGCGCCGTGGACAGCCGCTGGGCGCGCGCCATGGCGGGCGTTTTCGCCGGGGCCAGCGGATCCGGCAGGCTCGTCGGCAGCGGGGGCTGGGCCCCTGTGATCTTCGACTCATCCATGGGTCGATGAGAGCGCGCGTCGAACTTTTCCGCAAGCACGGCAAATGGGGGCTTTCCCCTTTGTCCACGGTTGGCTATAGGGCCGCTTCCTCAGATCAGGCCGCCGTAGCTCAGTGGTAGAGCGCATCCTTGGTAAGGCTGAGGTCGTGGGTTCGATTCCCCCCGGCGGCACCACTCTGAAACCCTTACGGGGCCTGACTTCGCGGTCAGGCCCCGTTTGCGTTCCGGAGCCCGGAGATCCGATTCGAAATCCGGAGCCGGACGCGAAAAAGCCCCGCCGGCGGAGCCGACGGGGCCTTACGGGTCTTGTGACCGGGTCCTAGTCGCTCTCGGAATCGTCGTCCGAGAGCGCCACGACGGCGGCCACGATAACGGCGGCGCCGACGATGAGGACGGCGATCGGCACGCCGGCGAATTCGCTCGACTCAGCGGTCGGGGCGCCGATGCGGTCGCCGACGCGGGCGCTCGACACGTTGTTGGCCGCAGCGGCCTGGCCGGCGATGAGCAGCAGGCCCGCCGTCACGGCGGCGATGGTTTTCTTCATGGTCTTACTCCGAAGCCGTTGATGAGGCAGGCGACGGCCCGCGAGGGCTCGTCAATCGTGTAATGCCATACAACTGGAGGCGTTGCGACCGCGCCGAGGAATTAAGCTTGGCCGTGGCGTCGAAAGCTCACCGCCACTACAGAGGCGGGCCCTTCCCGCCCGGGATGCTCCGTCAGGCCGGTCCGCGCGGGCCCCGTCAGGGTTCGACGCGATCCTGTCGCACCAGCGGCCGCCGATTCGGAGGCCCGTCGGGCCGCATGACGCGCGCCTCGAACTGCGCCGCCGCGCCCGGCCGATACCCCGGAAAGACATAGCCGCCGTCGTCGAGGGCGGCGCCGCCATAGCTCTGGTCGTAGCCGTATCCATAGCCGTAGCCGTAGCCGTAGCCGCCGTAGGGATAGGCGTTCTCGGTCTGGCGGTAGCTCAGGCTCAGTCGCCCGTTCTCGCCGATCGGCAGGGACACCGCGGCCCCATAGTCGCGATACCCGCCGGTGCCGACGCTGACGCTGACCTCGCTGTGCGGCAGGCCGTCGTCCAGCAATTCGCCCCGGACCCGCTCATAGGGCCGGTCGTCCACCGCCCGGGTTGCGATCCAGCGATCGATCTGTTCATCGGTGGTGAGGTTGTGAGGCACGCCCGCCTGGGCGGCCCCCACGACAGACGGAGCGACGGGCTGCCGGGTCGCGCCGAGGTCGACAGCGGTTGCGGGGGCGGTGGCGACCACGCCGTCCGGATCGCCCGTCGTCAGGGCTCCGGCCATCAACATTGCGGTGATCAGCATGCGCCCAACTCCATTACGGGTAGCAGCCTAGCCTCAAATGAGGCGAGGGTCAGGCGTTTCCGTCGCCGCGGCCCAAAGGATCCGGCAGCGGCGATCCCTCCGGCACGAAGCTGAGCGCCACGGAATTGATGCAGTAGCGCAGTCCCGTCGGCCCCGGACCGTCGGGAAACACATGGCCCTGATGGCTGTCGCAGCGGGCGCAACGCGTCTCGGTCCGCGTCATCCCGTGGGAGCGGTCGGTGATCGCGCTCACATGCGTCGGATCGACCGGCTCGGTGAAACTGGGCCAGCCCGTGCCGCTCTCGAACTTGGTTCCGGTGCGGAACAGCGGCAGGCCGCATTCGCGGCAGCAGAAGACCCCTGCCCGCTTCTCGCCCAGCAGGGTCCCGCAGAAGGGCGCCTCGGTGCCGTGCGCCAGCAGGACGCGCTTCTCCTCGGCCGACAGGTCGGCCTCCAGCGCCACGCGCTGGCTGTCGCTGGGCGGCGTCAGGTCATAGCCGGACGGGGAACGCAGGGTCGGGGCGATGTCGCTGTCGGTCATGGTTCTCACCTAGGCGCTGCCGGGCTTTTCGCAACCCGCCGCCGGAACGGCTCAGGATTCCGATCGTTCGATACGCATGGCCAAGAAATCAGAATCCGACCTGATCACCGATCCTTTGACGCCCAAGGCGACCCACGGGGTTGTGGAAATCAAGGACCCGCCCGAGGCGGCCATGAACCTGACAGCCGACGCCGCCGAGATTTCCGGCCTGCGTCTGGTCGACGCCGCGGACCGCGCCCGCAAACGGGACTAGCCCGCCCGCTCCCGAAAGACAAAAGGCCGGCCAGGTCCCCCTGGCCGGCCTCTCTTGTCGGGTCTTCGTGGTTCGGGTCAGCCGCCGAACAGGCCGCCCACCCAGGTCCGCACGGCTGTCTCATCGGCCGGGTTGCCCGTGTAGACGAGGCCCTGCGCCGGCGTGAAGGGGGTGTTGTTGGGGCGCGGACGCGAGGTCCAGGCCTTGTGGCCGTAGCTGAGGTCCGAATAGTTCGACGGCAGGCGCATCACGGTCGGCTCGACGAAGATCGAGTCGGTCGCCGTGGTCGAGCCGACGATCCGCACGTTCGGCAGCTTGGACAGCAGGTCCAGCGTGTCCAGGCACCCGCCCGAGCAGCCCGCGTCCACCAGAACGACCACCGGGCCCTGCACGGGGTTGGCGGCGCCGGTGTCGGCCACGGCGGGACGGCCCGCCAGGGTGAAGGTCGGCTGGCTGGCGGCGATGGCGGCGTCGAAGGCCGTCACGATCTCGCGGGTCTGCTCGATCACCGGACCGGCTTCCTGCACGAACTGCGGGTCGGCTTCCATCCGGCCGAGCGCCGCGGCGTACCAGTCGCGGTTGCCCTGGGTGGCGCGGTAGGTCAGTTCGCCGGCGGCGGGCTGGCGGCTGACGGTGAACTCCGGCGTCCAGATGCGGTTGGCCAGGCCATAGCCGCGGGCGGTCGACGAGTTCTGGCCCGTGCCCGAGGCGGCGCGCAGATCCAGCACAAAGCCCTGCGGCCCGCGCAGGGTCGCGGCCTGACCCTCGACGGCGGCGTTGAACGAGCGCCAGTCGGCGCTGTCGGCGAAGGAGTGGACATGCACCCAGGGGCGGCCGTTGACGGTCTCGACGCCCAGCGGCGTCGCCGGCGGCATGTAGACGCTGGCGCGGTAGGCGGCCTCGAGATCACCGGCCACGACCGGCATGGGGCGAATCTGGATTTCGCGCGGACGGCCGCGGCCCGACTGGAAGCTGCAGATCGAGGGGACGCCGGCGGCGAACGGATTGTTGCGGTTCCACAGCAGATACGGCGCCGAGGTCACGCGGCCCGCCTCGGTGTCGAGGTTGCCTTCCCAGAGATCCAGCTTCTTGCGGGCGAACTCCTCGATCGGGGTCAGATTGCAGTCGACCACCGTGTCGCCGACCCGCGGCGCGCCGCGCGTGCCCGGCTTCACATAGGTGACGACGTATTTGCCGCCGCGCCAGCCGGTCGTGAAGCCCGGCCAGCTGGTGCCGAAATAGGGACCCATACCCTCGAAGGTCGGGGTGATGGCGATGTTGGAATCGCGGAAACCGGCTGCGTAGTAGCGCATCAGATAGGCGTGGGCGTCGCCGCTGTTGGCCTGGCTGGCGCGGCCCAGGGCGTCCTGCAGGCCGGCGTCCAGCCAGCTGCGGAAGGTTTGGCTGGCGGCGCCCGGGACGGCCGGGGCGGGATGGTTGGCGGCCAGCTCGTCATGGGCTCTTTGCAGATCCTGGCGAGCCAGATCGCGGAAGTCCTGCGCCGCGACCGGTCCGGCGGTCATCGCCACGGCCAGGGACGTCGTGATTGCCGCAGCGGCGGCGAAAGTAAGCATGCGGGACATCAATCAGGCTCCGGGCCAATAAGCGGGAACGGGGAGAGGACGAAAAATGAACGGTCGTCGATGAACGGGACTGGAACGGCTTTAACCCCATCGATACAGGCTTTGCCAAGCCCGAACGCTGACCGGTTGAAACCCCGTCCGGTTTACTCAAGCCAGATCGCGGCCTAATCGGGGCAACCGCTTCACGCGGCGATCACGTTCGCCTCAGATTCAGAGCCCGATGTTCTCCAAAATCCTGATCGCCAATCGCGGCGAAATCGCCGTCCGCATCATCAAGACCTGCCGCCGCATGGGCATCAGGACGGTGCAGGTCTATTCCGAGGCCGACGCCGGTTCGCTGGCGGTCGAGATGGCCGACGAGACCGTGTTGATCGGCCCCGCCCCGGCCGCCCAGTCCTATCTGCTGCAGGACCGGATCGTCGACGCCGTGCGCCAGACCGGCGCCGAGGCCGTCCACCCCGGCTTCGGCTTCCTCAGCGAGAACGCCTCCTTCGCGCGCCGGCTCGAGGCCGAGGGCATCACCTTCATCGGCCCCAATCCCCACGCCATCGAGGCCATGGGCGACAAGATCACCTCCAAGAAATTCGCGGCCGAGGCGGGCGTCTCCACGGTCCCCGGCCACATGGGACTGATCGAGACGACCGAGGAGGCGGTGAAGATCGCCAACCAGATCGGCTACCCGGTCATGATCAAGGCCTCGGCCGGCGGCGGCGGCAAGGGCATCCGCGTCGCCCACGGCGACGACGACATGGCCGAGGGCTTCGCCGCCGTGAAGGCCGAGGCGCTGAACGCCTTCGGCGACGACCGCGTCTTCCTCGAGAAATTCATCATCGACCCGCGCCACATCGAGATCCAGGTGCTGGGCGACAAGCACGGCAACGTCGTCCACCTGTTCGAGCGCGAATGCTCGATCCAGCGCCGGAATCAGAAGGTTATCGAGGAGGCCCCCTCCCCGCTGCTCGATCCCGAGACCCGCGCCGCCATGGGGGCGCAGGCCGTGGCCCTGGCCAAGGCCGTGAACTACGACAGCGCCGGCACGGTCGAGTTCGTGGCGGGGCAGGACAAATCGTTCTTCTTCCTGGAGATGAACACGCGGCTTCAGGTCGAGCATCCGGTGACGGAGCTGATCACGGGCGTCGATCTGGTCGAGCAGATGATCCGGTCGGCGTGGGGCGAGACGCTGGCCTTCGGGCAGGACGATCTGGCCATCAACGGCTGGGCCATCGAGAGCCGGATCTATGCGGAGGATCCCTATCGCGGCTTCCTGCCGTCGATCGGGCGGCTGGTGCGCTACGAACAGCCCGAAGAGGGCGAGCACGAGGACGGCTATGTCGTCCGCAACGATTCCGGCGTCCGCGAGGGCGACGAGATCAGCATGTTCTACGACCCCATGATCGCCAAGCTGTGCGCCTGGGGCCCGACGCGCGACGAGGCCCTGACCGGCATGGCCCGGGCGCTGGAGGACACCCACCTGCAGGGCGTCGGCCACAACATCCCCTTCCTGTCCGCCGTCATGGACCAGCCGCGCTTCCGCAGCGGCAATATCTCGACCAGCTATATCAAGGACGAATTCCCCGACGGCTTCCACGGCCTCAGGCCCGACGCGCGCCAGACGCAGATCATGATCGCCGCCGCCGTGGCCATGAACGAGATCGTCGCCGAACAGGCCGGCGACCCGTCCGACCGCACCGACTGGGTCGTGCTGATCGAGAACGGCAAGGGCCCGGGGGCCCCCCACGGCGTCGATCTGTCCTATGACGCCGACGAGGCCCTGCTGCTGGCCTTCACCGGCGGCGGCCACGCCCGCCTGACCGAAATCGACTGGCGCCCCGGCCTGGCCCAGTTCCGCGCCGAACTGGACGGCGAGCCCTTCACCGCCGAGGTCTCCCGCGTCGCGGACGGGTATCTGATCCGCCACCGCGCCGCGAAGGCCAGGGTCCGCGTCCTGACCCCGCACATGGCCGAGCTCTACGCCCGCCTCCCGGAGAAGATCGCCGCCGACACCTCGAAACTGATCGCCTCGCCCATGCCCGGCCTCGTCGTCTCCATCCCCGTGACCGTCGGTCAGGAGGTCAAGGCCGGCGAAACCGTCGCCATCATCGAGGCCATGAAGATGCAGAACATCCTCAAGGCCGAACGCGACGGCGTGGTGAAGGCCGTCAGCGCCGCCGCCGGCGACCCGGTGGCCGCGGACGACGTGCTGGTGGAGTTCGTCTAGGCTCCCCCGCTTCCCTCTCCCACCCCGTCATTCCGGGGCTGGACCGGCGCAGCCGGGAACAGAACCCGGAACCCAGGCGGCCGGGCGCGGTCGACTGCCTGGCGTCAAATGGTCGGGCCAGCCTCCTGGGTTCCGGGTTCCGCTCTGCGGCCCCGGAATGACGGGAATTTGCGCCGCTCTGAATGACCGCGTGAAGCAGAGGCTGCGCAGCAGCGGATCGCTGTAGCTGAAGCCCGTCACGGTCCCCGCCCCGTCGCGGTGGAACCGCGCGATCATCGATCCCAGGCCGAACACATCCGGCCCCACCGGCGCCAGCTCCAGCCGCCTCAGCGACCCCCGCCCGAAACGCACGGCGACCCCTCCGTCCGCCGCCGTGACCTCGGCGGGCGAGCCCGTCTCGCGGCTGTCATAGCGGCCCGCATAGGCGCGCAGTTCGGACGGCATGGGCATGGCGGCTCCCTCGGTTCAGCGAGCCTGCACCCTGACCGGCGATCGGGTGAGCGGCATGAGCGAACCCTGAGCATTCGCTGAAATCCGCCGGCGTGACCCGTCCCTCACCCTCTCCCGTCATTCCGGGGCTGGACCGGCGCAGCCGGGAACAGAACCCGGAACCCAGGGGGCCGGGCGCGGTCGACAGCAGGACGTCAAACAGTCGGGCCGGCCTCCCGGGTTCCGGGTTCCGCTGCGCGGCCCCGGAATGACGGGGATTGTGGGGCCCCTACCCCGCCGCAACCTCCTGCGCCGGCGCCTTCGCATAGGCCGCCGACAGCCGCCGATAGTAGGTCGAGTTCCACGCCAGCACCGTCGCGATCAGCCCCAGCACCCCGGCCACGGTGAACACCAGGGCGATGCCCCGCTCGGGCCCGCGCCCGTACCAGTCGCCGATCAGGTCCGCGCCCTGGCCGCTCGTCATGAACGGAATGAAGACGAACTGCGCCAGCGGCGCGATCATGAAGGCCGTCAGCGGCGAGGCCGCCTGCTCCACCGACTGGGCGAAACCGAACACCCGCCCCTGCCGCTCGAACGGCACGACCTTCTGCAGCGTCGTATGCTCGGCCGCCTCGGCATAGGGCCCCATCAGCATCCAGATGAAACAGCCCGCGGCCAGCAACACGATCGACGACTGGATGGTGAACACCCCGGCCACGGCCCAGCAGATCACATTGACGATCATCAGCGTCCGCAGCGGGTTCTTCCCCAGCCCCGTCTTCGCGATGACGATCCCGCTGAGGATGAAGGCCGTCGAGATGAAGGCCCACAGCAGCCCCCACGCCTGCACCGGCATCAGCGACAGGCCGTAGGCGTCCATCAGCGCCATGAAGACGCCGCCGAGGAAGTTGTTGAAGGTCGCGAACAGGATCAGGGCGAACAGGCCGGGCACGGCCCCCACCACCTTCATCGTCCCCCGCAGATCCACCCGCCCGGGCCCGTGATCCCCCGCCGCCGCCCGCAGCGCCTCCGGATCGGGCTCGTCCACCGGCGTGAAGCGCAGGTGCAGGAAGACGGGCGCGGTCAGCAGGAGGGCGAAGACCAGCGTCCCCTCCATCCCGCCCCATGCGACCAGCAGGCCGCTGATCACCGAGGTGGTCAGAAAGCCGATCCCGCTGACCATGCCGACCAGCCCGTTGGCCTTGTCGCGCCGGTCCTCGGGAACCAGCACCGTCACCAGCGTCGGCAGGGCGATGCCGCGGATATTGCCGGCGATGACGCCCGACATCACCACCCCGATGAAGCCCCACAGCCACGGACTCGC
>NZ_JAKFEB010000012.1:0-13897 GCF_036677305.1 Brevundimonas sp. | reverse complement strand
GCGCCGGAGACGATCTTGGCGGCGTCATAGAGGGCGCGCTGGACCTCGGCGATGTTGGGGATCGGAATGTCGGGCGGCAGGACCGCGTCCAGCACATGGTCGTCGCGCAGATAGGCGTGGGCCAGCACATAGTCGCCGATGCTCTGCGAGGGACGCAGCCCGCCGCAGTGGCCGATCATCATCCAGGCGTGGGGACGGGTCACGGCCAGGTGGTCGCAGATGGTCTTGGCGTTGGACGGGCCGACGCCGATGTTGACCAGGGTGATGCCCTTCCAGCCCGGCGCCGTCAGGTGGTAGGCGGGCATCTGGTGCTTCTTCCAGGCCGCGTCCATGACCGCCGTCTCGGGATTGGGCGTGTCGCGGGTGATGACGATGCCGCCGGCGCAGACCAGCCGGTCATAGGCGCTGTTGGGGTCGGCGATCTGGGCGCAGGCCCAGCGCACGAACTCGTCGACGTAGCGATTGTAGTTGGTGAACAGGATGTAGCTCTGCACATCCTCGACCGGCGTGCCGGTGTAGTGGCGCAGGCGGGCCAGGGAGAAGTCGGTGCGCAGGCCGTCGAACTGGGCCAGCGGAAAGTCCCTGGTCAGGTCGAACAGGCCGTCCGAAATCTCGTCGCCGATATGGGCCAGGTCCGTGGTCGGGAAATAGCGCGCGACGGCGGCCGTCTGGCTGCGGTCGAGGGCGACGTCCGAGCCGTCCATCACATAGGGGAAGGGGATCTCCTGCTCCGACGGGCGCACGTCGAAGGTGGCGCCGTAGTCGGCCTCCAGCAGGCTCAGCTGTTCCAGCAGATAGGGGCGGTACAGGTCCGGCCGGGTGATGGTGGTCGAATAGGCCCCGGGGCGGGACATGCGGGCGAAGGCGCGCTGTTCCAGATTGGCCGGCCGCTCGCCGTACCAGCTGACCCGGAGTTCGGGATAGGAGAACAGGCCTTTGGCCCGGGCCTCGGGATCGGCGCGTTCGCCGGTCCGGAGGAAGGTCCCCACCGCGGTGCGCAGGTTGGAGACGGACTGGTTGTAGAGTTCTTCGAGACGGTCCAGCGCCGCCGTTGGGTTCATCGTTTCTGTCATGGCCTCCTCTAGCGGAAGAAGATGACCTTGGCGAGACGGCCACGCTTTCCCGTCATTCCGGGGCCGCGCAGCGGAACCCGGAACCCAGGTGACTGGACTTAGTAGCGTGACGCGCCGCGAACATTAGCGTCAGCCTCCTGGGTTCCGGGTTCTGGTCCGGCTGCGCCGATCCCAGCCCCGGAATGACGAACGGGGTGGCTGGCTCAACCCAGCTCGCGGTGCAGGAAGGCCGTCACATCCTCAAGCACCGGAGCCTTCCGCCGGAACAGGGGCGAGAAGGTCGCGATCAGGTCGGCGTGGTTCAGGCCCGGATAGAGCTTCGCCTCGCAGCGGCCGCCGACGGCCTTCATCCGGTCGCACAGGATGGTGCTGTCCTCGGCGTGGACCACGACATCCTCCGTACCGTGGCCCAGCCACAGCGGCGGGGCGTCGGCGCGGGCGAAGGTGACGGGCTGGGTCAGGGTCGGGTCGGGAACGCGCCGGAAGGCGTTGATCGAGGCGGGCACGTCGAAGGGCAGGAAGTCGTACGGACCGGCCAGACCCGCCGCCGCCCTGATCAGATCGGGCGCGCCGGCCGCCAGCATGTAGCGGCGGTCGAGCGCGATCATCATCGCCAGATGGGCCCCGGCGGAATGGCCGATGACCCCCAGCCGGCCCGGGTCCGCCCCGTACCGGCCCGCGATCTCGCCCGCCATGGCGGTGGCCGCCGCCGCATCCTCGATGAAGGCGGGGAAATGGACCTGCGGGACCAGCCTGTAGTCCGGCGTCGCCACCACGAACCCCCGCGCCGCCAGCGCCTGCGCGGCCCAGGCGTAGAGCCGCCCCTCGCCGCTGTCCCAGCCGCCGCCGTAGAAGAAGACCAGCATCGGCCAGGGCCCCGCCTCGACGGGGGCGTGGATGTCCATCTTCTGACGGGGATCGTCTCCGTAAGCGATGTCGCGAGCCACGCGCCGCACGCCCGCATCGCGCGGCCCCAGACCGTTCAGCACCGCCAGCGGCGAGCAGGCCGCGGCGATCAGGCCGAGAGCGGGGGCGAACAGGCCTCTGCGGGTCATGCATTCCCTGGAGTCAGACGGAGACGCGCGCAGATACGCACGGAAATCCGTCCCGGCTCAACCGCCCGCCGGTTTATCGCGCCGAGGAGATCAGGGCGCCGCAGTTGGCGTCCTTGGCCAGACCCGGATCGACGAAGGGCAGCAGGGCGACCAGCGGGTTGATCAGGGCCCCGATCACCACGCCCAGACCCACCTGCCCGGCGACCGCCCCGCCATCGATTCCGACCTTGGGGGCCGTGAGCGGGCCGCTGATCGTGATCGGCGACCACAACCGGATCAGCCGCGGCGACTTGGTCTCGCCGTCGATGCGCAGGTTCATGGTCTCGGCCCCGAGGTCGATCGTGCCGGTTCCCTTGGCCAGCACCGGGGTGGTGTCGATGACGAAGGTCCGGGCCGTAGCCGTCCCGCCGCTGACGGTGAAGTCGGCCACGGCGCAGCGGATTTCGGACGTCCCCGTGTCTCCGGACAGCAGCTTGCCCAGGCCGGCGGTGACATTGATGCCCAGCAGTTCGGCGAAGGCGGCGCGCATCTGGCCCTGGGGCACCACGAGGCTCATCGTGCCCTTGGAATTGGCGGCGAAGTCGTGGATCGAGGCGCCCGAACCCTCCAGCTTGGCCCGCCCTATGGCCCGACCGGTCACCGTCGGCGCGCCGTTGCGCGCGGGGATGATCGATTCGAGCGGATAGCCGCGCAGGCGGAAGTCGGCGGTCGTGTAGGGGATTTTTTTGGTCGCGTTGATGCGCGCCGTGCCGTCCAGTTCGCCACGGTTGAAATCGAAGGACACGGGATCGAGGTTGAGGATTCCGTCCTTCAGCTGGGCCCCCAGATTGACCCGGCGCACGTCCAGTTCGTTGCGCTTCACCTGACCCGCGCGATACGTCAGCGTCCCGTCCATGACCCGCAGGCGTTCGACGTTCAGCGGCGCGTCCGGCAGCAGCTTGCCCGGGACGCCCGAGGTCACGACCGTATTGCCCGACGGCGTGACGCGCGGCGTGCCGCCCAGCACGGACGCCAGGTCGTCGATGTCCAGCAGCCGGGAATACAGCTGCGCCTCCACCTGGCGCCGGTCGCCGGTCTTGTAGACCTTCAGGTCGCCGGACAGATCCGACGAACCGACCCGGCCGCTGAAGTCGTTGAAGGTGAAGACCGTGTCGTCCCGGGTCAGCTTGCCGCTGAGGCGATAGCGGGGCGTGTTCGGCGTGGTGATGCCCGTCAGCAGATACAGGTCCGCCAGATCGCGGCCCTCGAGGCTGAGGGTCGCGGTAAACTGGCCCAGGTCGAACGGCCGGGTGATAGAGCCGTCCGCGACCAGCCGCGACCCGACACCCGAAAGCTCGGCCTTGAAGCCGTAGGGCCGGTTGCGCTTGATGTTGATGAAGGGCCCGCCCCGCACCTCCAGCGTCAGGGGCGTGCCGTTGATCGTTCCCTGTCCTTCCAGATGGAAGCCGGCGGTTCCGTCGGTTCCCTCACGCGCATTGACGGTGGCGTTCAGCCGGATCTTGCGGCCCTGTTCATCCAGGAAGACCTTGCCGTCGCGGATGACGAGGTTGTTGATCGGCGGCAGCCGCAACGGGCCGGTGTCGGGCTTGTCCGGATCCAGCATCCAGCTCTTCCGGCCGTCCGCCGTAGAGATCAGCACGATTTCGGGGCGGGTGATCTGCACCAGCGGCATCTCGATCCGTCCGGACAGCAGCGGCATGAGACGCACCGAGGCCAGGGCGTCCTCGACGGCGAGGGTGTCCTTCTCCTTCGCCCAGTCCGGCCCGCCGACGCGCACCCGGCGGACGTGCGCCGAGGGGGTCCAGCTGAACAGCTTCACGTCGAGATCGCCCTGCAGCACGATCTCGCGGTCGTATTTGGCGGAGGCCCAGCGGCCGATCGGCCCCCTGAGCCAGTTCCAGTCGAACAGCATCAGGAAGACGACGATCAGGGCGATCAGGACCAGGGTGACCGTGGCGGCGATCTGCTCGGGCCGGCCCGGGCGGCGGAAGCTGGTGTAGACGGCGTCATTGGCCACGACCCAGTCGCGCCGATTGCGCGCCCACGCGCCCGCCGGGACCAGGGCGCGGTCGCGCACCACCAGCCAGTTCGGATGGTCTTTCAAGGGGTTGGGCACACGCGGTACTCCGTCGAAGCCTCCACAACGCGCGAAGCGGCGGAAAGGCTCAGGCGGCGCCCGGATTCGGGTCGGACCGACAAAAAGGGCGCGCCCGATGCGGACGCGCCCCTTTGTCGTTCGGCCTGTCTATTCGGCAGGCTTCAGATATTTGTCCAGCCAGCCGAACACCTCGTTGTGCCACTGCAGGCTGTTGGCCGGCTTGAGCACCCAGTGGTTCTCGTTGGGGAAGAACAGCAGCCGGCTTTCGACGCCGCGGCGCTGCAGCGCCGTGAAGGTCGACAGCCCCTGCGAGGTCGGGATGCGGAAGTCCAGGTCGCCCTGCACCACCAGCATCGGCGTCTTCCACTGGTCGACGTGGTGGACCGGGTTGAAGGCCTCATAGCCGCGCGGATTGTCGTAGTGGGTGCCGCCGTATTCCCACTCGGTGAACCACAGCTCCTCGGTGCCGTACGCCATGCCGCGGATGTCGAAGACGCCGTCGTGGTTGACCAGGCATTTGAACTCGTCGGACCAGCGGCCGGCGATCCAGTTGATCATGTATCCGCCGTATGAGGCGCCCAGGGCGCAGGCGTTGTCGCCGTCGAGGAAGCCGTAGCGCTCCTGGGCGGCGGCCCAGCCCTTCTGCAGGTCTTCCAGCGGGCGGTCGCCCCAGTGCTGGCTGATGGAGTCGGTGAAGGCCTGGCCGTAACCGGTCGAGCCGTGGAAATCGATCATCACCACCGCATAGCCGGCGCCGGCGTAGGTCTCGGGATTCCAGCGGTAGGACCAGCCGTTGCCGAACGAACCCTGCGGTCCGCCGTGGATCAGGAAGGCGACCGGATATTTGCGGCCCTCGACATAGTTGGCGGGCTTGATGACATAGCCGTGCACCGTCTCGCCGTTCCAGCCGGCGAAGTTGAACTGCTCCGGCTCGCCGAAGGCCTGGTCGTCCAGCTGCGGGTTCACATTGGTGATCCGGCGCGGCATCTCGCGGCCCCGGAAGGTCTTGACGAACAGCTCGCTGGGACGCGTCAGCGTGTCCTGGGCGTAGACGAAGCCGGACGGCGTCTGGGCGAAGGCCGAGACATGTCCCGGCCCCGTGACCGGCGTGACCACGCCGTTGCGCGTGTCGATGGCGAAGATGCGCGTCTGGCCGACGTCGCCGGCGGTGACATAGACCGTATTGCCGTTGGCCGCCCATTGCAGGCTGTCGGCCGAGCGGTCCCAGTCGGCCGCGATCTGGCGCGTCTGGCCCGTCGCCACGTCGCGCAGGAAGATGGCGTATTTGTCGGCCTCGAAGCCCGGGCGGGCCATGGCGCGGTAGGCCATCGTCCGGCCGTCCGGCGAGAAGACCGGGCCGGTGTCCCAGGCGTCGTTGGCGTCCGTCAGGTTCTCGAACGTGCCGTCGCCCGACAGGCCGTTGGTGCGCCACAGGTCGAAATTGGTGCTCCACGGCTCGCTCTGGCCGGCGAGGCGGGCCGAGAAGACGATCGACTGGCCGTCAGGGGCGAAGGTGAACTCGCTCTCGTCGCCGAAGGGCTTGGAGGGGGTGTCGCCGTCGAAGCCTTTCGTGACGTGGACCGGCGCGCCCGTCGCCCGGCCGTTGGCGCCGATCGACTGGACGAAGAGGTGGTTCTGGGTGCCGTCGTTCCAGGTGTCCCAGTGACGCACGAACATCCGGTCATAGACCTGGCCGGTCGAGGGATCGTCCGAGACGGCCTTGGCGCGGTCCACGGTGCAGGCCAGGTCGCCGCACTCGGGGAAGACGGCCAGCGACACCGCCACCCTGTCCGCGCCGGGGCTCAGACGGTAGGCGTTGACGTCCAGCGGCAGGTCCGTGACCTGCACCGGACCGGTCCCGTCGGCGTTGGCGCGCCAGACCTGGCTGGTCCCCGAGCGGCCCGACAGGAAATACAGCCTGCCGTCCGACCCCCAGCGCGCGGTGTTGGCCCCGCCCTCGCTGATCGCCAGCCTGCGGCCCTCGCCCCCGTCTCTCAGGTCCATCATGTACAGCGAACCGGCGCGGCGGTTGGCGGCCACGTCGGTCGTCGTCACGGCGTAGACGACCCAGCGGCCGTCCGGCGACACCTGCGGATCAGCCAGCCGGTTGGCCGAGATCATGTCCTTGTAGTCGAAGGCGTCGGCCGCCTGGATCGTTGCGGGCGGCGCCTCGGCGAGGGCGGGAACGGCCGCGAACAGGGCCAGGGCGGCGCTGGCGCCGGCGAGCAGGGAACGGTGACGCATGAACGGTTTCCTCGGTGACTTTGTCGTCAGTCTCGGCCGCTGGCGTAGCACCACGCGGCGGGGGACGAAAGGCGATCAGGGGGCGGCGGTGTAGTGGGCCGTCCAGTTCAGGATTTCCTGCTGCCAGTCGACCCAGTTGCGCGGCTTCAGCACCCAGTGGTTCTCGTCCGGCACATGGACGAACCGGCTCTCGATCCCGCGCCTCTGCAGGGCCGAGAAGGTCCCCAGCCCCTGCTCCACCGGCACCCGGAAATCGCGCGAGCCGTGCAGCACCAGCATGGGCTTCGACCAGTCGCCGACCCAGGTGTTCGGGCTGAAGTCGCGGTACAGGTCCGCCCGCTCCCACGAGGGTCCCCCGAACTCGGCGACGAAGGTCGAGATGTCCATGGCGTTCATCAGCTGGCCGACGTCGAACACCCCGGCGTGGTTGACCAGACAGCGCCACGGCCCGTTCCACTTGCCGGCGATCAGATTGACCATATAGCCGCCGTAGGACGCGCCCAGCGCGCAGGCCCGGTCGCCGTCGATGAAGGCGTTGGCCGCCAGAGCGGACGCCCAGCCCTTCTGCAGATCCTCCAGCGGCCGGTCGCCCCAGTGGTCGTTGATGGCGTCGGTGAAGGCCTGGCCGAAGCCCGGCGAGCCGTGGAAATTGACCATCACCACCGCATAGCCGGCGCCCGTGTAGATCTGCGGGTTCCAGCGGTAGCTCCAGCCGTCGGTCCAGGGCGACTTGGGTCCGCCGTGGATCAGATAGACCGCGGGGTAGCGCCGACCCTCGACATAGCCCGCCGGCCTGAACACCCAGCCCTGCACCGCCTCGCCGTTCCAGCCCGGGAAGGTGAAGCTCTCGCCCTCCGGCAGGTCGGTCCCCGCCAGGACCGCGGCGTTGTGGTCGGTCAGGACGCGCGGCGCCTCGCCCGAGGCGTCGACGATCTGCGCCGGCCCGCCGAAGCCCTCGCGCGACAGCACCAGCCGTCCGCCTGTCTCGTCATACGCCGAGACCGTGCCCTCGTCCGTGACCGCACGCACGGCCCCCGTCCGGGCGTCGATCTCGAACAGCTTCTGCTGCCCGTTCTCGGCGGCGACGGCGTAGAGCGCCCGTCCGTCCGAGCGCCAGCGCAGGGCGCCGGGGCCGCGGTCCCAGTCCGGCGTCAGCGCCCGCGCGCCCGAACCGTCGGCGTTCCCGACCATGACCACCGCCTGATCGCCGAAGACGTTCTCGCGCCGCCCCGCCAGCCAGGCCAGCCGGCGACCGTCGGGCGAAAAGACCGCATTGGTGTCCGGCGCCGGATTGCCGTCCGTCAGATTGACCGCCGGCCCGCCCTCCATCGAGGCGCTGTAGAGGTCGAGGTCGTTGGTGAAGGCCTCCTCGCGGCCCTGCATCTGGGTCGAGAACACGACGCGCCGCCCGTCCGGCGAGATGACGAATTCGCTGTCGTCGCCCAGCGGCCGCGAAGGCGTGTCGCCGTCGACGCCGGCCATCAGGTCGCGCGGCTCGCCGGCCGCCAGACCCGAGGCGTTCAGCGGCAGGGCGAACAGATGGCTGCGGCGGCCGTCGTTCCAGCTGTCCCACGGCCGCAGCGGCAGCCGGTCATAGGCGCGCACCGTCGACACGGCCGACCCCTGCGCCTTCAGCCGGTCGCTGGTGCAGGCGAGGGTTCCGCAGTCCGCGAACACCGGCAGGGCCGCGACCAGCGTCCGGCCGTCGGGCGTCAGGCGGAAGGCGGTGACGTCGACCGGCAGGGTGGTCACCTGCACGGCCGCCCGGCCGTCGCGGTCCATGCGCCAGACCTGGCTGGAGCCGCCGCGCGACGACAGGAAATAGATCGCCTGCCCGTCCGGACTCCAGCGCGCGCTGGAGACCCCGCCGTCCGAGGCGGCCAGACGCCGGCGGGTCCCGTCGGCCTCGATCACCCACGCCGCGCTGACCCCCTTGTTCCCGCCCCAGTCCGTGGTGCGCACCGTGTAGAGGACGCGCGCCCCGTCGGGCGACAGGCGCGGATCGGCGACCCGCTCCATCACGGCCAGCTGCTCCGGGCTGAGCCCGCCCGCCGCCGTCGGCGCCACCGCGGGCCCGGAGGAGGCCGGCGCCGGCGCCTGGGCCAGCGCCCCGGCCGCGCCCGCCATCCACAGCAGCGCCGCCGCGCCGACCCGATGTCCCGTCCTGATCGCCATCCGCATCCCCTGAGCCTGTCCGCCAGACTTAACACGCCCGCCCCTCCCGCCAAGCCGCTTGCCGAGCGGCCCGGGAGCGGCGACAACCGGCGTCGAATGGACCAGACCGTCGCCCTCACGCCGACCCGCCGGGAACCGCATGTCTGCGACGTGCTGATCGCCGAGCGCGCGCCGCGTCTGACGGCGTCCCTCGCCTGGCCGCTGGTCCGGCCGGTCCTCTACAAGCTGCTCAACTATCGCGCCGCCGTGCGCATGGCCGACGCGGTCAGGCCGCTCTCGGGCGCCGGGGCGCTCGACTATATGAGCGACCTGCTGGACCTGAAGGTCGCGGTCATGAATCCGGAGCGGATTCCGGCGACGGGCCGCTGCATCGTCGTGGCCAACCATCCCACAGGCATCGCCGACGGCATCGCCGTCTTCGACGCCATCCGCGCCCGCCGCGCCGACGCCGTCTTCTTCGCCAACGCCGACGCCCTGCGCGTTTCGCCCCGGCTGGGAGAGGCCGTCATCCCCGTCGAATGGGTGGTCGACAAACGCACCCGGGAAAAGACGCGCGCCACCCTCCAGGCCGCGAAGGAGGCGTTCGAGGCCGAACGCTGCGTCGTCATGTTCCCGGCCGGACGGCTGGCGCGGGTGGCGAAGGACGGCTCGGTCACCGATCCCGAATGGGCCCCCACCGCCGCCTCCCTGGCGCGCAAATACGACGCCCCCATCGTGCCGATCCACGTCGCCGGGCCGACCTCGCGCCTGTTCCACTTCTTCGACCGGATCTCGCCCGAGCTGCGCGACATCACCCTGTTCCACGAGCTGCTGAACAAGCGCCGCAAGCCCTTCCAGCTGAAGGTCGGCAAGCCGGTGCCGCCGACGCGGCTCGACATCGACGCGGTCAAGGCGACCTACGGCCTCAAGGCCTTCACCGAACGGGTCCTGCCCAGCCAGCCGGACGCCGACTTTGCCTGAGACCGCCGCCCCGTCCCTGTCCCTGGCCGACGCCGACGCCACCGCCCGCCTCGGCGCCGCCATCGCCCCGCGGCTCGAGCCCGGCGAGACGGTGCTGCTGTACGGCCCGCTGGGCATGGGCAAGTCGACCCTGGCGCGCGGCCTGATCAGGGCCCTGACCCGGCCCGACGAGGACGTGCCCTCGCCGACCTTCACCCTGGTGCAGTTCTATGAGAGCGAGCCGCCGGTGGCCCATTTCGACCTCTACCGCCTGACCCGGCCCGAGGAGGCGGCGGAGATCGGTCTGGACGAGGCGCTGGATGACGGCTGCGCCGTCATCGAATGGCCCGAGCGTCTGGGCGACGACCCGGCCCGCTGGCTGGGTCCCGACATCCTGGCCGTCACCCTCACGGAACAGGGCGAGGGCCGGGTTGCGACCCTGTCCGGCGCAGGCGCATGGGAGACGAAACTGAAGGACCTTCATGCCTGACCGCGAACACCTCCGTCTCGCCTTCCTGCGATCGGCCGGCCTGGCCGAGGCGACGCGCACCCCCCTCGCCGGCGACGCCTCGACGCGGCGCTACGAGCGGCTGACCACGCCGTCCGGCGCGACCCTGATGCTGATGGATCAGCCCCCGTCGGCCGAGTCCCAGCCCTGTGACCCGGCCTGGACCCCGGAGCAGCGGCATGCGGCGGGCTGGAACGCGGTCGCCCGCCTCTCGGCCGGCCGGATCGAGGCCTTCGCCGCCGTCGCCGACCACCTGCGCCACGCCGGCCTCTCCACGCCGGACATCATCGCCGTCGACGTCGGCAACGGACTGGCCGTGATCGAGGATTTCGGCGACGACCTGTTCGCCCGCGTCATCGACGAGGGAGAACCGCAGGCCCCGCTCTACCTCGCCGCCGTGGACGCCCTGGCCCGTCTCCATCTCACGGGCCTGTATCCGGACGTCATGCCCGGCCCGGGCGGCGGCTGGCCCCTGCTCAAATATGACGCCGTCGCGCTTCAGGGGGGCGCGGACCTGTTCGTCCAGTGGATGCCGAAGCTGCACCCCGGGCTCGATTTCGGTCCGGCGGCGCTCGAGGAATGGCAGGCCGTCTGGGCGCCGGTCGCGGCCATGGGCGAGCAGAAGTCCTGGGTGACCGCCCATCGCGACTACCACGCCGAAAACCTGATCTGGCTGCCGGACCGCGCCTGGCAGCGCCGGGTCGGGATGATCGATTTCCAGGACGCGGTCCTGGCCCATCCCGTCTGGGATCTGCACTCCCTGTTGCAGGACGCCCGCCGCGACGTGCCGCCCGAACTGGAGGCCGTCTGCTTCACCCACTATTGCGAGGTCATGATGGTGGACCGCGAGGCCTACCGGCGCGACTACCACGCCCTCGCCGCCCTCAACGAGGCGCGCATTCTCGGCGTCTTCGCGCGCCTCATCGCCCGCGACGGCAAGCCGCGCTACGCCGCCTTCATGCCCCGCGTCTGGGCTCATCTGAACGCCAATCTGGGCAAGCCGGGACTGGAGGCCGTCGCCGCCTGGTTCGACCGGCACATGCCCGCGGGCCTGCGCGGATGAGCGCCCCGAAGACCGCCATGGTGCTGGCCGCCGGCCTCGGCACCCGCATGCGCCCCCTGACCGACGACCGGCCCAAGGCCCTGGTCGAGGTCGGCGGCCGGGCCCTGATCGATCACGTGCTGGACCGGCTGGCGGACGCGGGCGTCGAACGCGCCGTGGTCAATGTCCACTGGTTCGCCGAGCGGCTGGAAGGCCATCTGGCCGGACGCGGCCGCGGGCCGGAGATCGTCGTCTCCGACGAGCGCGCCGAACTGCTGGAAACCGGCGGCGGACTGAAGAAGGCGGCGGACCTGCTGGGCCCCGATCCGGTCTTCGTCGCCAACATCGACAGCGTCTGGACCGACCCGAGGGGCGATGCGCTGAATCAACTCGCCCGGTTGTGGAATCCGTCAATCATGGACGCCGCGCTTCTTCTCGCGAGACGCGAAGGCTCGATCGGCTTCGAGGGCGACGGCGATTTCTTCCTCGCCGACGACGGCAGACTGACCTTCCGCGGCGAGGCGGCCTCGGCGCCCTTCGCCTATATGGGCGTCCATATCTGCCGTCCCGACTATGTCGCCGACGGCCCCGACGGCCCCTTTTCGCTGAGCGGTTTCTGGCGCCGCTCCGCCGCCGCCGGCCGCCTGTACGGCTGCGTCCTCGACGGCGACTGGATGCACGTCGGCGACCCCCAGGCCCGCGACGAGGCCGAGGCGAAACTGGCGAGGAAATGAGCAGTCGGTTCGATCCGTTCCTGCCGCCTCGCCCGCGCTGGTACGCCATCGAGGCGCGGCGGCCTTTTCTTGAGGATCTGGCCGCCGGCGTTCTGGACTGGCTGGGCGATCATCCGCCCGAAGCCCTGTCGGACGCCGTCATCCTGCTGCCCAACCGCCGCGCCGCCCGCGCCTTCACCGCCGCCCTGTCGAAACAGGCGGGCGGCCGCCCCCTGCTGCTGCCCCAGGTCCGCCCGCTCGGCGATCTGGAAGAGGACGAGCCGCCCTTCGCCCCGGGCGAGCTGGGCCTCGACCTGCCGCCCGCCATCGCCCCGCTGACGCGCCGCTTCGAGATGGCGCGGATGATCGTCGAGGATTTCCGTCCGGGCCTGTCGCCCCTGCGCGCGCTGGAGATGGCGGACGCCCTGGGCGGCTTCCTCGATTCCTGCCAGCTGGAGGAGATCGAGGACCTGCACCGTGTCGCGACCCTGGTCGAAGGCGACCTCGCCGAACACTGGCGCGAGTCCGCCGAATTCCTCGCCCTCGCCGTCGAGGCCTGGCCGAAACGGCTGGAGGCCATGGGTCTGGTCGATCCGGCCTGGCGCCGCGCCCGGCTGCTGCGCCTGCTGGCCACGGCATGGACCGAGCGGCCGCCGACCCAGACCGTCATCGCCGCCGGCTCGACCGGCACCGCCCCCGCCGCCGCCGATGTTCTGGCCGCCGTCGCCGCCGCGCCGCGCGGCTGCGTCGTCCTGCCGGGCCTCGACCGCGAGCTGGACCCGGCGGTCTGGGCGACGCTGGGGGACAATGAACAGCATCCGCAGAACGCCCTGTGGCGGCTGCTGGACGGCCGCGCCGAACGCGAGGACGTCCGCCCGTGGTTCCAGCCCGCCGAGAGCCCGGTTGCCGAGGCGCGCGGCCGCGCCCGCCAGCGGCTGATCAACGAGGCCCTGCGCCCCGCTGACGCCACCGACGACTGGCGCACCGTCATCGGCGCCCTGCGCGCGGACGCCTTCCGCGAACAGTCGGCCGACCCGATCGCCCAGGGACTGGAAGGCCTGTCGGTCGTCACCGTCCGCGCCGAGGAGGACGCCGCCGCCGCCCTGGCCCTGATGATGCGCGAGACGCTGGAGACCCCGGGCCGGACCTGCGCCCTCGTCACGCCGGACCTCGCCCTGGGCCGCCGCGTCGCCGCCCGGCTGGAGCGATGGGGCGTCGCCGCGGACGTCTCGTCCGGCCAGCCGCTGTCGCGCATGGATGCGGGCCGGCTGGTCGACCTCGCGGTCCGCTTCGTGGCGACGCCGATGGACCCCCACGCCCTGCTGGGCCTGCTGAAGCATCCGCTGGTCCGGCTCGACCTCGGCGAGACCGATCCCGCCCTCGCCCTGCGCGCGCTCGAACACCACGCCCTGCGCGGTCCGCGCCATCGCGACTGGAGCCGCCTGCGCCGCGCCCTGCTCAAGGCCGGCGAGACCCGCGAGGACGGCAAGGTTCCGTCCGAAGGGACCCGCGCCCGCCTGGCCGCCGCCGGCGTTCTGGTCGACCGGCTGGAGGCCCTGTCCGCCGCCGCCCTCGCCGCCTTCACGCCCGAGGCGTCGCTGGACGCCGCCGCCCGCGCCCTGACGCAACTGATCGAGACCCTCGCGGGTCAGGACGCCTGGGCCGGTCCCGACGGCGAGGCGGCCGCCGCCCTGCTGTCCGGTCTGATCGAGGGCGGGGCGTCGCTGGGCGCCGTGTCACGCGCCGAGTTCGCCGATCTCGTGCGCGGTCTGCTGACCGAGGAGACGGTGCGCACCGGCGGCGCCAACCAGCCGCGCCTGCGCATCCTCGGCGCCATCGAGGCGCGGCTGGTGCGCGCCGACCGCATGATCCTGGCCGGACTTGAGGAGGGCGTCTGGCCCAACGCCGCCCCGACCGATCCCTTCCTGTCGCGCCCCATGCGTCAGACCCTGGGCCTGCCGCCGCCCGAGCGCCGCCTCGGCCAGACCGCACAGGATTTCGTCCAGGCCGCCTGCGCCGACGAGGCCATACTGGTCCATTCCGAACGCCG
>NZ_JAKFEB010000011.1:0-2681 GCF_036677305.1 Brevundimonas sp. | reverse complement strand
ACACCGACGGCGTCGCCCATCAGCACGCCCTGGTCCTGCGCCGCGTCATCGACGCCACGCCGGAGCGGATCTGGAAGGCCTGGATGACGCCGGACCTGTTGCAGCAGTGGTTCGTCCCGCGCCCGTGGACCCTTTCGGACGTGAATGTCGATCCGCGCCCCGGCGGCGTCTTCAACTTCGTCATGCACGGGCCGGACGGAGAGCATATTCCGAACAGCGGCATCTTCCTTGAGGTCGTGCCGAACCGTCGCTGGATCACGACCGACGCCCTGACGCCGGACTGGAAGCCCGCCGGCCAGCCCTTCATGGTCGCCACGGTCGAACTGAACCCGCTGCCGGACGGCAAGACCGAATATGTCGCCACGGCGCGCCACTGGAACGCCGAGACGATGAAACAGCACGAGGCCATGGGCTTCCATGAAGGCTGGGGCACGTGCGCCGACCAGCTGGCCGAACTGCTCAAGACCCACTGACTCCCCGGCCTTCGTCCGGACCCGCTGAAGAGCCCGCCCGATGACCTTCGTTGAAACGACCGCGACCCGCCCCACCCTTCATATGCAGCGCTTCTTCGACGCGCCGCGTGCGCTGGTCTGGCGGGCCTGGACGAACCCCGAGGTCCTTGTGCTGTGGCTGGGTCCGGTCGAATGGCCCGCGGTCAGCACGACCCAGGACCTGAGGGTCGGCGGCGAGTGGCGGGCCTGCCTGCGTTCGCCCGACACCGGGCAGGACCTGTGGCAGGGCGGAATCTATCGCGAGATCGTGCCCGACGAGCGGCTGGTCTTCACCTTCAAATGGGATGAGTCTCACGAGGACGGCCCGCCGGTCGACACCCTGGTGACCGTCCAGCTCAGCGACGCGGCGGGCGGCGGCACCCTGATGGACTTCACCCACGAGGGGCTGAAGTCCGAAGCCAGCCTGACGGGCCACAAGCACGGCTGGACCAGCACCTTCGAGCGGCTGGAGGCCTTCCTCGCCCGCGAGCGGGATCAGTAGCGGCGACTCGTCGCGCCGAGCGTTTTCTCAAGCCAGACAAGGAGAACGACCATGAAGATCGTGCCCAGCCTGAGCTTCCGCGGCCAGTGCCGCGAAGCCTTCGAATTCTACGCCGACGTTCTGGGCGGCAAGATCACCTCCGCCTATCCCTATGGCGACGGCCCGCCCGACATGCCCATGGGACCCCAGTACAGGGACTGGCTGATGCACTGCTGGCTGGATGTCGGCGATCAGTCGATCATGGGCGCCGACATGGATGTCGACTGGGCCCCGAACATCGACAAGCCCAAGAACGGCTTTGACATCGCCCTGCACACCGACGACGCGGCCGAGGCCCGCCGCTGGTACGACGCCCTGGTCGAGGGCGGCAAGCCGACCATGCCGTTCGGCGAGACCTTCTGGTCGCCCGGCTACGGCGGGCTGATCGACAAATTCGGCGTGCCCTGGATGGTCAACACCATTCCGGCGGAAGGCTGGACGCCCAAGGGGCAATGAGGGCCTCGCCTTCCGTCTGGACCGGGCGGGTGCTGAGCGGGCTGTTCGTCCTGTTCATGCTCGCCGCCTCGATCGCACCGAAATTCCTGATGTCCGGGATGGTCGTCGAACAGAATATGGAGCCGCTCGGCTGGCAGGGGAAATATCTGATGCTGATCGCGGCGATCGAGCTGGGCTGCGTCGTCCTCTACGTCATCCCGCGCACCAGTCTGCTGGGCGCGATCCTGATGACGGGCCTGCTGGGCGGAGCCATCGCCACCAATCTGAGGGTGGAGATGCCGCTGTTCAGCCACGTCCTGTTCGGGATCTACCTCGGGCTGTTCATGTGGGGCGGCCTGTGGCTGAGGGACGACCGGTTGCGCGGCCTCTTCCCGATCCGACGGAGCGCGTCATGACCGTGGCCGCCTCCATTCCGGACCACCTCACCCGGCTGAACATCGTCCGCAAGTTCGACGCGCCCCGCGCGCTGGTGTGGAAGATGTGGACCGACCCGGCCCATGCCGGGGTGTGGTGGGCGCCCGAGCATTTCACCACGCCGGTGATCCGGCTGGACGCCCGCCCCGGCGGCGCCATTCACGTGGTCATGCGGGCGCCGGACGGCGGCGAGCACCCGTTCGACGGCCGGTTCATTTCGCTGGACGAGCCCGAGCGGCTGGTGATGCGGACCTGGGTTCAGCGCGAGGACGGATCACTCTGGTTCGAGGTCGAGCAATCCGTGCGGTTCGAGGACGTTGACGGCCGCACCGTCCTGCATTTCGAGGCGATCGTCCTGGAGGCCGGCGAAGACGCCCTCGGCCCACTGAGCGGCATGGAGGCCGGCTGGAACGGCTGCCTGGACAAGCTGGCGGCGCACATTCGCGCCGTGGCGCCGCGGGAGGCTGAGACATGCTGAAGGGATCGGTTGCGGCGAATCCCGATGCATACGCAACGGGTCTCGAAGGCTGGACCCACGCGCCGGTCGCGGCGCTGCGCGAGGCCGTGCGCAGCGTCGGGGGCCTGAACGAGGTCATCAAATGGGGCCATCTGGTCTATCTCTCGAACGGCCCCGTCCTGCTGATCCGGGCCGAGGAGGCGCGGATCGTGTTCGGCTTCTGGCGCGGCCAGCGGCTGCGCGACATCGAACCGGGCCTCAAGCCCGGCGGCCAGTACGAAATGGCCTCCGTCATCCTGAGAGAGGGCGAGACGGTCGATCC
>NZ_JAKFEB010000010.1:0-16929 GCF_036677305.1 Brevundimonas sp. | reverse complement strand
GCGCGGCGCGGGCGGCGGCGGCGGCGCTGAAGGCGGCGGGGGCCGAGGTCGGCGTGCTGAACCGGACCGCGGAGCGGGCGCGGGCGCTGGCGGACGATCTGGGCGTGACGGTGGTCGATGTCGGCGCGTTGGGCGAGGCGGCGCTGGTGGTCAATGCGCTGAGCGTTGCGCCGACGATCGACCTTGGGGCGCTGCGGGCCGACGCGGTGCTGATGGACATGACCTACAGGCCGCTGGTCACGCCGTTTCTCGCGGAAGGCCGGGCGCGGGGGCTGACGACGGTGGACGGCCTGGCCATGCTGATCGGTCAGGCGGGGCCGTCGTTCCGGGCGCTGTTCGGGATCGCGCCGCCGGATGTGGATGTGGATGTGCGGGCCGTCGCCCTGGACGCCATGGGAGAGGGCGAATGATCGTCCTGGGTCTGACCGGCTCCATCGGCATGGGCAAGTCGACGACGACGGCCATGTTCGCCGACGCCGGGGCCCTGGTCTGGAATGCGGACGAGGCCGTGCACCGGCTGTACGCGAAGGGCGGCGCGGCGGTCGGGCCGGTGGGCGCGGCCTTTCCGGGCGTGGTGACGGGCGGGGCCGTGGACCGGACGAAGCTGGCCGAGGCGCTGGGACGGGACGATCAGGCCTTCAAGCGTCTGGAGGCGATCGTCCATCCGCTGGTGCTGGCCTGCCGTCTCGAGGATCTGGCGGCGGCCGGGGAGAGGGGCGTGAAGCTGGCCGTGCTGGACATTCCGCTTCTGTTCGAGACCGGCGGAGACGCTGCGGTCGACGCGGTGGTGGTGGTGACGGCCCCGGCCGAGGTGCAGGCGGCGCGGGTCCTGGCCCGGCCCGGCATGACCCGCGAGCGGTTCGATGCCATCCTGGCGCGGCAGACGCCCGACGCCGAAAAGCGCCGCCGGGCGGACTTCGTGATCGACACCGGCGAGGGGCTGGAGGCCGCCCGGGCCCGGGTCAATGAAATCGTGGGGATGGTTCTGGCCGAGGGGTGGTCTCCGCCCCGGCGCGGCCTTCCGCAAGCGGGCGAAGCGCGCCAATAAGGGGCATGTCCCGCGAAATCGTTCTCGACACGGAAACCACCGGCTTCGACCCCCGCACGGGCGACCGGATGATCGAGGTCGGCTGTATCGAGATCGAGGACCTGCTGCCCACCGGGCGGACCTTCCACCGGCTGATCCACCCCGAGCGGTTGATCCCCCCGGACGCGATCCGGGTGCACGGCATCACCGACGACAAGGTGAAGGACGCGCCCAAATTCGCCGAGATCGTCATCGACCTGTGCGACTTCATCGGCGACGCGCCGATCATCGCCCACAACGCCCAGTTCGACCGCAGCTTCATCGATCACGAATTCGGCCGTTGCGGCCGGCCGCTGTTCCCTGAGGATCGCTGGATCGACACCCTCAAGCTGGCCCAGACGCGGTTTCCGGGGATGGCGAACTCGCTGGACGCCCTGTGCAAGCGCTACAAGATCAGCCTGGTCGAGCGCAGCCTGCACGGCGCCCTGATCGACGCCCGGCTTCTGGCCGAGGTCTATCTGGAGCTGAAGGGCGGCAAGGAACGGCGGCTGGACCTGTCGGCGTCGCGCACGGTCGCCACGGCGGCAGCGGCGGCCCACGCCGCGGCGGGCTATCCGCCCCGCCCCCGTCCGCTGGAACCGCGCGGCAGCGAGGCCGAGCATGCGGCGCACGAGGCCTTCCTGCAGGCGACGCTGAAGGACCTGTCGCTGTGGAAGGGCTATGGGGTGGAAGTCGGGATGAGGGACTAGGGATTAGGGAAGACAACTTCCGGCCCTTCTTCATCCCTCATCCCTGGTCCCTCATCCCTGCCTTTACGCCTTGCCCTGCTCCGCCGGGCCGCGAGCGATGGATTGCTGGCGGGCGACGTAGATGCCGGCGAAGTCGATCGGGTCCAGCATGAAGGGCGGGTAGAAGCCGCCGTCCGAAGTGGCGCGGGCGATGATCTCGCGGGCGAACGGGAACAGGTAGCGCGGGCATTCGATCAGCAGCAGCGGCTCGATGTCCTGCTCGGGCACGCCCTGCAGGGCGAACAGGCCGCCGTACAGCAGTTCGACGTTGAAGACGGTCATGGCCTCGGTCGTGGCCTTGATGGTCAGGCGCAGATCGACCTCGAACAGGCCGTCGGGACGGCCCTGGGCGTTCATCTCGACGCCCATGTCGATGGCGGGCTTGCCGTCGACGCGCAGGCTGTCGGGGGCCTTGGGGTTCTCGAAGGACAGGTCCTTGACGTACTGGGCGACGATCCGGAAGCCCGGGCCTTGCGGTCCCTGGGGGGCGGCGTCGGCGGGCGCAGCCGTGTTGGCGTCGGCGGGAGGGGCGGCGTCGGTCATCGGTCGGGTCTGTCTGAATAGGGTGAACGGCGTCCTTTCGGACGCCCCGGAAGGCGCCGCGACTAGCACGCGGCCGGGGGTGCGGCAACGACGCTCCCCTCGCATCAGGGGCGGTTCAGGTTGCGCGGCCCTATATCAGCCCCTAATCGTCAACCGTCGCGCCCGCCGTTTCGCGGACGCCAGTCAAGGATTGCCAGTGCCGCCGGTCCAGATCCAGATCGTCATCTTCGCCGTGATCGCCGCTATCGTCCTGTTCCAGCTCTACAATGTGCTGGGCAAGAAGGTCGGCCGTCAGCCCGAGGACGACGCCCGCGCCAAACCGGCGACCATTCCCGCCGGCGCCAGGGCCGAGCCCGCCGGGGCCCGTCCGAACGTGCTGGACGCCGTCACCGCGGCCTCGATCGCCGGCCTGAAGGCGCGCGACCCCAATTTCGACCCCGTCCGCTTCCTCGAAGGCGCGCGTCAGGCGCACGAGACCATCGTCCGGGCCTACGCCGCCGGGGACCGCGAGACCCTGAAACCGCTGCTGACCCCGACGGTCATGGCCTCGTTCGAGGCCGGCATCGCCGCGCGCGAGGCCCGGGCCGAGACCGAGGTCGCCGAATTCCTGCACCCGGCCCGCGCCGATCTGGAGCTGGCCTCGGCCGAGGAGAACCGCGCCACGGCCAAGGTCCGCTTCCTGGCCGAGCTGCGCAATACGGTGACGTCCGCCGACGCCGCCGCCGAGCCGCAGATCGAGGAACGCCGGGTCGCCGAACTGTGGACCTTCGAGCGGACCCTGGGCGCCAGCGATCCCAACTGGGTCCTGGCCCGCACCGAACCCGCCGCCGCCTGATGCGGAGCGGCGCGCGGGGCCGGCCGAGCCTGCGGGCCGCCGCACTGGCCCTGACACTCGTGCTGAGCGGATGCGCGACCGGTCCGGCCGCGGCCCCGACGACCCCGCCCGCAACGCCGGCCCCGTCGCCCTCTCCTTCTCCCGCTCCGGCGACGCCGGCGGCCCGCAGCCCGACCACCCTGCCCGGATGGTCCGGCGAGGACCATCTGGCCGCGTTCGAAGCCTATGCGACCGGCTGCACGGCGGCGCGCGAGGCGGCGGCCCGGGTCCAGTGCGCCCGGGCCATGCAGATCAAACAGACATCGCGGCCGGTGACGCGCGCGGCGGCGCGCGCCTTCTTCGAGACCGGCTTCACTGTCGTGGCGGCCGAGACGGCGGATGGACGGCCCGGCCTGCTGACCTCCTATTTCGCCCCGGAATACCCCGCGCGGACCCGGCCCGACGCCGAATTCGACGCCCCCGTGCTGGCCCCGCCGGCCGGCTGGACGTCGGGGCGGACCCTGCCGCCCCGGGCCGTGATCGAGGCTGACCCGCGCGCCGTTTCGGCGTCGGCGCCCCTGGCCTGGATGCGGGCCGAGGACCTGTTCTTTATGCAGATCCAGGGCTCGGGCTATCTGACGCTGGAGGACGGATCGCGGATCCGCGCCGCCTACGCCGCCGACAACGGCCAGCCCTTCACCGGCATCGCCCGGCCGATGGCCGAGCAGGGGCTGCTGCCGCGCAACGGGACCTCGGGCGACGCCATCCGCGCCTGGCTGGCGGCGCATCGCGGGGCCGAGGCCCGGGCGGTGATGGCGCTGAACCCCCGCTACATCTTCTTCAAGACGGACCCCGACGACGGCGGCGACCCGGCCGGAGCCGCGGGCGTCCCCCTGCCGGCGCGGCGCGCCATCGCCGTCGATCCGGCCAGCTGGCGTTATGGCGACCTTGTGTGGATTTCGGCCGACGGCGGGAACCTGACCGGCGCCCGGGGCAGCTATCAGGGGCTGGTCGTGGCGCTGGACACCGGGTCGGCGATCCGCGGGCCGGTGCGCGCTGACCTCTATATGGGCCGGGGCGAGGCGGCCGGGGCTGAGGCGGGGTCGGTCCGCCATCCGCTCAGGATGTGGCGGCTGGTTCCGAAAGGGTGAGGCCGGCAAGAGCGGCCGGATACTCCACCAACGCCTCGATCTTCTGAAGGATGGCCGCAACCAGAGGGCGGGTGTTTCCCTCGACGGGATCAAAATCCGCGTCGAAGGTGAACTCTCCGGCGTCGAACGCCAGATAGGTTTCCCACGACAAGGGCGTGTGGAAATCGGTTATCTGAGCGGTCCCTGCCGCTGCAGCAGCCGAGGCAATAAAGTTCAAATCGTTGGCGAGCATGTCGGCGAACTCGAAGGTCAGACGGCCAGCTGCAAATCCGAACACCAGCCATGCCGCCACGACGTCGCAGATCTGGCGTCTTGAGAGGCCAGTCGCCTCCATCCAGTCCTCAACGATGTAGTTCTGGAGGTTGTAGCTATGGTCCGGGTCCGATGCGTCTCCCGATCTTAACGCCTCAAGATGATCGTGATAGACGCCCGGACTCGTCATCTCCGCTTCAGCCCGCCCAGCAGACCGCGCAGCAGCTCCCGCGTCAGCGTCGACCCCGCCGTCCTGAGAACCGACTTGGTGGCCGCCTCGATCGGAGTTTCTCGAGTCGAGCGCCGGGGGGCCGCGCGGGGGCGGGCCGCTTCGCGGTCGTAGCGGGCCTGTTCGCGGGCCTGTTCCCGTTCGCGGACGACGGCGGCCTTTTCGGCGTCCTTCGCCGCGGCGGCCTCGGCTTTCGCCCGGGCCTCGGCCAGTTTGGCGTCGGCGGCGGCCTGGTCCTGTTCCCCGCGGCGGGCATTCAGGATTTCCTCGGCGGATTCGCGGTCGACCATGGTTTCGTAGAGGCCGCGCACGGGGCTGGCGGCCGTGACGGCGGCGCGTTCGGCGTCCGTGGCCGGTCCCAGGCGGCTGTCGGGCGGGCGGATGGCGGTGCGGGCGACGACCCGGGGGGCGCCCTTTTCGTCGAGGGTCGAGACCAGGGCTTCGCCAACGCCCAGGCCCTGGATGGCCTCGGCGGTGTCGAAGGCGGGATTGGCGCGGAAGCTTTCGGAGGCCGCCTTCAGGCCGCGCTGTTCGGCCGGGGTGTAGGCGCGCAGGGCGTGCTGGATGCGGTTGCCCAGCTGGGCCAGGACGCTGTCGGGAATATCGGCCGGGTTCTGGGTGACGAAATAGACGCCGACGCCCTTGGAGCGGATCAGGCGCACGACCTGTTCGACCTTTTCGCGCAGGGCGTCCGGGGTGTCGTTGAACAGCAGATGGGCCTCGTCGAAGAAGAAGACGAGGCGCGGCTTTTCGGGATCGCCGACCTCGGGCAGCTGTTCGAACAGTTCCGACAGCAGCCACAGCAGGAAGGCGGCGTACAGGCGCGGGCTGGCCATCAGCTTCGTCGCGTCCAGCACATTCACCTGGCCGCGGCCGTCCAGGCCGGTGCGCATCATGTCCTCCAGCCGCAGGGCCGGTTCGCCGAAGAAGGCCTTGCCGCCCTGCTGTTCCAGCTGGAGCACGGCGCGCTGGATCGAGGCGATGGAGGCGGGGGCGACATTGCCGACCTCGCGGCCGATGCGGTCCGCGTTCTCGCCGAGATAGGCCAGCATGGCGCGCAGGTCGTCGAGGTCGAGCAGCAGCAGTTTTTCGGTGTCTGCGACGTGGAAGAGGACCGAGAGCACGCCCTCCTGCACGTCGTTGAGGTTGAGCATCCGGGCCAGAAGCACGGGGCCGATCTCGCTGACGGTGGTGCGGATCGGATGGCCCTTGAGGCCGTACAGGTCCCAGAAGACGACGGGCGCGGCCCTGGGCTGGAGCGTCAGCCCCATGGAGGCGGCGCGGGCCAGCAGTTTCTCGTTGGGCGAGCCGGGAACGCAGACGCCGGACAGGTCGCCCTTCACATCGGCGCAGAAGACGGGAACGCCGGCGTCGGAAAAGCCCTGGGCCATGATCTGCAGGGTGACCGTCTTGCCCGTGCCGGTGGCGCCGGCGACGACGCCGTGGCGGTTGGCGCGGTTCAGCAGCAGGGTCTGGGCCAGGCCGGGGGCCCCGTCCGTCCCGTCAAGGGACTGGCCGAGGAAGATGCCGGGGGCGTCGGTCATGGGAAGCTCCTGAGGGGGTCTTCACCCTGTCGCGGCGAGCGGCGGGCTTCAAGCGCCTTGTCGACATCATTGACCGAACCCGCGACGCCGCCGACGATGCGGACATGAAAGCGCCCATCGTCCTGCCGACCTCGACCGTCGCGCGCAATGCGCTTGTCCTGATCGCCGTGGTGGCGGCGGGAGCCGCCGTCTTCTGGCTGCGGGGCATACTGACCCCCCTGGCCATGGCCATCTTCCTGATGATCATGGTCGACGGGGTGAAGCGGTCGATCGAGGCCCGCACGCCGATTCCGGGCCGCTGGGCCGGGGTGGCGGCCCTGCTGGTGGTGGTGCTGGGCTTCATCGCCTCGATCGCCATCATCGTGAACGGCGCGGCGGGCTTCTTCGACCAGGCCGAGGGCATCACCGGCCGGGTCGGACCGCGGATCGACCAGATCCTGGTGGACGGCGGCCGGATGTTCGGCGTCGAGACGGCGCCCACCGCGGCCGAGCTGCTCAGCGGGCTGGACATCCGCGGCTATCTGACGGCGGCCGCCCTGCAGGCGCAGGGGATCCTGTCAGGAGCCTTCTTCGTCATGGTCTATCTGGCCTTCCTGCTGGCGGCCCAGTCCGGGTTCCGGCGCAAGCTGGTGGGACTGTTCCCCAACCGCGAGAGCCGGGCCGAGGCGCTGGCGGTATTCGAAAGGGTCCGCGGAGGCGTCGAGGGCTATCTGTGGGTCCAGACCGTGACCGGGGCCATGATCTGCGCCGCCGCCTGGCTGCTGATGCGGGCCGTCGGGCTGCAGAACGCCGAGTTCTGGACCTTCGTCATCTTCGTGGTCGGCTTCATCCCGGTTCTGGGCGGAGCGGTCGCGGGCCTGGCGCCGCCGCTGTTCGCCCTGGTGCAGTTCGAAAGCTACTGGCCGGCGGCGGTGCTGCTCATCGGGCTGCAGGCGATCCTGTTCATCAGCGGCAACATGATCCAGCCGCGCATGCAGGGCGAGAACCAGAACATCGACCCCGTGGTGGTGCTGCTGTCCCTCGCGCTGTGGGGCCAGCTGTGGGGCGTGGTGGGCATGTTCCTGTCGACGCCCCTGGCGGTCATGGCCATGGCCGTCCTGGCCGAATTCAAGGGATCGCGCTGGATGGCCATACTGCTGTCCGGGGACGGCGAGCCCTATGCCGAGGACGACGACCCGAAGCCCGCCCGCGTGAAGCGTGGCCGCGTCAACCCGCCGCAGGTCTCCGCCGACTGAGACGCCTGCGCCGCCCTTGATTGGTCACAACCGGCCCCTATCTCATCCCTGTCGCCGCGGCCCCTCCCCCTCCCCCAAGCCGCGGCAGGCAGATCGGCGCCGACCCTCCCCCTCCCAGGCGCCGATCCGAAGCAGGCCGCCGGACGCAAGTTCGGCGGCCTTGTCGTATCCGCAATCCGCTGCGCGACATCCGCGCCACAGGGCCTGATCGAACCGTGGTCCGGAAGGAACGGGCCGGGAGAGGTCCCGTTAGCGGCGGCGGAAGGGCGACGCGCGGACGGTCCGCGAACAGCTCCAAGGATACCTCCATGTACAAAACTGTTTCCGCCGCATCTCTGGCGATCCTGCTGGCCGGCGTCTCGGCGCCCGCCCTGGCCCAATCCGTTCCCGACTGGAGCGGCCCCTATATCGGCGTCTACGGCGGCGTCGTCGAAAACAACGAGGACGCCGGTGAAGGCCTCGTCTTCGACCGCGACTTCGACGGCCAGTTCGACGACACGGTCGTGCTCAGCGGCACGACGACCAACGCCTTCGGCCCCGGCTCCTGCGACGGCGCCGCGATCGGCCAGGCCTCCGACGCAGGCTGCGATGTCGACCCGACCGGCGTCGAAGGTTCGATCCGCGCCGGCTACGACATGCGGTTCGGCCCGCTGGTCGTCGGCCTGGTCGGCGAACTGAGCGCCGTGGATCTGGAAGACTCGGTCACCTCGTTCAGCGGCACCCCGGCCGCCTATGTCTTCACCCGCCAGGTGGAACAGATGGCCGCCCTCCGCGCCCGTGTCGGCTTCCCCGTCGGCCGGGCCCTGGTCTACGCCACCGGCGGCGCCGCCAAGGCCAAGGTCGAGAACGGCTTCCGCACCACCAATACGGCCAACAGCTTCACCGAGACCGTCAACGAGGACGACGCCGACGGCTACCAGCTGGGCGGCGGCGTCGAATGGCGACTGGCGCCGAACCTGTCGGTGACGGGCGAGTACCTCTATTCGAACCTGCAGCCCGGCGACTATGTCGTCCGCGCCGGTCCCGGGACGGCCGGGCCCGCCAACCCCTTCATCCAGCCGCCGAACACGACGGGGACAGACATCGCCCGGAGCAACGACGGCCTTGACCTGCACGCGCTGCGCATCGGCATGAACGTCCGCTTCTAGGGACTGCGAAGACCGACGATCGGCGACGCCGGCTCCGGAAACGGGGCCGGCGTTTTCGTTTTTGGGGGTTCCCCGGACGGGCCGGCTGGCCTAGTCAGGCGGCCGTCGGACAGCAGCCTTGCCCCGGTGGCGAAGCGGCCTAGTCTGAGCCCCCATCCTGGCGGCCGATGCTGAGGCCGCGTCTGCAAGAGACCTGCCCCATGTCCGGCGAACCGGCGTCAAAGCTTCCTCAGGCGATCACGCTGGAGGCGCTGGAGAAGCGGTTCCGCAAGGCCCTGACGGTGAAGCCCGACGCCCGCGCCCTGGACTTCCTGGCGCAGGCCTTCGAGGACTATGCGGCGGACGAGACTCCCGAACTGGGCGGCGACGATCTGGCCGTCCTGCTGGCCAATGTCTGGAAGGCCGCCGAGGGGCGGGCCCATGGCGAACCGGCGCGGATCACCGTCTCCCCCGTGACCGGCGCCGACGGCCGCGCGGCGGGCTTTGACCTGCTGACCGTCATCCAGGACGACCGGCCCTTCCTCGTCGACAGCGTCATGGGCGAACTGGCCGAGGCCGGCGTGACGGTGCGCTCGCTCTACCATCCGGTCACCGACGAGGACGGCGGCCGGGAATCCATCATCGTGGTGGTCATCGACCCCCTGCCGCAGGAGCGCCGCGACGCGCTGGGCGAGGAAATGTCCGCGACCATGGCCGATGTGGCCGGGGCGGTGAACGACCACGCGGCGATGGCCGGTCTGATGGCCCGCTCGATCGAGCATCTGGAGGGCGGGCCCAAGGGCGTGGCGCCCGAGGTGCTGGCCGAGAACCTGGAATTCCTGCGCTGGCTGCAGCACGACCATTTCGTCTTCCTCGGCGCGCGCGACTACGACTACCCGCGCTCGAAGGACGGCGGCTACGAGGCCGAGGCGCCGCTGTCGCAGTCGGGCGCGGGCCTGGGCCTGCTGGCCGATCCGAAGCGCACCGTGCTGCGCCGGGCCAATGAGCCGGCGGTGCTGACGAAATCGATGAAGAAGCAGCTGGACCTGTCCGAGCCGGTGACGGTGGCCAAGGCCAACGTCCGGTCCCGGGTCCACCGCCGCGCCTATATGGACTACGTCGGGGTCAAGCGGTTCGGCCCGGACGGGCGGCCGTCGGGCGAGACCCGCTTCGTCGGCCTGTTCACCGCCGAGGCCTATGACCGGGCCGCCGCCGAGGTGCCGCTGATCCGGCGCAAGGTCGCCGGCGCCCTGGCCCGCGGCGGCAAGATCGAGGGCAGCCACAGCCACAAGCGGCTGAAGAACATCCTCGAGAACTATCCGCGCGACGAACTCTTCCAGATCGGCGAGGACGAACTGCTGGAGATCGCGCTCGGCATCCTGCACCTGCACGACCGGCCGCGGATCAAGATCTTCACCCGCAAGGACCCGTTCGACCGCTTCGTCTCGATTCTGGCCTTCATCCCGCGCGAGCGGTTCGACGCCTCGGTCCGTGAACGGATCGGCCGGATTCTGGCCAAGGCCTGGGGCGGTCGGATGTCGGCCTGGTATCCGCAGCTGTCGGACCAGCCGCTGGTGCGAATCCACTACATCATCGGCGTCACGCCTGGCGATCATCCGTGCCCGGATCAAACCGAGCTGGAAGCCCAGGTCGCCGAGGCGGGCCGCAGCTGGATCGACCGTTTCGAGGGCGCCCTGCGCGCCGCCGACGTGGACGACGTCGCCGTCGGCCCGCTGAGCGTGCGCTGGGCCGAGGCCTTCGGCGCCGGCTACCGCGACCGCTATGACGCCGACGAGGCCGTGCGCGACCTGATGGCCGTCGACGGTCTGAACGAGACCGGCCAGATCGGATCGGGCGATCCGGTGTCGGTGCGCGCCTTCCGCACGCCGGAAGACGGACCGCTCAATTTCCGCTTCAAGCTCTACCGCCGCGGCTCGGCCGTGCCGCTGTCGGACGTGCTGCCGATCCTGGCCGACATGGGCCTGAAGACGCTGGAGGAGTGGGGCCACGCCCTGCAGCCGACCGGGGGCGAGAAGATCCATGTGCATGAATTCCTGCTCGAGGATCCGCGCGGCGGCGATCTGAAATTCGAGGACGTGAAGGGCCCGTTCGAGGCGGCCTTCTCGGCCGTCTGGACCGGCCTGACCGAGAGCGACGGCTTCAACCGCCTGGTGCTGGAGCTGGGGGTCGACTGGCGCGAGGCGGCGCTGGTGCGCACCCTGGCCCGCTATCGCCAGCAGACCGGGCTCGATCCGTCGCAGGCCGTGCAGGAAGAGGCGCTGCGCGACTATCCCGCCGTGGCGCGCGCGATCCTGGAGCTGTTCGAGACCAAATTCGATCCGGCCCGGGGCGGCGACGGCGCCAGCCGCGAGGCCGCCGTGACGAAACAGGTCGCCGCGATCAACGCCCTGCTGCAGGACGTGAAGAGCCTGGACCACGACCGGGCGCTTCGCCGGATGGCCCTGCTGGTCGAGGCGATCAAGCGGACCAACTATTATCAGACCGGCGCCGACGGCCGGCCCAAGGCGCACATCTCGATCAAGGTCGCCTCGCGCGAACTGGCCGACCTGCCGTTGCCCAAGCCATTCCGCGAGATCTTCGTCTGGGCCCCGCATATCGAGGGCGTCCATCTGCGCTTCGGCCCCGTGGCGCGCGGCGGCCTGCGCTGGTCCGACCGCCGCGACGACTTCCGCACCGAGGTGCTGGGTCTGGTCAAGGCGCAGCAGGTCAAGAACGCCGTCATCGTGCCGGTGGGCTCCAAGGGCGGCTTCTTCCCCAAACATCTGGCCGCCATCGTGCGCGCCGGCGGGGACCGCGACGCCCAGCAGGCCGAGGCCATCCGCGCCTACAGGACCTTCCTCTCGGGTCTGCTCGACGTCACCGACAACATCAACGCCAAGGGCAAGGTCGTTCCGCCGCAGCATGTCGTGCGCTTCGAGGGCGACGATCCCTATCTGGTCGTGGCCGCCGACAAGGGCACGGCGACCTTCTCGGACATCGCCAACGGCGTGGCGCGCGACTACGGCTTCTGGCTCGATGACGCCTTCGCCTCCGGCGGATCGGTCGGCTACGACCACAAGGAAATGGGCATCACCGCCCGCGGCGCCTGGGAAGCGGTCAAGCGCCACTTCCGCGAGGAGGGCAAGGACATCCAGTCAGAGCCCTTCACCGTCGTCGGCGTCGGCGACATGAGCGGCGACGTGTTCGGCAACGGCATGCTGCTGTCGAAACAGATCCGGCTGATCGCCGCCTTCGACCACCGCGACATCTTCATCGATCCGACCCCGGATCCGGCGACGAGCTGGGTGGAACGGGAGCGGATGTTCAAGGTCCCGCGCTCGTCCTGGCAGGACTACGACAAGACGAAGATCTCCAGGGGGGGCGGCGTCTTCCCGCGCTCGGCCAAGTCGATCCAGCTGACACCGCAGATCAAGGCGGCGCTGGACATCCAGGAGGATGTGCTGGACCCGGCCGCCCTGATGAAGGCCATCCTCAAGGCGCCGGCCGAACTGCTCTATTTCGGCGGCATCGGCACCTATGTGAAGGCTCCGACCGAGAGCGACGCCCAGGTCGGCGACAAGGCCAATGACGCCATCCGCATCGACGGCGGCGAGGTTCGCGCGAAAGTCATCGGCGAGGGCGCCAACCTGGGCATGACCCAGGCGGGCCGCATCGCCTTCGCGCGTTCGGGCGCCGGCGGGACCGGCGGCCGGATCAACACCGACGCCATCGACAACTCGGCCGGGGTGGATTCGTCCGACCATGAGGTCAACATCAAGATCCTGACCGGGGCGGCCATCGCTTCGGGCTCGCTCAAGGCCGACAAGCGCGACGCCCTGCTGGCCTCCATGACCGACGAGGTCGGGCTGAAGGTTCTGGCCCACAACTACGACCAGACCCTGGCCCTCTCGCTGCAGGAGGCGGAGGGTGTTTCGGCGCTGGATTCCCAGCAGCGGTTCATGCAGTGGCTGGGGTCGAAGGGTAAGCTGGACCGCAAGGTCGAGGGCCTGCCCGACGATGTGAAGCTGGCCGAGATGAAGACCTCCGGCCAGGCGCTGACCCGGCCCGAGCTGGCCGTGCTGACAGCCTATTCCAAGCTGGAGCTGTTCGACGACATCGTCGCCTCGGCCGCGCCCGACGACGCCTTCTTCAAACAGACCCTGGTCCGCTATTTCCCGGCCCCGCTGGCGAAATACGAGGCCGACATGCAGCGCCACCGGCTGCGGCGCGAGATCATCTCGACGATCCTGTCGAACGAGATCGTCAACATGGCCGGGCCGACCTTCCCCGAGCGGCTGCGGCAGGCGGCGCGGTGCGACACGGGCGCCATGGTCATCGCCTTCGAGGCGGCGCGCCAGATCTTCCGCCTCGACGAGGCGTGGGACGCCGTCTCCGCCCTCGACCGGAAGATTCCCGCCGCGGCGCAGATGGCGCTGTACGGGGAAATCGCCACCGTGCTGCGCCGCCAGACCTTCTTCCTGGCGCGCCGGGCCATGCGCAAGGGCTGCACGGTCGGCCAGCTGATCGAGGCCTATCGCCCCGCGGCGGACGCCCTTCGCGCCGCCGGCGGCGCGGTGCTTTCGCGGTTCGAACAGGCGCGGCTGGAAGACCGGGTCCAGACCTTCATCGGCCTGGGCGCGTCCAAGGCCATGGCGCGCGACTTCGCCATGCTGCGGCCGCTGGTCGCCACCGTCGACATCGGCGATCTGGCCCGCGAGGCGAAATGGTCCGAACCGGCCATGGCCATGCTGTACCACCAGGTCGGCGCGGCCTTCGACATCGACCGGCTGCGCGCCGCGGCGGGTCAGGTGCCGATGGCGGATCATTTCGACAGTCTGGCGGTGCGCCGCCTGATCGAGGATCTGATGGCCGAGCACGTCCTGCTGACCCGGGCCGTGGCCAAGGGCTCCAAGGCCTCCGTCGGCGCCACCGAGGCTTCGGCGGAGACCGCGGTCGACGCCTGGATCGGGCCGCGTCTGGCGACCGTGGAAGGCGTCCGCGCCTCGGTCGACGAGATCGAGGCCTCGGGCTCGGGCTGGACCTTCGCCAAACTGACGATCGCCAACGGCGCCATTCGTGAGATAGCGTCGTCGGCAGGCTGACGAAGTCTTTCCTGTTGGGCCGCGGTCAAAAGGCTCCGCCTTTTCGACCCGACGCGGCCTGGCGCTTCGCGCATGCGACCGGATTCTGGTAGCGTCCCGGGCTGAGGGAGAGGCTGATGCCGCGCAAGTTTCTGGTCGTCGTCGACGACAGTCCGGAGTTCGAATCCGCCCTGCGCTACGCCGCGCGGCGGGCCCGTTCGACCGGGGGGCGGGTGGCCATGCTGCGCGTCATCCCCGCGGCGGCGGCGGACGCCCACTGGTCCGGGGTCCGCGAGGAGATCGAGCGCCAGACGCGGCTCGAGGCCGAGACCCTGCTGGACAAGTGGGCTGCCGAGGCGGCCGAGCGATCCGGTGCCACGCCGATGCTGCTGATCGAACGTGGCGAGCCCCAGGACGCCATTCGCAAGGTCGTCGGCGAGGACCCGGACATCAAGATCCTGGTCCTGGCCGCCGGCCACGGCGGGCGCGGTCCGGGACCCCTGGTGTCGGCGGTGGTCAAACAGGGCGCCGCCTTCACGGGCCGCAAGCTGCCGGTGACGATCGTGCCGGGCGAACTGACCGAGAAGGACATCGAGGACCTGGCCTGACGGATCCCGGCCCGCCCGCCGCCCTCGCGGGTGCGACCCCGTGGGCCTTGAACCCGCGCCTGAGGCGGCGCATCTGAGCGCCATGTTCATCCAGACCGAACCGACCCCCAATCCGAACGTCCTCAAATTCCTGCCTGGACGGGACGTGGCGGAGTCGCCGACCGATTTCGTCAATGCGGAAGAGGCCGCCGCCTCGCCGCTGGCCGAGGCCCTGTTCACGCTCGAGGGCGTGACGGGCGTCTTCTTCGGCTACGACTATGTCTCTGTCACGCGGGATGCGCAGGGGCCGGAATGGGCGGCGATGAAGGCGCCCATTCTCGCGACCGTCATGGATCATTTCGTCTCGGGCGCCCCCCTGATGCGCGGCGCGGCCGGCCTGTCCGCCCAGGCGTCGGCCGAGGACAGCGAGGTCGTGGCCGAGATCAAACAGCTGCTGGACAGCCGCGTCCGCCCGGCCGTGGCCCAGGACGGCGGCGACATCCTGTTCGACGCCTTCGACGCGGAGACGGGGGTCCTGACCCTGCGCATGCGCGGGGCCTGCGCCGGCTGTCCGTCGTCCTCCGCGACGCTGAAGGCCGGGGTCGAGCAGATGATGAAACACTACGTCCCGGAAGTGACCCGGGTCGAGCAGGTGCTTTGATTTCGGGGCGCCAACGCTCGCGACGCAGTCGCTCGCTGCTTGAGCGCGGTCCTGTCGGGGCGCTGTCGCTCGCCGTGCAACGGCTCGCTGCCTGAGCGCGAGGCCCTGAAACGAATACGTCTCGCTTCCGCGCGCGGACGGCGCCATCATTGATCCATGCCCCGGTTTGAAAGCGATGAGGACGCCCGGCGTCTCGGCGAGGCCCTGGCGGCCCTGCGCCGCGAGGCGGGGCTGAGCCAGGCCGAGGCCGGGCTGCGGGCCGGCATGACCAGCCAGGGCTGGGGTCTGTACGAATCCGGCAAACGCTCGGGCCTGTTCCGGCCCGATGTGCAGCGGCGGCTGACCGGCGCGATCGGAACGACGGTCGAGGCGCTGGCGCTGGCCCGCGGTCCGGTCGACGCGACCCCCGAGCCCGCCGCCGGAACGACGGGTCTGGCCAGCGCGGGCCGGGGCTTCACGCCCCCGCCGCCGGCCGCGGTGCGGCGCGTGCAGCTGTCCAACGACGACCTCGCGCCCTGGGCCGCCTCGGGCGTGGTGCTGGAGTATGAGCCGGGGCGCTGGCCGCGGCGGGACCAGGGCTGCGTCATCGAGATGACCGGCGGCGAGACGCGGGTGCGGCTGTACGACCGGGCCGACGCCGACGTTCTGGTGGTGCGGGGCGGACCGGGCGGGCTGGGCTCCGAGGAGCGGATCGCGCGCGCCGACACGCGCTCGGTCTCGGCGGTTACGGCGCGGCTGGAACGCTGATGAAACTATTTCATTGCAACATTTTCGTTTCCATGAAACTCTGCGGAGTGGAAAGGGAGACGAGCAGACATGGCCAGGATCGGCGGTCGGGACGACGTGGACGCCTATGTCGGGGCGCGGATCGGCTTGCGGCGCTCGGCGCTGGGCCTGTCGCAGAGCGCCCTGGCCCAGCAACTGGGGATCAGCTTCCAGCAGGTGCAGAAATACGAGACCGGTCAGAACCGTATCTCGGCCTCGCGCCTGCATCGCGCCGCGACGGTGCTGGGCACATCGGTCGAGAGCTTCTTCCCACCGGTCGAAACCGCGAGGGGCGGGGTCGACGACGGCTGGGCGGGGCTGCGCCTGATCACCGCCACGACGGATGGACGGTCGGTCGCCACGGGCTTCCCGATGATTGCGGACCGCGAGGTGCGCAAGGCGGTGGCGCGGATCGTCCAGGCCCTGGCGCGGGACGTCTGAGCCTCCGCAGCGGAGCGCGGTCATGAGGGTGCTGGTCGTCGATACGGCGCTGGGCCTGTGCACGGCCGGGGTGTTCGAGGTCTCGGGCGCGACCGTGCGTCGGCTGGGTCTGCGGTCCGAGCCGATGGCCAAGGGGCATTCGGAACGGCTGGCCGGCTTCGCGCGGGACGCCATGGCCGAAGCCGGACTGACCTTCGGGGCGATCGACCGGATCGGGGTGACCGTGGGGCCGGGCTCATTCACCGGACTGCGCGTCGGCCTGGCCTTCGCACAGGGGCTGGGCGCGGCGCTGGATCGGCCGGTGGTGGGGATCTCCAGCCTGGACGCGCTGGCGGCTTCAGACGAGGGCGATGCGGCGGCGGCGGTGATCGATGCGCGGCGGGGACAGGTCTATGCGCGATTCTGGCCGCAGGGCGCGTCGGGCGGCGTCGCCGACGGCCCCGCGGAGGCCCTGTCCCTGGAGGCGGCGTCGGAGCGGATCGCCGGCCTGCCGTCCGGCTCTGTGCTGATCGGATCGGGGGCGGTTCTCTTCGCCGCGGCCTTCCCGGCGCTGAGCCTCGCGCCGCTGGCGGGACCGGCCCCCGAGGCGCTGGCGCGGCTGGCGGCGGCGGCCGATCCGGCGGTTTCGCCGCCCCGGCCCCTGTACCTGCGCGCGCCCGACGCGGCGCCGCCGACCCGGCTGCC
>NZ_JAKFEB010000009.1:0-3021 GCF_036677305.1 Brevundimonas sp. | reverse complement strand
GACTGAGCGGCGGGCGCGGGCTTCGGCTGAAGGATCGGCGGGAGGGCCGGGGTGACGTCCCCGGCCTTCACCAGCTGGCCGCCGAACTCGCTGCTGTAGGCGGTCGTCAGCAGGGACCGGAAGACCGCGGCCGGAATGGCGATCTCATAGGCTCCCTCGACATAGGGGCCGACCTGGTAGGGGCCGATCAGGAAGGTCAGGCCCGCCGCCTTGCCCGGAGTGTCGCCGGCGGTCAGCACGAACGGGGTGTCGGCGGCGCGCGGGCAGGAAAAGATCTTGTCGCCGCCGCCCAGGGTCACGCCGGCGCTGCCGGGGACGCGGGCGCGCTTGGCGGTGTTGATCGCCGAGCACAGGGCCTGGTCGAGAATGGTCAGGTTCGCCTCCTTGCCGAACAGGTCGGCCAGGCCGATCCGGCGCTTGAGCGCCTTGTCCCACAGCAGGCCGTCGGCGAGGGTGTTGGGATGGGCGCCGCCCGAATAGTCGAAATCGGAGCGCTTGAGGCTGAGCAGTTTGGCGGTTTCGGCGGCGACCGTGATGGTGATCGCCTTCTGGTATTTGGGCCGGTCGGTCTCGGCCCCGGCCTCGGTCAGTTCGCCCTGGGCGCCCTCGGCGAACTGGCGCAGGCGGCGCACCTCCTCGGCATAGAGGCGGGCGTGCAGGTCGCCCTGGGGCTTGATGCCGGCGGGCAGGGTCAGGCTGACGTCGGCCCAGGGCGTCTTGCTCTCGAAGGCCATGGGGGCGGCGGCGTCCGCTGGGGTGACGACGGCGCCCGGCGCCGGCGCGGGCGGTGCGGCCGCCTCGGGTTCGCGGTCGCGGTTGCAGGCGGCGAGGGTCGTCGCGAGGGCGGCGGTCAGGAGCAGAAGCCGGATGGTCGGCCTGGCGATCGAGGTCATGCGTGTCTCCCGGGGCGTCGCGATCATCGTGCTTGTTCGGCGCGAAGCCGGTCAAGGTATTCCGGCGAAGGTTCGCCGCCGAACTGACCGGCCCATTCGGGCGAGAGCAGGGCGGCGAAGGCGGCTGCGGGCACCACGGCCGTGTAGACGCCCTCGGCGTAGGGTCCGACCACATAGGGATCGATCAGAAAGACCAGGCCGCCGGCCTTGCCCGCCGTGTCGCCGGGGGCGAGGGAGAAGGGCGTGTCGAGCGCAACCGGGCAGACCCAGATGCCGTCGCCCTGCTCGCCCGGATACGGGGCCGGATCCCAGGCCTGGTCGCCGCCGCGTGCGGCCTTGGCGGCATTGATGGAATCGCACAGGGCGCGGTCCAGTTTCGACAAGTCGGCGCCGGGGCGGAACAGGTCGGCCGGTTTCACCTCGCGCAGGTTCCGGCGGTCCCACAGGATGGCGTGGAAGCCGGGATTGCCATGGGCGCCGCCGGTGAAGGACCAGACCAGGCCGTCGGCGCTGACCAGACCCGCCGTCTCGACGGGCGCGTCCCAGCGCAGGGTCAGGTCCATATTATAATCGAGCTCGCCGCCTTCCTCGGCCCGGGCCCTGCGGACATCGGCCTCGAACTCGCGGATGGCGATCATGCCGTCGTCATAAAGGCGGGCGCGCAGTTCGGGATGGGCGCGCAGGGCCGGGTCGAGCGTGAGCTCGGTGGTCATGCGACCATCTTCAAGCTTGTAGGCGATCGGCTGGAATTCGGCGGGCGCCGTCGGCGGCGGCGGCGGCGAGGCGCAGGCGGCGACGAGCAGCATCGCCGACGCCATGAGGATGCGGAAGGCGCGGGTCACAGGGTCAGGGCTCCCAGGCCGATGGCGGCCAGCAGGATCAGGCCGGCGTCGCGGTTGGACTTGAACAGGCGCAGGGCGAGGGCGGGGTCGTCGGTGCGGACGCGGCGCGCCTGCCAGGCGAGATGCAGGGCACAGGCGGCGAGGCCGAGCCAGTAGAGCGGGCCGAGATGGGCCGTCCAGCCGGCGGCGGCGGCGCAGGCGACGGCGAGGGCGTAGGAGACGGCGACCCCGCGCGGCACGTTCGAACCAAGCCTGCGGGCCGAGGATTTCACGCCCACCATGGCGTCGTCCTCGATGTCCTGCAGGGCGTAGATGGTGTCGTAGCCGAGGGTCCAGAAGACGCCGCCGAGGTAGAGGAGGACGGCCGCCAGGGTGAGGTGGCCGGGCAGGCCGGCGTGGGCGTGGAACACGCTGATCCCGGTGCGCCAGAAGGCGGGCATGCCGGACCAGGGGAAGGCGCTGGTGAAGGCGGCGAAGCCCATCAGGGCGCCCCAGTTGAAGGTCAGGCCGAGCCAGGCCTGGGGCCACCATGTGATCCGCTTCATGAAGGGGTAGGCGGCGACCAGGGCCAGCGACCCGATCCCCAGCATGACCGTGGTCCAGTTCATCGCCAGCAGGATCTGCAGACTGATGAAGCTGCAGACGACGACGAAGATGCCGGCGTGGCTGACGCCGATCCGGCCGGAGGCGACGGGGCGGGAGGCGGTGCGGGCCACCTGCCGGTCGATCTTGCGGTCGACGATGTCGTTGAAGGCGCAGCCCGCCGCCCGCATCAGGCAGGCGCCGAGGGCGAAGAGCACGGCGAGGGTGAGGGCGTGCCTCAGCAGGAAGCCCTCGTCCGCCGGCCCGGCCGCGCCCGACGCCCAGGCCAGGGCGATCCCCTGCCAGCCCGGGATGAGCAACAGCCAGATGCCGACGGGACGGTCGAAGCGGCCGAGCTTGAGCCAGGGCTTGAGGCCTTCCGGCGCGTGGCGGTCCACCCAGTTCGAACCGGCGTCGGGAAGCGGGGCGGAGGTCATGCGTCGGAGATAGCCTGTCGGACGGTGGGGGAGAAGGCATGAGTTATCGCCGCTTCGGGGAAGCGGGTCGGGGAGGGTGCGGGGCGACCGGGCCTCGCCCGGTGCTGTTGTAGTTTTACCGTTTCGACGAGACAGACCGCCCCACGTCGTCGTTTTCCACGCGCGTGCCGGCCGCCGGCCCTGTTCGGGCCTTGCCGACGCCCGGACGGCTCCTTGCGGAGACCGGCCGGGGGGAGACTTGCGGCGTCATGCGCCGCAGAGGTCCCG
>NZ_JAKFEB010000008.1:0-6978 GCF_036677305.1 Brevundimonas sp. | reverse complement strand
TCGGGCGTCGAGGGCACGTCGGGCAGGGGGATGAACTCGATCGAGTCCTCGCTCGGCAGGCTCATGCGGCCGGCCTTCCAGTCGGCCTTGGCCTGGTCGATCCGCTCCTGTTTCGAGTGGACGAAATTCCACCAGATGATGCGCGGCCCGACCGGCTCGCCGCCCAGGACCATGACGGTCGAGGGTTTCAGCGCCTTGATGGTCGGCTCGGCGGTCGGCTCCAGAATGACCATCTGGCCCTCGTGGAAGGCGCGGTCGCCGACCTCGATCTCGCCCCTGGCCACATACAGCGCCCGCTCGGAATAGCCGCCCGCGCCCGCGCCGGGCGGGGGCGCCGTGCGCACCCCCTCGGCCAGTTCCCAGTGGACATAGAACAGCGGCGACGACACCGGCACGGCCGCCTTGGCGCCATAGGCCTCGCCGGCCACCAGCCGCGCGAACAGGCCGCCGTTCTCATAGGCGGGCTGGTCCGCCTCGCCGTGGTGATGGAAGCGCGGATCGGTCTCCTCGGACTCCTCGGGCAGGGCGATCCAGGCCTGCATGCCGTGCATCGGCCCGCCCTGGCTCTTCTTCAGCGGATCGGTGCGTTCGGAATGGACGATGCCCTTGCCGGCGGTCATCCAGTTGACCTCGCCCGGCCGGATGGCCTGGGTCGCGCCGGTGTTGTCCCGGTGCATGATCTCGCCCTCGAACAGATAGGTCAGGGTCGACAGGCCGATGTGCGGATGCGGGCGAACGTTGATCGCCTCCGACCCCGGCGCGAACTCCGCGGGCCCCATCTGGTCCAGAAATATGAAGGGCCCGACCATGCGGCGCGCGTGGAAGGGCAGCACCCGTCCGACCTCGAACCCGCCCAGATCCTTGCGGCGGGCGTCGATCACCATCTCGATCATGTCGAATCCCTCGGCGCGGCACGCGCCCGAACGGGACTATCCGACGTGCGGGGTCACGATGCCAAGGGGCAGGGCGGTCACATTCTTCACGCCGCGCGTGACGATGTGGCTCTCGCAGTCCGAGACGATGCCCAGGCTCAGCAGCTTGTGGCGCAGGAACTGGTCGAAGGCGTGCATGTCGGAGGTGATGATCCGCAGCACATAGTCCTCGCGCCCGGTGATGGTGGCGCACTGCACCACTTCGGGCCACTGGGCCACGGCGGCCTCGAAGGCGTCGAGGTTTTCGGTCGACGGCAGGCTCAGCTTGACGATCGCATAGACCTCGAAATCCAGGCCCAGCTTGGTCGCGTCCAGCAGGGTCACCCGCTTGCGGATGAAGCCCGTATCCTCCAGCCGCTTGATCCGGCGCCAGCACGGCGAGGCCGACAGACCGACCCGATCCGCCACCTCGGCCACCGACAATCCGGCGTCCTGCTGCAGGATGTCCAGAATTCGGGCGTCGACGGGATCCAGATCGTCAGCCAAGGCGTTTCTCCTGATTGTGTTCTCGCGCAATAAAATACCGCTAAACCGGCTAAGGCAAGGTCGAAATCGAGCGAGCCTTGTCTGGCGCCTCGTGCTAATTGCGCCTCAGGAAACGCGGTCGGATCAACCGGACGGCAGGACGGAATGAAGAAGCCCAATAGCCAAGCCTTGTCTTTGCGCGTGCCGGAGCCTTCGGGCCGGCCGGGCGACCCCACGGATTTCAGCCATCTGCTGATGGACCCGGCGGGCGTCGTCGAGCGCCCCGAGGTCTCGACCACGCCGTTCGACATGCGCGACCACGCCTTCCGGCTGATCCGCGTGCTGGACGACGACGGCAAGGCCGTCGGCCCGTGGAACCCCAAGCTGGACGCCGAGACGATGCGGCGCGGCCTCAAGGCCATGATCCTGACGCGCGCCTTCGACGACCGGATGCATCGCGCCCACCGTCAGGGCAAGACCAGCTTCTATATGAAGTGCACGGGCGAGGAGGCCATCGCCGTCGCCCAGGGCATGATCCTCTCGCGCGAGGACATGGGCTTCCCGACCTATCGCCAGCAGGGCCTGCTGATCGCGCGGGGCTATCCGCTCGCGACGATGATGAACCAGATCTACTCAAACGCTTCGGACCCGATCAAGGGGCGTCAGCTGCCGATCATGTATTCGGCCAAGGACTATGGCTTCTTCACCATCAGCGGCAATCTCGGCACCCAGGTGCCGCAGGCCGTCGGCTGGGCCATGGCCAGCGCCTACAAGGGCGACGACAAGATCGCCATCAGCTGGATCGGCGACGGCGCCACGGCCGAGGGCGACTTCCACAACGCCCTGACCTTCGCCGCCGTCTATCGCGCCCCGGTCATCCTCAACATCGTCAACAACCAGTGGGCCATCAGCTCCTTCCAGGGCATCGCCGGCGGGCTTGAGACCACCTTCGCCTCCAAGGCCATCGGCTACGGCCTTCCGGCCCTGCGGGTCGACGGCAACGACTTCCTCGCCGTCTGGGCCGCGACCCAGTGGGCCGAGGAGCGGGCCCGCTCCAACCAGGGCGCGACGGTCATCGAGCTGTTCACCTACCGCGGCGCCCCGCACTCGACCTCGGACGATCCGAGCCGCTACCGCCCGGCCGACGAGCACGACAAATGGCCGCTGGGCGACCCGATCGCCCGCCTGAAGCAGCACCTGATTTCGCTCGGCGAATGGTCGGACGAGCAGCAGACGGCCGCCGAGGCCGACGCCGTCGAACAGGTCCGCGCCGCCGGCAAGGAGTCCGAGGCCATCGGCACGCTGGGCCAGTCGCGCCCCTCGGTGAAGACCATGTTCGAGGAGGTCTATGCGACCGAGGACTGGCGCATCACCGAACAGCGGCGCGAGGTGGGGGTCTGATCATGAGCGAGCAAACCACCTTCACCGACGCGGACCGCCAGGACGGCATCGAGCCGGACATGGCCGACCAGAACCACGCCCCGAAATCGGAGGCGCCGGCCGACGGCGTCCAGCCGATGAACATGATCCAGGCCCTCAATTCGGCCATCGACATCAAGATGACCGAGGACCCGAACGTTCTCAGCTTCGGCGAGGACGCGGGGTACTTTGGCGGGGTCTTCCGCGTCACCGACCATCTGCAGAAGAAGCACGGCCTGACCCGCAGCTTCGACGCCCCGATCAGCGAATGCGGCATCGTCGCCGCCGCCATCGGCATGGGCGCCTACGGCCTGCGCCCGGTCGTCGAGATCCAGTTCGCCGACTACATCTATCCGGCCTACGACCAGATCGTCTCCGAGGCGGCCAAGCTGCGCTACCGCTCGGGCGGCCAGTTCACCAGCCCGATCACCGTGCGCTCGCCCTACGGCGGCGGCATCTTCGGCGGCCAGACGCACAGCCAGTCGCCCGAAAGCCTGTTCACCCATATCGCGGGCCTGAAGGTCGTCATCCCGTCCAACCCCTACGACGCCAAGGGCCTGCTGACCGCGGCCATCGAGGACGACGATCCGGTCATCTTCTTCGAGCCCAAACGCCTGTACAACGGCCCGTTCGACGGCTGGCACCAGAAGCCGGTCTCGCCCTGGAAGGCCCAGGAACTGGCCCAGGTCCCGACCGGCAAATACGTCGAACCGATCGGCAAGGCGCGCATCATGCGCGAGGGCGGCGACGTCACCATCCTCGCCTACGGCACCATGGTCTGGGTCTCGCTCGCGGGCGCCGAGCATGCCGGCGTCGACGCCGAGGTCATCGACCTGCGCACCCTCGTGCCGCTGGATATCGAGACCATCGAGGCCTCGGTGAAGAAGACCGGCCGCTGCGTCATCGTCCACGAGGCCCCCAGGACCTCGGGCTTCGGCGGCGAGCTGTCGGCCCTGGTGCAGGAGCGCTGCTTCTATCATCTCGAGGCGCCGATCGCGCGGGTGACCGGCTGGGACACCCCCTATCCGCACGCCTTCGAGTGGGAATATTTCCCGGGACCCGAGCGGGTCGCCACGGCCCTGAAGGCCGTCATGACCGGAGGGCGTTGAGATGGGCCGCTACGTCTTCAAACTGCCCGACGTGGGCGAAGGCACCGCCGAGGCCGAACTGGTCGCCTGGCACGTCAAGGTCGGCGACATGGTCGCCGAGGACCAGATCATCGCCGACATCATGACCGACAAGGCCACGGTCGAACTGACCTCGCCGGTCGCCGGCAAGGTTCTGGCCGCCCATGGGGAACCGGGCCAGCAGCTGGCCGTCGGCTCGCCGCTGGTGGAGTTCGAGGTCGAGGGCGCGGGGAATGCGTCCGACGTCAGCGCCGCCCCCTCCGTCTCCGCGCAAGAGCGCGGAGCCACCTCCCCATCCGCAAGCGCGGACGGGGAGGAGACCCGCACAGCCTCTCCTCCCCACGTCAGTGGGGAGGTGGCGCCGAAGGCGACGGAGGGGGCGACTCCGTCCTCACCGGGCAACTACGTCTTCAAACTGCCCGACGTGGGCGAAGGCACGGCCGAGGCCGAGCTCGTCGGCTGGCACGTCAAGGTCGGCGACACGGTCGCCGAGGACCAGCTTCTCGCCGAGGTCATGACCGACAAGGCCACGGTCGAACTGACCTCGCCCGTCGCCGGAACCGTTGCCGCCCTGCATGGCGAACCGGGCAAACAACTCGCCGTGGGCGGACCGCTTGTCAGCTTCGACGTCGCGGGCAAGGGCAATGTCGCGGCATCGGCGCCGGCCGTAAAAGTACCGGAGAATTCGGATACGCCTTCGCCTGCGAAAGCGGAGACTCCGAAGACGGTTGCGAAGACTTCGACGACGGCGCCGGCGAAAACCCTCGCCGAAGCCTTCACCACCCGCGCCGCCGGCCAGCGCCCGCTGGCCTCGCCCGCCGTGCGCAACCGCGCCCGCGACCTGGGGATCGAGCTCCAGTTCGTCCCCGGCTCCGGCCCCGCCGGCCGCATCGAGCATTCCGATCTCGACGGCTATGTCGCCTCTGGCGGCCGCGGATCGTCCGTGTCCGGATCATCGACCGGCTCGTCCTACGCCAGGGCCGAAGGAACCACTGAAACCCGCATCATCGGCCTGCGCCGCAAGATCGCGGAGAAGATGGCCGAGAGCGTCCGCCGCATCCCCCACATCACCTATGTGGAAGAGATCGACGTCACCGCGCTCGAGGAACTCCGGGCCCACCTGAACGCGACGAAGAAGAAGGACCAGCCCAAGCTGAACGTCCTGCCCTTCATCGCCCGCGCCATCGTCGTGGCCCTGCGCGACCAGCCGACCATCAACTCGCACTATGACGACGAGGCCGGCGTCCTGACGACGCACAACGCCGTCCATCTGGGCATCGCCGCCCAGACGCCGAACGGCCTGATGGTCCCGGTGGTCCGCAACGCCGAGGCGCGCGACCCCTACGATACGGCGCTGGAAATCGCCCGGGTCTCGGGCGCCGCCAAGGACGGTTCGGCGAAACGCGACGAACTGTCGGGCTCGACCATCACCATCACCTCGCTGGGGACCCTGGGCGGCATCACCCACACCCCCATCATCAACCACCCCGAGGTCGCCATCGTCGGTCCCAACAAGATCGCCGAACGCGTGGTGGTCAAGGACGGCCAGATGGTCGTGCGCAAGATGATGAACCTGTCCTCCAGCTTCGATCACCGCATCGTCGACGGCCACGACGCGGCCGTCTTCGTCCAGCGCATCAAGGGCCTGCTGGAGCACCCCGCGACGCTGTGGATGAATTGAGAACCATGGCTGACGCGATCAAAACCAAGGTCCTGATTATCGGCGCCGGCACCGGCGGCTATGTCGCGGGCATCCGTTGCGGCCAGCTGGGCCTCGACACCGTGCTGGTCGACGGCGGCGACGGTCTGGGCGGCACCTGCCTGAACGTCGGCTGCATCCCCTCCAAGGCCATCATCCACGCCGCCTCGAAATTCGAGACCGTGTCGAAAGCGGCCGACGGAGGCACGCTCGGCATCACGGCGGCCAAACCGGCCATCGACCTGTCGCAGACGGTGGCGTGGAAGGACGGCATCGTCAAAAAGCTGAACAACGGCGTCGCCGCCCTGCTGAAGAAGTCGAAGGTCAAGGTCATCAAGGGCTGGGCCCAGTTCTCGGACGCCAAGACCTGCACCGTGAAGACCGCCGAGGGCGACGTCGTCATCAGCGCCGAACACGTCATCCTCGCCACCGGCTCCGAGCCGGTCGAGCTGCCCTTCCTGAAGTTCGGCGGCGACGTCATCTCCTCGACCGAGGCCCTGTCGCTCCCGGCCGTGCCGAAGAAGCTGGTCGTCGTCGGCGGCGGCTATATCGGGCTCGAACTGGGCATCGCCTTCCGCAAGCTGGGGGCCGAGGTCGCCATCGTCGAAATGGCCGACCGCCTGCTGCCGCTCTACGACAAGGCCCTGACCGATCCGGTCCAGAAATGGCTGGAGAAGCACGGCGTCGAACTGCACCTCGGGGCCAGGGCCGGGTCGTTCGAAAAGGGCCAGCTCAACGTCACCACCAAGGACGGCGCGGCGATCAAGCTCAAGGCCGACAAGGTCCTCGTCACCGTCGGCCGCAAGCCCCGCACCCAGGGCTGGGGTCTGGAGAACATGGGCGTCGCCATGGCAGGCCCGTTCGTGAAGATCGACGACCGCTGCGCCACCAGCATGAAGAACGTCTGGGCCGTCGGCGACCTGACCGGCGAGCCCATGCTGGCCCACAAGGGCTCGGCCCAGGGCGAGGTCGTGGCCGAGATCATCGCCGGCCATGACCGCCGCTTCGATCCCGTCACCATCGCCGCCGTCTGTTTCACCGAGCCCGAAATCGTCTCCGCCGGCCTCGGCCCGCTGGACGTCGAAGGCCGCGACGACGTCATTCAGGCCGTCTTCCCCCTGGCCGCCATCGGCCGCGCCCTGGCCATCGAGGCCGGCGAGGACGGCGGCTTCGTCCGCGTGCTGGCGTCGAAGGCGGATCACCGCCTGCTGGGCGTCCAGGCCGTCGGCCAGCACGTCGCAGAGATGTCCAACAGCTTCGCCCAGATGCTGGAGATGGGCGCGGTGCTGGAAGACGTCGCCGGCGTCATCCACGTCCACCCGACCCTCGGCGAGGC
>NZ_JAKFEB010000007.1:0-15300 GCF_036677305.1 Brevundimonas sp. | reverse complement strand
GGACGGCCTGGCCGAGGAGGGCGTCACCCAGCTGTTCCGCCCCGAGATGGGTTTGGACTTCGTCGTGGGCGCCGTCGGCCAGCTGCAGTTCGAGGTCATGGCCGACCGTCTGGGCGAGGAATACGGCCTCGAGGTCATTTTCGAGCCCTCGCCCTGGGCCGAGGCGCGCTGGATCGGCGGAACGAAGGCCGATCTCGAGGACTTCATGGGCAAATACCGCGGCCAGATGGCCCGCGACATCGACGACGACCCGGTCTTCCTCGCCAAGTCGAGCTGGGAGACCGGCTATGTCATGGAGCGGTTCCCCACCGTGGCCTTCACGAAGACGAAGGAACGAGGCTGACGCTTCTGGACAACCTGTCATGGAGACCGGCTATGTGTGTCCGGTTGCATGAGGGGAATCGATGAACGTCTTTGATCGCGCGTTCACCTGGCTGCGGGTCAGCCTGATGGCCGCGGCTGCTGCCGCCATTCCCGGACTGGCCCACGCCGACTGGCGCAAGGCGGAAACGGCCCATTTTATCGTCCACGGCAACGGCTTCGAGCGCGATCTTCGCGAGGACGCCATAGGGCTGGAACGCATCGACCAATTGATGCGCGCCTATTTCGGTCTTCCGGAGGGCGACGCCGGCCGAAAACTGCCCGTCTATGTGGTCCGCAATCGGGACGACCTCGCCATCGTCTCTCCCGGCGTCGCCGAAGGAACCGCAGGCTTCTACACGGCCCATTTCCGGGACGTCCGGGCCATCGCGATCCGCAGGGAAGGGGATGAGTTCCTGCGTCACGAGTATGCGCACCACTTCATGTTCCGCAACTTTCCGGGGGTCTACCCCGCCTGGTTCAGGGAAGGATTCGCCGAGTTCTTCATGACCGCGACCGTGACCCCGAGCGGTCGCGCAACGGTGGGCAAAAGCAACCAGATGAGAGTCTGGACCCTTCACAACCTCCCTTGGCTGCCGATGGAGCAGGTCCTCACCGGACAATATCCGCGCGGGAACATAGACAAGCATTCAGCTTTCTACGCCCAGTCCTGGCTGCTGATGCACTGGACCCTGACCGACCCCGAACGACGTCGGCGCATGGAGGCCTATCTCGGCGACACGGCGCGGGGCATGGCCCCTGAGACAGCCCTGCAATCCAATTTCGGCATGGACGTCCCGCAGCTGGAACGGGCCCTGCGGATGTATCGCGACGCGGGTCCGCGCTACGCTGAACTGGAGCTCGGCGGGACGGTCCCGGCAGTGACGATCACCACCCTGCCGGACAGCGCCGACGACGTATTGCTGATCGACCTCAACGCCCGGGATGGCGGCCCGCCCGATCAGGGCCCCGGCGTGCTGGCCCGCGCGCGCGCGGCGGCTGCACGCCATCCCGGCGACGCCCTCGCGCAGATGATGCTGGCGCGAGTCGAACTCCGCTGGGGTGATCCGGCCGCCGCAGAAGAGGCCGTCCGGCCCCTGCTGGCCGCTGATCCGGCCAACTCCGAGCTGCTGCTGCTAATGGCCGACGCGCGGATCACGGCCGGCGACAAACTGACCGATCCGGAAGCGCGCGAACGCCTTTACCGGCAGGCGCGGGGATTTCTGGCGCGCGCCTATGAGGCGGATCCGAGTGACAACCGGGTCTATCAGAACATCGCCTACAGTCGGCGTTTCGCCCCCGACTATCCGACCGAGAACGACGTCGAGCTTTGGCGCCGCGCCGTCGCCATAGCGCCCGAGGTGGCCAGCAACCGCGCCGTTACCGCCGAGGCGATGTTGAGGCACGGCCTCGTGGACGAGGCGGAGCGGGTCATTCAGCCGGTCGCCAACGACCCCCACGGCGGACAGGCCCCGGAACGCCTGCGGCGCATCCTCGACCGGATCGCCGAGGCCCGCGCCGCGACCGGCGTTCCAGCGCACTGAGCCCCGCCAGGCGCAAAGGGGCCTGATCGACGTTAACCACCCCGTCGAACTCCCGGCGCGGCGCTGCGTTTGCACCCTGCACCCCCGGGACGCCTGTTTGGTCCCGAAGCGGGACGACCGGAGCGCCTGAAGCCATGTTCGAATTTGGCCGTGATCTCAGAAAGCTGTTCGACAAGGCGCGCGAAAGCGATGATCTCGGCTGGCTGGAACTGATCGGCGCCGACCTGGTGGAAACCGAGGCCCGGCGCGAGGCGATCGACGCGGGTCGCGTTTCCTGCACCCGGCCTTTCGCCGGCTGGATGCGCGCCTCCGCCCTGTGGCGCGAACACGCACGACGTACGGGGCGGCGCGCCAGCCTCGACCGCGCGACAGCCGCCGCCGGCGACGCCGCACGCCACACCACGACGCCTGACCAGACCGCCGCCGCCGCCATCGAAGCCGGCGAGATCCATCTGTTGCGTTTCGACCTGTTCGGCGGCCCGGAGACGCTCGCGGCGGCCCTGGCCGATGTTCAGTCCGTTTCCGCCGATCGCCCCGCGACCCAGTCCGCCGCCGCCGCCCTGCACGCCCGGCTGACGGCGCGTCGCGCCCGGCTGTCGGGCGAGCCGTCGGTCATGCTGGACGCGGCCGCCCTGCTGGACGCCGCCGTCCACGGCGCCCGGGATCTGCCCCGGACCATGGGCGATGAGTTGATGCTGGACCGCGCGGCCCTGTCGCTCGAGGCCGGGGTCGCGCGCCGCGACGGCCGGCTGCTGGATCAGGCCGGACGCGACCTGCGGGTGCTGGTCGAGGCCGCCTCGCCCGACTACCGCCCCCTGACCCGCGCCCGCGCGCTCGCCCTGGCCGGGGCCGGCCTGATGGCCCTGGCCAGGCTGGCGCGCAACGACGCCGCCGCCCAGCAGGGCCGCGATCTGTTCGACGCCGCCGCCGACCAGTTCACCCCGGATCACAGCCCGCTGGACTGGGTGGCCGTGCAACTGGCCCGGACGCCCGGCGAAACGCCGCTGCTGGCCCTGGTCCAGGCCGAGGCCCTGAGCCGCGAGCCCGGGCTGGTCCTCGGCGCCCTGGCGCGCGAGCGGCGGCTGGCGACGGAAGTCGACCTGGCCGAGGACGTCGGCGACCTCGCCGCCCTGGCCGGGCTTGAAACCATCGTCCGTCAGCGCCTGAACGTGCGGACCTCCCGGCCGCTCGACTGGGCCGCCGACCAGATCGGCATGGCCCGTCTCGCCATGGCCAAGGGACGGCTGATGGGAATCGAGCCTCGCGCCATCGGCCTGATGCTGGCCGAGGCCATGGAAACGGCTCGCGAAAGCGGCGTTCCGGCGCTCGTCGATCGCGCCGTGCTGGCCATGCCCGAGAAGGTCAGCCTCTAGGCTAGCCGCCCAGCGCCACGAACCCGCCGTTGGCGAAGCACGGCTTGCCGTAGCGCAGTCGCTGGCCGTCCTCGCCCATGACCCGCCCGCCGGCCGCTTCAAGCACGGCCTGCCCCGCCGCCGTGTCCCATTCCGAGGTCGGGCCGGTGCGCGGATAGGCGTCGAACCGCCCCTCGGCGATCAGGCAGAATTTCAGCGAGGAGTCCGTCCCCTGCCATTGCACGCAGCCGTGACGCGAGGCCAGCCGCTCGGCCTCGGCGTCGGTCATGCTGTGGCTCATCACCGCCATCGGCGAGGCCGGCCGGTTGCGCACCTTGATCGCCTGCCAGCCCTCGCCGAAGCGGCGGCGGAAGGCGCCCCCCCTGGTCGGACCGCTGCGCCAGGTCATGGCCGTGGCCGGCGCCGTCACCACGCCCGCCACCGGCAGGCCCTTGTGGATCAGGGCGATATTGACGGTGAAGCTCTCGCGGCCCTCGACGAAGCCGCGCGTGCCGTCCAGCGGGTCGATCAGCCAGAACCACTCGGCGGCCTCGGCCGGGGCGCCGTCGGCGGCCACCGCCTCCTCGGCCACGGTCTGCACGCCCGGGTACAGCGCCTCCAGCCGGGCCAGGATCAGGGCCTCGGCCTGCTGGTCGGCCAGGGTCACAGGGCTGTCGTCGGCCTTGGTCTCCGCGACCACGCCGTTGCGCCAGTAGGGCAGGATGACCCGCGCGGCGTCCTCGGCGATATCGGCGAGGGCCTCGGTCAGGGCGCCGGACTTCAGGTCGGCGGTCAGTCGTTTGATCATGGCGCGGCCTTAGAGCATCCGGGCGGTTTCGCGAACCGGCAAATCAGGTCAGCGTCCGCACCTGATTCCGACTGTTGCTCCGGGGCCCTATGACCGACACCACCACCGCCCTGCCCGACGGCCCCCTTCCTGACGGCCCTCTTCCCGATGGACAGGCGCTCGCCGCCCTGATTGCGGGAAAGCTGTGCCACGACTTCATCAGCCCGGCCGGAGCGATCAGTTCCGGCCTCGACCTGCTGAAGGATCCCTCGGCGCAGGACATGCGCGACGACGCCATGGGCCTGATCGAGGCCAGTGCGAAAAAGATGGTGGCCCTGGTCTCCTTCGCCCGGGTGGCTTTCGGGGCCGCGACCTCGGCCGAACGCTTCTCGGGCGCCGAGCTGGGCGAACTGGTCGCGGGCCTGACCGAGGGCGGTCGCGCGACGCTGGCCTGGACGGCCGAGGACGCCAGCTATTCCAAGGCCCAGTCGCGCGCGCTGGTGAACCTCGCCTATCTGACCATGGCCGCCTTGCCCTCCGGCGGAACCGCGACCGTCTCCACCCGGCGCGAGGACGGGGACCTCATCATCGAGGGCGACGCCGAGGGTAACCGCGCCCGCCTGAAGGGCGAGGCCGTCTCGGGCCTGGCCGGACGGCCCCTCAGCGAGGGCCTGCCGGGCCAGTGGATTCAACCCTACTGGCTGTGGCTGACCGCCCGCGACGCCGGCGGTTCCCTGGATGTCCGGACCGAAGAGGGCCGGGTTATCCTCACCGTTCGCATGCCTAACTGAGCCTTAAGCCGGTTTCCCAAGGAGTCATTAACCGGCTTGGGGCGACTATGGCCGCGCGGCACACGCGGGCGTTGTGCGGCGCAATATCGGAACCCGAACTTGACCCCCAGAACCTGTCTGATCGTCGACGACAGCCGGATCATCCGCAAGGTCGCGCGGCGCATCGTCGAGGGGCTCGGCTTCGAGGTCGACGAGGCCGCCGACGGCTCCGAGGCCCTGGCCTTCTGCGCCGGGGTCATGCCCGAGGTCATCCTGCTGGACTGGTCGATGCCCGTCATGGACGGCATGACCTTCCTGCGCCGCCTGCGCGCCCTGCCCGGCGGCGACGCCCCCAAGGTCCTGTTCTGCACCATCGAGACCCGCGCCGAACGCATCGCCGAGGCCCTGTCGGCCGGCGCCGACGACTATGTGATGAAGCCGTTCGACGGCGAGATCCTGACCTCCAAATTCGCCGAAGTGGGGGCCGTCTGATCCCATGACGCCGGACGATTTCGATCGCCTGCAGAACCTGATGGCCTCGCGCGCGGGGTTCAGGCTGACGCGCGACCGGATGAAGCTGGCCGAACACCGTCTGGGCCCCGTGGCCCGGCGCGAGGGGTTCGAGAGCGTCGACGCCATGCTGGCCTCGTTGTGGGCCAAACCGGTGGCCTCGCTGGGCTGGGCGGTGATCGAGGCCCTGCTGAACCCCGAGACATGGTTCCGCCGCGACCGCTCCAGCTTCGACACCCTCGCCGGGGAACTGCTGCCCGCCCTGGGCAAGGCCCGCGCCGGCCAGCCGGTGCGAATCTGGTCCGCCGGCTGCTCCACCGGCCAGGAAGCCTGGTCGCTGGCCATCGCCGCCCAGGAAGCCCACGTCCCCGTCGAGATCATCGCCACCGACCTGTCCCAGCGGGCGCTCGAAAAGGCCCGCTCCGGCGCCTACACCGGCTTCGAGATCCAGCGCGGGCTCAAGGCCGAGACCATGCTGCGCTGGTTCGATCAGGCAGAGGACGCCTGGATCGCCAGGGCCGAGCTGCGCGCCGCCGTCCATTTCGCCCGCGCCAACCTCGCCGACGCCCCGACCGACGATCACCGCTTCGACGTCATCTTCTGCCGGCACGTGCTGGGCGACGCCGACCCCGCGCGGCGCCGTGACATGTTCGACAATCTGGAACGCCGCCTCGTCGACGACGGCTGCCTGTTCCTGGGTCCCGACGAACACCCCGAGGGCGACAGCATCGCCTTCCGGGCCGTGGCCGGCCGCAAGGGCCTGTTCGTCAAATCCCCGGCCGCCCTGCGCCGCGCGGCGTAAGCGTCGGAACGGCCTGAATTTCCGGACTGGCGCGCGTACGCGGACCCGTGCAGGGTGAACGCTGATTTCTCGGCGGGGACCCGATATGAAGACGATCACCTGCGCGGCCATGGCTGCGCTGCTGCTGGGCGTGACCGCCTGCAACCCGGCGTCGACCGCCGGGGGGGCTGAAGCGGCGCCCGTGACCTTCGAGGCCCGGCCGGACCTGGCCCCGAGCGTCGGAGCCCTGCCGCGGCTGGTCGGCGAGGGCGCGGCCATCGCGGCGATCAACGCCGATCTGGACCTCCGCGACACCGCCGCCAGGGCCGAGGGCTGCGACGGCGGCGGCGGATACGAACGGGGCGTCACCCAGCCGATGACCGGCCCGGCCTTCATCAGCTTCCGGATCGCCCAGGGCTATGCGTGCGAGGGCGCGGCGCACCCCAGCTTCGACCAGACCGCCATCACCTATGATCTGGCGACCGGACGGGCCGTCGACTGGGTTGCCGTCGCGCCGGGGCTGCAGCTGACGCGCGGCGAAATCGACGACATGCCGGCGGACTATGTGCCCGGCCTGGCCTCGCCCGCCCTGTCGGCCTGGTACAGCGCCAGAATGCTGGCCTCGACCGATCGCGAACATGCGGCGGACTGCGCCGGGATGTGGTCGACCGAAGCCCTCGAGAGTACCGGCTTCAAGGTCTGGCTGGACGCGGAGAACGGCGGCCTTTCGGTCAGTCCCGAATTCGCCCAGGTCGCCCAGGGCTGCGCCGACGCCGCCACCATGACCGCGGACGACATGCGCCGCTTCGGCGTCTCGCCGGCCGTCGTCGACGCCGTCACGGCCGCCCATGCCGCGGGTTTCTGGGCGCCGAAGGACGCGTGACGCGACCGGGGCGGGCGCCGCCCGTCCAGGCCTCGTTCGCCGAAGGATGACGAACCCGACATAGCCCGCTAGCGTATCCTTTCATCGGGGAGGATGGATCATGCGGCTGCTCTGGCTTGGCGGATCACTGGCGCTGGCGCTGCTGATCGCGGTGCTGACCCTGCAGAGTCCCCGCCCGGTCCCCGCGACCGCAGCCGCGACGGACTTCTCCGCCCGGCGCGCCATGGTCGATGTCCGCGAGATCGCCCAACGCCCCCACCCCGTCGGTTCGGCGGACCACATCCGGGTCCGGACCGTGCTGCTGGATCGCATGGCCGCCCTCGGCCTGCAGACCTCGACCCAGACCGGCCCCTTCTCGCCGGAAGCGGTGCAGCGGATAGAGCGCAACGGCGGCTCGGCGACCGGGCTCGAACTGATCAACCTGATCGGCGTCCTGCCCGGGCGCGATCCGCGCCTGCCCGCGGTCGCCCTGATGGCTCACTACGACACCGTGCCCAACTCCGCCGGAGCCGCTGACGACACCGCGGGCGTGGCCGCCATTCTCGAGACCGTCCGCGCCATCCGCGCCCGCGGTCCCGCCGACCGCACCCTCGTCGTCCTCCTCACCGACGGCGAGGAACTGAACCTCGACGGAGCCCGGGTCTTCTGGGGCGGCCACCCCCTGCGCGACCGCATCGGCGCCGTGGTCAATCTGGAAGCGCGGGGCGGCGGCGGCCGCGCCATGATGTTCGAGACGGGGCGCGGAAACGCGCAGACCATCGGCCTGTTCGCCCGCACGGGCGTCCGCGCGACGGGCGGCGTCTCGTCCAATTCGCTGGCGGTCTTCGTCTATGAGCTGATGCCCAACGGCACCGACTTCACCATTCCCAAGGATCGCGGCGTCCAGGGGATCAACCTCGCCTTCATCGGCCGCCCGGACCAGTACCACGCCGGCGCCTCGACCCCGGACGCTCTGGACCAGGGCAGCGTCCAGCACATCGGTTCACAGGCGCTGGAGACCTCGGACGCCCTGCTGCGCGCCCGCGCCCTGCCCGCCGCGACGCAGAACGTCGTCTATTCGGACCTGTTCGGACGCGTCATCGTCGGCCACGCCCCCCAGACAGGCTGGCTGCTGCTGGGCCTCGCCTTCCTCGCCCTCGGCGCGGCCATGTGGAGAGCCCGGTCCCGCGCCGGCCTGACCTTCGCCGACGTCGGTCGCGGCATGGTCGACGGCCTGTGGTTCCTGTCGGCGGGTCTGGTCCTGACCCAGGCCGTCCGCCTGCTGGCCGGCCCGCTGTCCGGCCGCGCCCAGAGCGCCGAGGCCTACTACACCCTGCTGGCCCGCCTGCCGTGGATGGAGGCCGGCACGGCCCTGACCGTCCTGGCGCTCGGCCTCGCCCTGATGGGCGGACGCACCCGGCCCGACCGCCGCGTCGTCGCCGGCGGGATCGCCGCGGCCGCCGTCCTGGCCCTGATCCTCGGCGGGATGAACGTCATCGTCATCGGCGCGGCGGTCGTCGCCGTCGCCCTGTCCCTGTTCCCGGCCCTGTCCGCCCGTTCGGTCTGGGGCGGATGGAGCGGGCTGATCGGCCTGATCCTGATCGTCGCCTCGGCCGCCCAGGCCGCGGCGCCCGAGACTGCCTTCCTGTTCGTCTGGACCGGCCTGCTGGCTGCTCTGACCGCCGCCGCCGCGGCCTTCCTCGATCCGGGCCTGACCCGGCCGAAATCGCTGGCGCCCGTCGCCGTCGCCGCCGTGCTGGGCGCCGGCTGGATCGCCGGCCTGGCCCATACGACCTTCCTCGGCATCGGCATGGACCTGCCTGGCGTGCTGGTCCTGCTGGGCCTGCTGGTGCTGATGTTCGTCCGACCGCTCAGCCCCGAGCGGACGACGGCGCGGCCCCTGCTGATGGCGGCCATGGCGATCCTGCTGCTCGGCGCCGCCCTGTCGGGGGCGGCCCGGTTCGCCGAGCCTGAACCCGCCCCCGACACGATCGCCGCGGCATGACCGCGCCCCTGTATCTGGAAGACCTCCACGTCGGCCAGACCTTCGTCTCGGGCCCGGTCGTCATCACGGCGGACGAGATCAAGGCCTTCGCCCGCCAGTTCGACCCCCAGCCCTTCCATCTCTATGAAGAGGCGGCGAAGGACAGCCTGTTCGGCGGTCTGGCCGCCAGCGGCTGGCACACGGCGGCCCTGACGATGCGCCTGCTGGTCGAAGCGTTTCCGCTCGCCGGAGGCCTCGTCGGCGCGGGCGGCGAGACGACATGGCCTCGCCCCACCCGGCCCGGGGACGTCCTCACCGTCCATGTCGAGGTGCTGGAAATCCTGCCGTCCCGAACCCGCGCCGACCGCGGCATGATCCGCACCCGCAGCGAAACGCGGAACCAGCACGGCGAGGCGGTCCAGATCTCCACCACCCGCATCGTGGCCTGGCGGCGACCGGACTAGCCTACGTCAAATTTGGTCGTACCTCGTCCGCGTTCCGAAAAGAACATATTGGCAACCGGAACAAACCGTGTACTAACTGCGTCTCAACAGGGAGCGGGTCCAGGCGGGTCTCTCCCGGAACCAGATGGGAATCATGGCAAGGGAGAGTGGCAAGGTGGCAGCTCAGGCGAATTTGAAGTTGGTGACGCGCGACGACGGCGACAAGCAACGGGCCCTGGAGGCGGCGATCGCCCAGATCGACCGCGCCTTCGGCAAGGGCTCGGTCATGAAGCTCGGCAAGAACGGCGTGACCGAGGTCATTCCCTCGGTCTCGACCGGCTCGCTGGGCCTCGACATGGCGCTGGGCATCGGCGGTCTGCCGCGCGGCCGGGTGATCGAGGTCTTCGGACCGGAAAGCTCGGGCAAGACGACCCTGGCCCTGCACACCGTGGCCGAGATCCAGAAGGCCGGCGGCACCGCCGCCTTCGTCGACGCCGAACACGCGCTCGACCCGGGCTACGCCCAGAAGCTGGGCGTCAACCTCGACGACCTGCTGGTGTCCCAGCCCGACACGGGCGAACAGGCGCTGGAAATCGTCGACACCCTGGTGCGCTCGGGCGCCGTGGACATCGTGGTGGTCGACTCCGTCGCCGCCCTGACGCCGCGCGCCGAGATCGAGGGCGAGATGGGCGACAGCCTGCCCGGCCTTCAGGCCCGCCTGATGAGCCAGGCCCTGCGCAAGCTGACCGCCTCGATCAACAAGTCGCAGTGCATCGTCCTGTTCATCAACCAGATCCGCCACAAGATCGGCGTCATGTACGGCTCGCCGGAAACGACGACGGGCGGAAACGCGCTGAAATTCTACGCCTCGGTCCGCCTCGACATCCGCCGCACCGGCGCGATCAAGGACCGCGACGAGGTGGTGGGCAACACGACCCGCGTGAAGGTGGTCAAGAACAAGGTCGCCCCGCCGTTCCGCGAGGTCATCTTCGACATCATGTACGGCGAGGGCATCTCCAAGCTGGGCGAGATCATCGACCTGGGCGTCAAGGCCGGCATCGTCGAGAAGTCGGGCAGCTGGTTCTCCTACGACAGCCAGCGCATCGGCCAGGGCCGCGAGAATGTGCGCGCCTTCCTCAAGGCCAATCCGGACGTCGCCGACTCGATCGAGAAGGCCGTGCGCGCCTCGACCACCAAGATCGCCGAGGAACTGCTGGGCACGCCCGAACCCGACGAGGGCCAGGACCTCGAGGGCTAACCCCGCCGAAATGTCCGAATGTCCGAAACTGTCCCACGAATTTTCCGGGACACGGACAATTCGGTCAGGTCAGAACCTTCTCCGGCCGGGTCCGCCGACCCGCCATCCGACCCCCGCCGGGCCGGGCCGGACGGAGCGGCCGCTCGATCCTCCACCCGGGGTCGGGCGGCCTTTTTTCTTGCGGCCGCGCCATGCGCCGATCACGGGCGGGTGATGCATTGGGGCCCAAACCCCTATATGAGGCGCGTTCCCCGTTTCTCCCCGACCGAACGCACCGCCAATGTCCAGCCTGAAACAGATCCGCTCGACCTTCCTCGACTATTTCGCGGCCGATGGGCACGAGAAGGTCCACTCGGCTCCGCTGGTGCCGCAGAACGACCCGACCCTGCTGTTCGTCAACGCCGGCATGGTGCCGTTCAAGGACTATTTCACGGGGGCTTCGACCCCGCCGTACCCCCGCGCCACCAGCTCGCAGAAATGCGTCCGCGCGGGCGGCAAGCACAACGATCTGGACAACGTCGGCTACACCGCGCGGCACCTGACCTTCTTTGAAATGCTGGGGAATTTCTCCTTCGGCGACTACTTCAAGGAACACGCGATCGACCGCGCCTGGCAGCTGGTCACGAAGGACTTCGGCCTCGACCCCAACCGCCTGCTGGTCACCGTCTACATCGACGACGACGAGGCCGCCGCGATCTGGAAGAAGGTCACCGGCTTCGGCGACGACAGGATCATCCGCATCGCCGGCTCCGACAATTTCTGGGCCATGGGCGACAACGGCCCGTGCGGCCCCTGCACCGAGATCTTCTGGGACTACGGCGACCACGTCCCCGGCGGTCCTCCCGGCTCGCCGGACGAGGACGGCGACCGGTTCGTGGAGATCTGGAACAACGTCTTCATGCAGTTCGAGAAGGAGAACGACCAGATCGTTCGCAGCCTTCCCAAGCCCAGCGTCGACACCGGCATGGGGCTGGAGCGCATCGCCTCGGTGCTGCAGGGCAAGAACTCTGTCTTCGACACCGACCTGTTCCAGACCCTGATCGCGGCCTCGGCCGACGCCACCGGGACCAATCCGAACGGCGACATGGCGGCCAGCCACCGGGTCATCGCCGACCACCTGCGCAGCTCGTCCTTCCTCATCGCGGACGGCGTCACCCCCTCGAACGAGGGCCGCGGCTACGTCCTGCGCCGCATCATGCGCCGCGCCATGCGCCACGCCCACCTGCTGGGCGCCTCGGACCCGCTGATGCACCGGCTGGTGCCGACGCTCGTCTCGGAAATGGGCGAGGCCTTCCCCGAGCTGAAACGCGCCCAGGCCTTCGTCGAGGACACGCTGAAGCAGGAAGAGATCCGCTTCCGCACCACCCTCGGCCGCGGCATGGGCCTGCTGGAGGAGGCGTCGCGCGATCTCGGCGAGGGCGGGGTCCTGTCGGGCCAGACGGCCTTCACCCTGTACGACACCTACGGCTTCCCCCTCGACCTGACCCAGGACGAGGCGCGCCGCCGCGGCTTCACCGTCGACACCGACGCCTTCGACGCCGCCATGAACGAGCAGAAGGCGCGCAGCCGCGAACACTGGACCGGCTCCGGCCAGACCGCCGCGACCGGCGAATGGCTGGCCCTGCGCGACCGCCTGGGACCGACCGTCTTCACCGGCTATGACGCCGTCGAGGGTTCGGGCGAGGTCCTGGCCATCGTGCGCGGCGGCGCCTCGGTCGACGAACTGGCGCCCGGCGAAACCGCCGAGGTCCTGTTCGACCAGACCCCCTTCTATGGCGAGGGCGGCGGCCAGGCCGGCGACCGCGGCGAGATCGAATGGACCGACGCCACCGGCCAGCAGGGCTCGGCCACGGTGCTGGACGTCCAGAAGCACGCCGGCGACCTGTTCGCCCACCGCATCGAGGTGACCTCGGGCGCCCTGGCCATCGGGGCCCGCGCCCAGCTGCGCTCCAGCGCCGACGCCCGCCTGACCACCCGCGCCAACCACTCGGCCGCCCACCTGTTGCACAAGGCCCTGGCCAATGTGCTGGGCGGACACGTGGCCCAGAAGGGCCAGATGGTCGACGCCGAGCGGCTGCGCTTCGACTTCAGCCACAACGCTCCGGTCACCGAGGACGAACTGGCGCGGATGGAGGACGAGGTGAACGCCGTCATCCGCCAGAACCTTCCCGCCGAGACGAAGATGATGGGCCCGCAGGAGGCCATCGCCGCCGGCGCCGTCGCCCTGTTCGGCGAGAAATACGGCGACGAGGTCCGCGTCCTGACGCTCGGCCGGGACCTGAAAGAAGCCGACAAGCCCTATTCCGTCGAGCTGTGCGGCGGCACCCATGTCGCGCGCACGGGCGACATCGCCCTGTTCAAGATCACCTCCGAGACGGGCATCGCCGCCGGCGTCCGCCGCATCGAGGCCCTGACCGGCGAGGCCGCCCGACAGTATCTGCTGGCCCAGGCCGGCGTCGCGAAGACTCTGGCCCAGAGTTTCAAGGTCCAGCCCGCCGACGTCCCGGCCCGCGTCGAGGCCCTCGTCTCCGATCGCCGTGCGCTGGAAAAACAGGTCGCCGACCTGAAGAAACAGCTGGCCCTCGGCGGCGGCGGAGCATCCGCCAACGCCGCGCCGGAAGAGATCAACGGGGTCAAGCTGATCGCCCGCGTCCTCGACGGCGTCGACGGCAAGGGCCTGCGCGGCGTGGCCGAGGACTTCCGCAAACAGGTCGGCTCGGGCGTCGTCGCCCTGATCGGCCTGACCGACGGCAAGGCGGCGGTCACCGTCGCCGCGACCTCGGATCTGGCGGGCAAGGTCAACGCCGCCGATCTGGCGCGGGCCGCGGTCATCGCCATGGGCGGACAGGGCGCGGGCGGCAAGGCCGACTTCGCCCAGGGCGGCGCGCCCGACGGATCGAAAGCCGAAGCCGGTCTGGCGGCGGTGCGGACAGCGCTGGGGGCCTAGGGGGCCGGCGGCGCGCTCTGCAGATCCACGGCGGCCAGCTTCCAGTCGAACAGGCCGCGCCGTTCCATGATCAGCGCCAGATGGTCGTTCGGCCGGTCGCGGTCGGTCAGGGTGACGGCGAATTCGTCCAGGCTGCGATAGCCCCACGACTGGTGGATGTCGTTCGCGTCGTGCTCGTCCACCGGGTTCGGATCGCCCGGCTTCGTCGGATCGGGAGCCTCGGCGGTCGTGACCATGTTGGCCACCACCTCGGGCGTCACCAGCGTATCCACCGCGCCGGACAGCAGCATGGGCGCCAGCATCATGCCCAGCCCGCCCAGCCCGCTCTCGACCACGCGCGGATCGCGCCGCATCCGGGCGATCAGTTCGGCGTTCAGCTCTTCCTTCAGACTGTCGCGCAGCGACGGGAAGTCGACCAGCTGTTCGATCCTGCGCTCATCGCCGGCCTTGGCCGCGTTGATCAGGGCCCTGGCCGCGAGGATGGGCGACGCCGCCCATGCGAGCGCGAACCCGCACACGGCCGCCACGGCGACGCCGACGATAAGCTTTTTGACCATACTTCCCTCTGGCGCCGAAACGCCTTCCCGCGGTCACGGTAGCCGGGAATCGGCCGGCAGCGCCAGCCCGTGATCAGCCGGCCTTGCCGGCGCTGTCGCCGGCCGCCGGCGCCGTGCGGGACGACGCCGGCGCCACTCGGTCAGGCAGGCCGACATGGACCAGCTTCCACTCGAACGGACCGCGCCGCTCGAAGGTGAAGACGGTCCTCGAACCGCCGTCGTCCGTTACCGCCATCCGGGCGCGGTTGACGCTCCAGTAGACCGGCCGGGGCATCGGCCCCCCGGTCGTCGTGGCGTCCGGCGACGGCAGGGGCCCGCCGTCGCGCTGCGAGGCATAGCGTCCTTCGCCGCGGGTCAGGGCCGCGAGCGCCGCGGGGGTCAGATAGGCCTCAACGTCCGGGGCCTGCGGCGCCGCCGCCTGCTCGATCTGTCGGCGCACGGCCCCGATCGGGTCTTCCATGAATGACGGGGCCGGCGCGACGGCGGCGGGATTTCCGTCCAGCTGGGGCCGCAGCGACTGGCGCACGGCGGCATAGTCGATCAGTCGTTCCAGGCCGGCGGCGTCGCTGGACTCCGCCGCCGACCGCAGGGCGAGAAAGGCCACGCCGGGGGCGGCGAAGAAGTTGATCGCCATGATGCCGATCAGAATGACGATGAACCTGCCGACAAATTTCATGGAGCGCCTCCCCGGACGCTTCATCAATGCACGAACCCCGGGTTCGCTCAAACGAAAGGCTCGCCGGACGCGAGTCCGGCGAGCCTTGGGTGGTTTCACGCGGCCAGCGCTCAAGCAGCGAGCGACCGCGTCGTGAGCGATAGCGCCCCTCTAGGAAGCCTTCATCGCGGCGGTCAGGTTCTCGGCCACCTTGTCGAGGAAGCCCTCGGTGGTCAGCCAGCCCTGTTGGTCGCCGACCAGCAGCGCCAGGTCCTTGGTCATGTAGCCGGCCTCGACGGTCTCGACGACGACGCGTTCCAGCGTGTCGGCGAAACGCTCCAGCTCGGCGTTGCCGTCCAGCTTGGCGCGGTGCGAGAAGCCGCGCGTCCAGGCGTAGATCGAGGCGATCGAATTGGTCGAGGTCGCCTCGCCCTTCTGGTGCTGGCGATAGTGGCGGGTGACGGTGCCGTGGGCCGCTTCCGACTCCAGG
>NZ_JAKFEB010000006.1:0-4331 GCF_036677305.1 Brevundimonas sp. | reverse complement strand
TCGATGCGGATGAACCAGGAGGTCGACGCCATGCAGGTGATGGGGGTGAACCCGTTCCAGGCGCTGGTGATCCCGCGTCTGGCGGCCATGATCGTGATGGTCCCGCTCCTGACGTTCATAGGCATGGTGTCCGGCCTGTTCGGCGGTCTGCTGGTGACCTGGAGCCAGCTCAGCTACGGCCCTTCCTTCTTCCTCCAGCGGATCAGCGAGGATCCCAACATGGGCACCCACCTGATGGTGGGTATGGTCAAGGCTCCCGTTTTCGCCATCGTCATTGCGGCGATCGGCTGCCGTCAGGGCATGGCCGTGGCCGGTGATGTGGAGAGCCTGGGCCGGCGGGTTACGGCGGCGGTGGTCCAGGCCATCTTCGCCATCATCTTCCTCGACGCCGTCTTCGCCATGATCTTCCTGGAGCTGAACCTTTGACGGCCGCCGATCCGAAACCCGCGACGGCGAAGCCCGAACGCCTGATCGAGGTGCGCGGCCTGCTGAGCCAGTTCGGGGAGCGCACCATCCACGAGAACCTCGATCTCGACCTGGACCGGGGCGAGGTGCTGGGGGTGGTGGGCGGTTCCGGCACCGGCAAGACGGTCCTGCTGAACTCCATCATCGGCCTGAAGGAACCCGAGGGCGGGTCGGTCAACATTCTGGGCTACGACCGCGCCACCATGACCCAGGAGCAGGAGGCCGACGTCGAACGGCGCACCGGCATCCTGTTCCAGCAGGGCGCGCTGTTTTCGTCGCTGAGCGTCATCGACAATGTCGCCTCGCCGCTGGTCGAGCACACTGAACTGTCCAAGGACGTGATCCGCGAACTGGCCGAGATGAAGATCGCCATGGTCGGGTTGAAGCCCGAGGCGCATCACCTGAAGCCGGCGGAGCTGTCGGGCGGCATGCGCAAGCGCGTCGGTCTGGCGCGGGCGCTGGCGCTGGATCCGGAGCTGCTGTTCCTCGACGAGCCGACCGCGGGGCTGGACCCGATCGGGGCGGCGGCGTTCGACGAGCTGATCAAGCAGCTGTCGAACGACCTGGGCCTGACGGTGTTCATGATCACCCACGACCTCGACAGCCTCTACGCCATTACCGACAAGGTCGCGGTGCTGGCCGACAAACATGTGGTCGCCAAGGCCACGGTTCAGGAACTCGAAGGTTCCGACCATCCCTGGATACGAGAATACTTCCTTGGTCCGCGCGGTCGCGCCGCGGACAAGGCGGCTTAAGGAGAGCCGAGAAATGGAACGAGACGCCCATTACGCCGCCGTCGGCATCGCCACCATCGCCCTTCTGGCGGCGCTGGCGGTGTTCACGATCTGGCTGGCCCGCCTGCAGTTCAACAACGACTACGACGTCTATGACATAGTCTTCTACGGACCGGTGCGCGGGCTGTCGGAGGGCGGGGAGGTTCACTTCAACGGCATCCGCGTCGGCGAGGTGACCGATCTGAACCTGGACCCGAAGAAGGGCGATCAGGTCATCGCCCGCATCCGGGTGGACGGCACGACGCCGGTGCGCGTGACCTCGCGCGCCCAGCTTGAGCCGCAGGGCATCACCGGGCTGAACTACATCCAGATCACGGCCGGCAATCCGCAGAGCGCGATACTGAAGACCCAGTATCCCGACAACGTGGTGCCCGTGATCCAGAGCCAGCCGTCGCCGATCGCGGAGCTGCTGAGCGGTTCGGGCACGGTGCTGGCCCAGACGGTGGACGCGCTGAACCGGATCAACCGGGTGCTGTCGGACGACAACATCCGCTCCTTCTCGACCAGCGTGAAGAACGTCGAGGCCCTGTCCAGCGAACTGGAAGCCCGCAAGGGGATGTTCGCCCAGCTGGAGCAGGCGCTGACCAAGGCCAACGCCGCCATCGGCGAATACCAGGCGCTGGGCGTCAGCGCGCGTCAGCTGGTCGAGGGCGACGGCCGCGAGGCGATCGCCAACATCAACCGGGCTGCAGACCAGGCTGCAGACGCGGCGGCCTCGGCCAACCGCACGATCAGCAATCTGGAGCGGCCGGTAAACGACTTCGCCACCACCGGCCTGCCCCAGTTGCAGCAGTCCATCCAGGGACTGGAAGACGCCACCGTGGCCCTCGAGGGCCTGATCGAGGAGGTGCGGCGCAGTCCGCGCGACTTCATCGGCCGCGCGCCGACCAAGGAAATGGAGGTCCAGCCGTGATCCGTTCGTCCCTCATCCGGCTGACCGCCGCCGGCGTTCTGGCTTCCGCCCTCGCGGGTTGCGCGCTCCTGAGCTCGCCCGATCCCGTTCAGACCTATCGGTTCGGCGGGGCGGCCCCGGTCGTGTCCGAGAGCGTCGGCTCCTCGGCGACCTCGATTTCGCTGCGGCGGGTCGAGTTTCCGGAAGCCGTCGAGGGCGACCGCCTGCTGGGCGTGACCGGCACCGAGACGGCCTACATCAAGGGCGCCCGCTGGGTCTCGCCGGCGGCGGACCTCTACATGGAAAGCCTCGAGAACGCCTTCGCCGGTCAGGCGACGCGGGTTCGACTGGTCGGCCCGCGCGAGCCGGTGCGTAGCGGACGCAGCCTCGACATCGACATGCGCGCCTTCGAGGCCCGCTATGATGCGCCGGGCGCGGTTCCGACGGTGGTGATCACGGCCCGCGCCCGGGTGACGAGCTCGCCGGAACGGACCGTGTCGGCGGAGCGGATGTTCAGCGTCGAACAGCCCGCGACCGAGAACCGCGTGGGAGCCATCGTCGAGGCGTTCGACATGGCCACGCGGGACCTGAACACCCAGATCGTGGCCTGGACCGAGGCCAACACCCGCTAGGGCTTGGGGCCGGTCCGGACGGCGGCCAGACGGCGCTCGATGTCGCCGCGGCGGGCGCTGACGGTGGTCAGTTCGCCCAGCGTCCTGTCGATGCGGGCCAGCGCCTGATCCCGGCTGCGGGTCAGACGCTCCCTGTCGGGGCGGATGCGGCGCGGGCGTTTGCCGGACAGGCCGAGGGCTTCGCGCCAGTCGTCGCGCCAGGTTGCGAGACCGTCCGCGCATGATTTGAGCGCCTCGGAGGCGCGGGCGTCGGCGTTCTGGGAGCCCCGGATCAGCGGCAGGGACTGGAGGGCGGCGCTGCGGCAGGCGTCCAGCGCGGCCTTGCGGGCTTCCAGCGGATGGGCGGCTCCGTCTTCGGTGGGGATGCGGCCGGACAGGCGTCGGGCGGCCGCCGCGAGGTGGGCGTCGAGGTCGACGACGACGTCGCGGATTTCGGTCCAGACCGCGTCCAGCGAGGTTGCGCGGCGGACCGCGCCTTCGATGCGTTCGGCGAGGACCGCGCTGCTGTAGGAGAGGCGGTCGTCGGCGTCGCGGAACTGTTCGCGGAAGCGGTTGAGCCGTTTGCCGTGGCTGTCGAACAGGCCCGCCAGACCCCGGCGGGGTTCGAGAGCCTCGACCCTCAGGGCCTCGATGCGGGCGCGAAGGAGGGACAGGGCGGCGGCGGCGTCTTCGAGGCTTTCGGCGCGAGGGGCGGCCAGGGCGCGCTCGATGCGTTCGACGGCGGCGGCGCGGGCGGGCTCGCCGAAGGCGTGGGCGGCGGCCTCGTCAAAGGCCGCGTCGATGCTGTCCACGCGAACCGGGTCGGGCGCGGGGGCATTGCCCAGCCAGCGGTAGGCTCCGTCCGCCATCTCGATGCTCCCACCAGACCGGCTCTGCGGCCGGTTCCGGCGGAGTATGCCTACGAGTTCAGGTCAGCCGCAACGGTGTAGCTTGCCTCGGTCTTGCTCGCGACTTCCTCGAGGGTGACGCCGTCGGCCAGTTCGATCAGTTCGAGGCCCGAGCCGTCGGGCTTCACGTCGAAGACGCACAGGTCGGTGATGACGCGGCTGACCACGCCCGTGCCGGTCAGCGGCAGGGTGCAGGATTTCAGGACCTTGGACTGGCCGTGCTTGTTGGCGTGATCCATGACCACGACCACGCGCTTGACGCCGGCGACGAGATCCATGGCGCCGCCCATGCCCTTCACCAGCTTGCCCGGGATCATCCAGTTGGCGATGTCGCCGTTCTGGGCGACTTCCATGGCGCCGAGGATGGACAGGTTGATGTGGCCGCCCCGAATCATGGCGAAGCTGTCGGCCGAGCTGAAATAGCTGCTCTCGGCGATCTCGGTGATGGTCTGTTTGCCGGCGTTGATCAGGTCGGCGTCGACCTCGTCCTCATAGGGGAAGGGGCCCATGCCCAGCATGCCGTTCTCGGACTGGAGGGTGACCTCCATGCCGTGCGGAATGTAGTTGGCCACCAGGGTCGGGATGCCGATGCCGAGGTTGACGTAGAAGCCGTCCTGCAGCTCGCAGGCGGCGCGGGCGGCGAGTTGTTCGCGGGTGCGGG
>NZ_JAKFEB010000005.1:0-4162 GCF_036677305.1 Brevundimonas sp. | reverse complement strand
CGTCGAACTGTGCGCCCTGACCTTCCGGGCGCAGGACCGGTCCAAGAGCAATCTGGTCGCCACCGCCCTGTTCGGCGACGGCGCGGCGGCGGCGGTGATCAGCTGCCGCGACGACGCGGCCGGGCCCGTGCTCGGCGCCAGCCGCGAGCACACATGGCCCGACACCCTGGACGTCATGGGCTGGGACGTGGCCGACGACGGGCTGAAGGTCGTGTTCAGCAGCGACATCCCCACCCTGGTCCAGAACGATTTCCGCCCGGTGGCGATGGATTTCCTGGCCGACCAGGGCCTGACGCCCGCCGACATCGGCGGCTTCGTCTGCCATCCGGGCGGGGCCAAGGTCATCGATGCGCTGGAAGCCTGTTTCGCGCTGCCCGAGGGGGCCCTGACCCACACCCGGGCCGTCCTGCGCGACCACGGCAACATGAGCGCGGCCACGGTGCTGTTCGTGCTCAGGGCCATGCTGGACGACGGCGCGAAAGGCCCCCTGCTGCTGACCACCCTGGGCCCGGGCTTCACCGCCGGACTGATGCTGGTGCACGCCTGATGTGGCTGTGGCTGGTGATCGGTCTGGTGGCGGCCCAGCGGCTGTGGGAGCTGGGGCTGGCGGGCCGGAACACGAAGCGGCTGATGGCCGAGGGCGCGGTCGAGGTCGGGGCCGACCACTATCCGCTGTTCATCGTCCTGCACGCCAGCTGGCTGGCCGCGATCGCCGTCTTCACGCCGTGGACGACGGTTCCGGATGCGCGGTGGATGGCGCTGTATGTCGCGCTTCAGTTCGGCCGGCTCTGGGTCATCACGACCCTGGGCCGGTTCTGGACCACGCGGATCGTCACCCTGCCGGGCGCGCCCCTGCGGACCGGCGGCCCCTACCGCTTCATCCGCCACCCGAACTATGTCGTCGCCTCGCTGGAGATTCTCGTCCTGCCGCTGGCGTTCGGCCAGGTCTGGATCGCGCTGGTCTGGAGCATCGCCAACGCGCTACTGGTGGCGTGGCGTATCCGCATCGAGGATCGCGCCCTCGAGGAACGCCGCGGCTGATGCTCAGGAAACGCTCCGTCTCCCTCTCCGGCCACGCCACCTCGGTGGCGCTGGAGCCGGCGTTCTGGACCGTTCTGGACCAGGTCGCGGCCGCCAGCGGCCTGTCGCAGGCCGGGCTGATGAAGCGGATCGACGAACGGCGGGGGCGCACCCCCCTCGCCTCGGCCTGCCGCCTGCTGGCCCTGGCCTGGGCCGGCGGCGACCGGAGTTTCGCCGAACAGGAGTCTGTCGATTGACAGCAGCCGGGGTTGGCGCATCCTCCGCTTCGGAGGGCGCTGACATGGCCAACGAACAACTGATCCCGGCCGCCGTGTTCGGCGGCCTGCTCGCCGCCGGGCTGATCGCCGGCGGCGCCCTGATCGGACAGGGGGTGGTCAACGCCCGCGTCGGCGACCGCTCCGTCAGCGTCCGTGGTCTGGCCGAGCGCAATGTAAAGGCCGATCTGGCCATCCTGCCCGTGCGCTTCACCGCCTCGGGCGACGTCCTGTCCGAGGTCCAGGCCCGTATCGACGGCGACCTGGCCATCGTGCGCCGCTTCCTGACCGCCCAGGGCTATCCCGCCGACGCCGTGTCGCTGGGCCGGCTCGAGGTGGCGGACACCCAGTCCCGTGAATACGGCAGCCAGAACGGCGGCCCGCGCTTCATCCTGGCCCAGACGGTGATCGTGCGGACGACCGACGTGGACCGGGTCCAGGCCACGACCCGCGCCCTGAACGATCTGGTGCGCCAGGGCGTGGTGCTGCAGGACTTCAGCGGCCCCACCTATGTCTTCACCAGGCTCAACGCCGTCCGCCCGGCGATGATCGCCGAGGCCACCGCCGCCGCGCGGACCGGCGCCGAACGGTTCGCCCAGGATTCAGGCGCGCCGCTCGGCCCCATCCGTCAGGCGACGCAGGGCTCGTTCGAAATCCTCGCCCGCGACGAGATCGGCGACGAGAGCCAGTCCCCGGACAAGAAGGTCCGGGTCGTGACCACCATCAGCTATCGGCTGCGCTGAAAATCAGGCCTGGGGTTCCGGCGACGGCGTCGGAACGGTCGGCGGTTCAACGGGCGGGACATCCGGGAGGTCCGGCATCTTCGGCGCGTCCGGCAGGGTCGGGCGCGGCAGGTCGACGTCGATGTCGACATTGGTGTCCTTGGCCGGGTTCATGCCCCCGTTCGAGAAGACCACGAAGGCGATGATGATCACCACGACGACCAGGCCGCCGACCAGCAGGCCGATCCAGCCGCCCCCGCCGCTGCGGGCGGGCGGGTTGTTGATGGTGGTGTGATGCACCTCGGTGCGGGGCGTCGGCTCGACGGGCGGCGGAATGTTGGGGTCTGTCATGGCTCAGTTCGGGCTCGGGACGGCCGGGGCCGAGACTTCGGGCAGGTTGACGTCGACGTTGACCTCCTTGGTCTCGGGCGCGCCGCCGCGGGCGAAGACGAAATAGGCCACGATCGCCAGCACCACGACGATGCCGCCGACGATGAAGGCGAGGCCCGCGTTGCCGCCGCCGCTGCCGGTGTTGTTGATGTTATCGGCCATGGAATGACCCCTTCCCTGATTGTGGATGCTGCCGGAACGACGGTCACGCTTCACGGTTCCGCGATGACCCGCGCACGCGACCGCTGACAGATGGCTTCGTGCCCCTTATGTTCCGCCGATGAGTCTGCCTGAAGTCCCCGCCCCGCGTATCTCCGACCTCGCCCGCTCGCGCGGCCCCGGAGGCGTGGAGCACGTCCCCGCCGACTATCTGGCCGGCCTGAACCCCGAACAGCGCGAGGCGGTCGAGACCGTGGACGGCCCCGTTCTGGTCCTGGCCGGCGCCGGCACGGGCAAGACGCGGGTGCTGACCACCCGGCTGGCCCACATCCTGGCCACGGGCCGCGCCCGGCCGTGGGAGCTTCTGGCGGTCACCTTCACCAACAAGGCCGCGCGCGAGATGCGCGAGCGGATCACCCATCTGATCGGCCCCTCGGCCGAGGGCCTTCGCTGGCTGGGCACCTTCCACAGCGTTGCCGCCCAGATCCTGCGCCGCCACGCCGAACTGGTCGGGCTGAAATCGACCTTCACCATCCTCGACACGGACGATCAGGAGCGGGTCTGCAAACAGCTTCTCGAAGCCGCCAACCTCGACACCAAACGCTGGACGCCGCGTTCGCTGAGCGGCCTGATCGACCACTGGAAGAACCGCGGCTGGACGCCCGACAAGCTGCCGCCGTCCGAGGATTTCGCCAACGGCAAGGGGCACAGCCTCTACGCCGCCTATCAGGCGCGGCTGGTCAGCCTGAACGCCTGCGACTTCGGCGACCTGCTGCTGCACAACCTCACGATCCTGTCGCAGCATGCGGATATCGCGGAAGAATATCGTCGCCGCTTCCGCTACATCCTGGTCGACGAATACCAGGACACCAACGTCGCCCAGTACCTGTGGCTGCGATTGCTGACGTCTTCGACGGGCAATGTCTGCTGCGTCGGCGACGACGACCAGTCCATCTACGGCTGGCGGGGCGCCGAGGTGGACAACATCCTGCGCTTCGAACGCGACTTTCCCGGAGCCAAGGTCGTAAGACTGGAGCGTAACTATCGGTCCACGCAGCATATTCTTGGCGCTGCATCCGGCCTGATCGCCTCCAACCGCGACCGTCTGGGCAAGACGCTCTGGACCGAGGATCTGAGCGGCGACAAGGTCCGGGTGCGCGGCGTCTGGGACGGCGAGGCCGAGGCCCGGCTGATCGCCGACGAGATCGAGACCGCCCGCCGGTCCGGCGTCGCCTACAAGGACATGGCCGTGCTGGTCCGCGCCTCGTTCCAGATGCGGGCCTTCGAGGAGCGGTTCGTCCTGCTGGCCGTCCCCTACACCGTCATCGGCGGCCCGCGCTTCTTCGAACGGGCCGAGATCCGCGACGCCCACGCCTATCTGCGGCTGATCCTGTCCGAGGACGACGACCTGGCCTTCGAGCGGATCGTCAACGTGCCCAAGCGCGGCATCGGCGACACCAGCGTGCAGAAGGTGCTCCAGATCGCCCGCCTGTCCGGCGTCTCTGCCATGAGCGCCGTGCGCGACCTGATCACCTCGGACGAGCTTCAGGCGCGGACGCGGACGGCCCTGTCCAACTTCGTGCGCGACATCGACCG
>NZ_JAKFEB010000004.1:0-2167 GCF_036677305.1 Brevundimonas sp. | reverse complement strand
ACTTGCCGGGATAGGCGCTGAAATAGGTGTCGAAGAACCGTTGGTGGTCGCCCCAGACGGTGCGCATCTGGCCCGGCCAGCTGTCGGTGATGCACAGATTGCCCGAGGTCGCGCCCTCCAGCACCACGCCGTCGGCGTCGACCAGTTGCAGCTCGACGCCGGGCAGCGGCTTCGTCGCCGATCCGGGCTTCAGGTCCGTGGCGCCGGGCAGGGGGGAGACGAGAATGCCGCCGGTCTCGGTCTGCCACCAGGTGTCCACGATCGGGCAGCGGCCTTCGCCGACGACCTCGTGATACCAGCGCCAGGCTTCGGGGTTGATGGGCTCTCCGACGCTGCCGAGCAGGCGCAGGGATTTCCGCGACGTCGCCTTCACCGGCCCGTCGCCCTCGCGCATCAGGGCCCGCAGCGCGGTGGGGGCGGTGTAGAAGATCTCGACCTGGTGCTTGTCGACCACCTGCCAGAAGCGGCGGTGATCCGGATAGTTGGGCACGCCCTCGAACATCAGCGTCGTCGCGGCGTTGGCCAGCGGGCCGTAGACGCAATAGCTGTGGCCGGTGACCCAGCCCACGTCGGCGGTGCACCAGAAGACCTCGCCGGGGCGGTAGTCGAACACCAGCTCGTGGGTCCACGCCGCCCAGAACAGATAGCCGCCGGTGGTGTGCAGCACGCCCTTGGGCTTACCGGTCGAGCCCGAGGTGTAGAGGATGAACAGCGGGTCCTCCGCATTCATCGGCTCGCAGGGGCAGTCGTCGGAGACGCCGTGCTTGGCCTCGCCGTAGCGCACGTCGCGGCCGGCCACGATCGGAATGGCGGCGTTGGTGTGGGAAACGATCAGCACCTTCTCGACGATGCCCGCTCCCGGCTTCTGAAGCGCGGCGTCGACATTGGCCTTCAGCGGCACCCGCTTCCCGCCCCGCAGGCCTTCGTCGGCGGTGATGACAACCTTCGATCCGCAGTCCTCGATCCGGCCCGCCAGGCTGTCGGGGGAAAACCCGCCGAAGACCACCGAATGGACCGCGCCGAGGCGGGCGCAGGCCAGCATCGCAACCGCCGCCGCAGGGATCATCGGCATATAGAGGGTGACGCGGTCGCCCTTAACGACCCCCAGGCCCTTCAGCACATTGGCCATGCGGCAGACTTCGGCGTGCAGTTCGCGGTAGCTGAGCTTGCCGGACTGCGCCGGTTCGTCGCCCTCCCAGATGATGGCCGTCTGATCGCCGCGTTCGGCCAGATGCCGGTCGAGACAATTCCAGGCGACGTTGAGAACCCCGTCCTCGAACCAGCGGATGCGGAAGTCGGCCCTGTCGAACGACACATCCTTGATGAGGGTCGGCGGCGCCATCCAGTCCAGCCGGCGCGCCTGTTCGCTCCAGAAGGCCTCCGGCGTCTCGCGCGCCGCTGTGCGGGCCGCTTCCCAGGACGCGTGGTTCATGCGTGCGCGCTGCGACCACTCGGACGGGACGGGATAGACCTCGGGGTCGGACATGCGCTTGTTCGTGCTCTCAGAGGACGCCGCTGACGGACAGGAAGGCGTGGGCCATCAGCCAGAGGATGCCCAGAAAATTGATCGTGAACACCCGGCCGCGCAAGGCGCCATCGTCGCCGCCGCACTGGACGGCGGTGTGCAGCAGGCGACCGACCAGGAAGACCCAGGCGGCGGCGACGTCCCACACGGTAACATCGGCCGTCAGGATCAGCAGGATGGCCGCGATCCAGGCGAAGACCGGCGCCTCGAACTGGTTGGCCAGGTTGCGCTGGAGGCGGGCGGACAGGGGCGGGTCGCCGTCCGCACGGGCGAAGTCGTTCGTCGCCGCCTCGCCGCGCCGCACGACCACCAGCCGCGCCCAGGTCAGGCCGGCGTAGAGGCAGACGACCAGTCCGAAATGCAGGAACAGCGGCAGCAGCAGATGCATCGCCGCGGGCGGCATGAGGGAGACCTCACTCATGCAGGTCGACGTCCTTCCGGTCCTTGATGAACAGGAAGCCGACCACCACCGTGACCAGCGCCACCACCACCGGATACCAGAGGCCGTAGTAGATATTACCCGTGGCCGCGACCATGGCGAAGGCCGTGGTCGGCAGGAAGCCGCCGAACCAGCCGTTGCCGATGTGATAGGGCAGGGACATGGAGGTGTAGCGGATGTTGGTCGGGAACATTTCCACCAGC
>NZ_JAKFEB010000003.1:0-9886 GCF_036677305.1 Brevundimonas sp. | reverse complement strand
GTCCGGCGTGAACTGGTCGAGGAGGAGCGGTGGATCTCCAGCGCCCGGTTCAACCGGCTGCTGGCGGTCATGCAGGTGCTGCCCGGACCGGAAGCGCATGAGCTCTGCGTGCATCTGGGCATCCACGCGAAAGGCCGGATCGGGGGATTGCTGGCGGGACTGGGCTTCATGCTGCCCGGGTTCGCACTGATGCTGCTGGCCGCCTGGGCCTATTTCCGCTTCGACGTCGATCGCGGGCTGGCCGGGGCCGCCCTGATCGGCGCCCAGGCCGCCGTTGTGGCCCTGATCGCGCGCGCCGTGCATCGGATCGGCGAGCATGTGCTGACGGACCGGGGACTCTGGGCCATTGGCCTCGCGGCAGGCTCGGCGACCCTTCTGGGCGCGCCGTTCTGGATCATCCTGCCGGTCGGAGCCGTGATCCATGCGCTGGCCCAGGGCGGGCGGCGCGGGGCGGCGGCGGTGCTTCTCGTCGTCGGCGTCGTGGCGCTCTTGTTCTGGAGCCTCGCGCAGGGCGGGGCTGGGATGGCGGCGCCCGTCGGCGGGCCGCCAGCAGGCGAGGGGGCGTGGCCGCTGCTGTTCGTCTCCGGGCTCAAGGCCGGCCTGCTCACGTTCGGCGGGGCCTATACGGCCATCCCCTTCCTGCGTCAGGACGTGGTCGGCCGCGGCTGGCTGGGCGACGGGACCTTCCTTGACGGGGTTGCCCTGTCCAACGTCCTGCCCGCGCCCTTGATCATCTTCGCGACCTTCGCCGGCTACGCCGTGGGCGGGTTCGCGGGCGCCCTGGCCATAACGGCGGGAGTCTTTCTGCCGGCCTTCGCCTTTTCCATGATCTTCTACGATCGGCTGGAAGCCGTGGTGTCGGACCCGCGCATCCGCAGCGCTCTCGACGGCGTGGCGGCGGCCGTGGTCGGCCTGATCGCGGCGACGGCGATCAGTCTGGCGATCGGACTGGCCGGTTCGCCCCATCCGGCGGCGTCCGTAGTCATCGCCTGCACGGCCCTCGCGGCCCTGTACGTCGTCAAGAGCCGGTATGCGCCGCCCGTCGTCCTGTTGCTCGCCGGTCTCGCAGGGCTGGGCCTGGCCCTGATCTGACCACGGCGCTTGCCTTTTGCGCCCATCCCGACTACATGCCCGCCCACTTCACACGCAGGCGTGGCGCGGTCAGGGAGAAATCCTGGTCGCTCCGTTCCGAGGACCTAGGTCTTTACAGCGCCTGCGGCGGATCAATCGGATAAAGGACTACCCCTCATGGCTCTGCCTGAATTCTCCATGCGTTCGCTGCTCGAAGCCGGCGCCCACTTCGGCCACCAGACGCACCGGTGGAACCCGAAGATGGAGCGCTACATCTTCGGCTCGCGCTCGAACATCCACATCATCGACCTGTCGCAGTCGATCCCGCTGCTGCACCAGGCGCTGGTCGCCGTGCGCGACGTCGCCGCCAAGGGCGGCCGCGTCCTGTTCGTCGGCACCAAGCGTCAGGCCGCCGATCCGGTCGCCGAAGCCGCCAAGCGCTGCGCCCAGTACTATATGAACAACCGCTGGCTCGGCGGCACCCTGACCAACTGGCGCACCGTGTCGGGCTCGATCGCCCGCCTGCGCGAGCTGGAAGGCCTGCTGGAAGGCGGCGGCGAGGGCCGCGTCAAGAAAGAGCTGCTGAACCTGCAGCGCGAGAAGGACAAGCTCGAGCTGTCGCTGGGCGGCATCAAGGACATGGGCTCCATCCCGGACATCATGTTCGTGATCGACACCAACAAGGAGGCCATCGCCATCCTTGAAGCCCGCAAGCTGAACATCCCGATCATCGCCATCCTGGACACCAACTCGGACCCGGACGGCATCACCTATCCGATCCCCGGCAACGACGACGCCGCCCGCGCCATCCAGACCTACTGCGACCTGATCGCCGACGCCGTCCTGGACGGTCTGGCCGCTGGTCAGGCTTCGGCCGGCGTCGACCTGGGCGCCGCCGTCAACCCGGATGAGCCCATGCTGCGCGAAGCCAAGGCGCCGAAGGCCGCCAAGGCCGCTGAATCCCCGGTCGCTCCGGCCGAGGCTGAAGCCGTCGCCGAGGAAATGATCGCCGCCGCCGAACCGGCTGCTGAACCGGCCGTCGCCGACGAAGCCGCCCAGGCCGCGACCTCGGAAGCCAACGACGCCGTCGAAACCGAGGAAGCCGCGGTCTAGGTTCGATCAATCCCCGTCATTCCGGGGCCGCGCAGCGGAACCCGGAACCCAGGACCGCCGCCGCCCTCCTGGGTTCCGGGTTCGCTCTTCGAGCGCCCCGGAATGACGGATCTGATTGGCCTTCATCCGTGTGTCTGCGCCGCAGACGATGAACTGACACATGGCCGGGCTAATCCCCGGCCGTTCCCGCATACGAAGAGACCTGAGGAGTAAGAACATGGCCGAGATCACAGCCGCCCTCGTGATGGAACTGCGCGCCAAGTCCGGCGTCGGCATGATGGACTGCAAGAAGGCGCTCCAGGAAACCGACGGCGACATCAACGCCGCGATCGACTGGCTGCGCGCCAAGGGCCTGTCCAAGGCCGCCAAGAAGGCCGACCGCGTCGCCGCCGAAGGCCTGGTCGCCGTGGCCTCGAAGGAAGTCGGAGCCGGTGAAGTCGGCGCCGCCATCGAGTTCAACGCCGAGACCGACTTCGTCTCGCGCAACGAGCTGTTCCAGAACGCCGCCAAGAAATTCGCCCAGCTGGGCCTCGAGCACGCCTCGGTCGAGGCGCTGCACGGCGCCGAGCTGGAAGCCGGCAAGACGGTCCAGGACGAAGTGACCAGCATGATCGCCACCATCGGCGAGAACATGCAGCTGCGCCGCGCCGCCCGCCTGTCGGTCGACGAGGGCGTCGTCGCCTCCTACGTCCACAACGCCGTTTCGCCGGGCGTCGGCCGCATCGGCGTGCTGGTCGCCCTGCACGGCGGCGGCGACAAGACCGCCCTGCGCGAACTGGGCCGCAAGATCGCCATGCACGTGGCCGCGACCGCTCCGCTGTCGCTGAATACGGACGATCTGGACCCGGCCGCCATCGAGAAGGAACGTCAGGTCCTGACCGAAAAGGCCAAGGAAGAAGGCAAGCCGGAAGCCATGATCGCCAAGATCGTGGAAGGCCAGATCAACAAATTCCAGAAGGACGTGGTGCTGATCAAGCAGCCGTTCGTCATGAACCCCGACGTGACCATCGAACAGCTGGTCGCCGACACGGGCAAGGAACTGGGCGCGCCCGGCCTGCACCTGGCCGGCTTCGTCCGCCTCGCCCTCGGCGAAGGCGTCGAGAAGGTCGAGGGTCCGGACTTCGCTTCGGAAGTCGCCTCGATGATGGGCGGCCAGTAAGCCACCGTCAGAACGAACCGATGAAGGGGCCGGCGAGCGATCGCCGGCCCTTTTTCTTTGGCTCACGATCGGGCGACGGACTGGCGCGTCCCGCCCGTTGAACCTTTGCATTGCCGCTGCGCCTGGAGTCTTATCCCCGCAGCTCAGTGATTCAGGGGGAATTCCATGCGTCTAGCCGCTCTTCTGTCCGCCACGGCCATCGCCTTGACGGTCGTTCCGCTCGCTGCGCCCGCCGCGGCGCAGGATGTCGACCGCGTCGCCGTCAACGGCATCATCGACCAGGGGCTGAACCACAGCCAGGTCATGCAGACCGCCGCGTATCTGACCGACCGGATCGGCGGCCGGATGACCAACTCGCCCCAGATGCGTCAGGCCGAGCAGTGGACGGCGCAGCAGTTCCGCGACTGGGGCCTGTCCAATGTCCGCGCCGATCCGTTCGACTTCGGTCGCGGCTGGTCCGTCGTCCGCTCGAGCGCCCGCATGACGGCGCCGCGTCCGCTGGACCTGCGCGCCATCCCCATCGCCTGGACCCCGTCCACGCCCGGCGTGATCAGCGGCGAGGTCGTCGTGGCCCCGATGATGAGCGCCGGCGACTTCGCCAAATGGCGCGGCAAGCTGGCGGGCAAGATCGTTCTCGTCTCGCGTCCGACCGCCGGCTCAGAACCGACCGATCCGGCCTTCCGCCGCCTGACGGAAGAGGATCTGCGCAACGCCAACACCTACAACACGCCCAATGTTTCGGCCCCGTCGACGGAAAGCCTGCGCGGCCCGGACTTCGCCCGCCAGATGGACGCCTTCCTGCAGGAGGAGGGCGCGCTCGCCTGGGTGAGGATGTCGTCGCGCGACGGCGGTCTGCTGCACGGCAACGGCTCGGGCTATCGCATGGACGACCAGCGCAAGACGCCCGGCATGGAACTGGCCGCCGAGGACTACCGCCGCCTCGCCCGCCTGGCCCTGACCGAGGACGCCAAACCCACGCTCGAACTGATGAGCGAGGTCCGCTTCCACGAGGAAGACACCAACGCCAACAACATCCTGGCCGACATTCCTGGCACGGGACGTACGGGCGAATACGTCATGGCCGGCGCCCACCTGGACAGCTGGGTGGCGGCGGACGGCGCCGTCGACAACGCCGCCGGCAGCGCCGTGGTCATGGAGGCCGCGCGCATCCTCAAGGCCCTGGGCGTGCGTCCCAAGCGCACCATCCGCTTCGCCCTGTGGAGCGGGGAAGAGCAGGGGCTGTGGGGCTCGCTGGCCTATGTCGACAAATACCTGGCCACCCGCGCCGCCCTGGGCGACGCCCAGCTGGACGCCCTGCCGAACGGCCGGACCTGGCGTCAGCGCTGGCCGATCCAGCCGCGCGCCGGGCACGGCGATCTGGTCGCCTACTTCAACCTGGACAACGGCTCGGGCAAGATCCGCGGCATCAACGCCGAGGGCAATGTCGCCGCCGCCCCGATCTTCCAGGAATGGCTGGAGCCTTTCAACGCCATGGGCGCCACGACGGTGTCGATGCGGACCTCGGGCGCGACCGATCACGTCTATATGCAGACGGTCGGCGTTCCGGGCTTCCAGTTCATCCAGGACCCGCTGGACTACGGTTCGCGGCTGCACCACACCTCGATCGACACCTACGACCACATGCGGGCCGACGATCTGCGGCAGGCCGCCATCATCATGGCCGCCTTCCTGCTGAACGCCGCCAACAGCGACGAGCCCCTGCCGCGCATGCCGGTCCCGACCCGGCCGACGGCGTCGGACCCGTTCCCGCTGCAGCAGTGAGGCGCTCGAGGGCGTCGCGGCTTCTGTTTCGGCCGGCGACGCCCCGCGTTCCCTACTGGGCCCGGATGACCCGTTCCTCGTTCCGGAACCGGATCGTGAAGGCGGCGCGGGCCTCGACGGCCTGCCCGTCGATCGTCCTGGGATGGAAGCGATAGGTGTCCTGGGCCGCCAGCGCCGCCTCGCCGAGGCCCAGGCCCTCGGCGGATTCGCGCAGCAGCTGGCAGGCTCTCGCCCGGCCCTCGACGGTGACGATGCATTCGATATGGGCCGCGCCCTCGCTGAGCATGTTGCGCGCGGCTGCCGGCATGGCCAGGCGGGGAGTTTCGGCCCAGGAGGGAGCCCTCGAAACGGCGTTCGGCCTCATCGCCCGTTCGGGCGCGGCCGGCTGCCTGAGGGGCTCGATGGCGCGCGGCGCCCGGTCCGGCGCACGGGCTCCGGCCGGCACGAACTCCGCCCAAGGTCGCGCGGACGACGGCGGCATGGCCGCTTCGACGGCGGGAACAAACGCCTCCGCGTCGAGCAGGATCGCCCCGGCGTCCTCCAGCATCACGTCGCAGCGGTCCCGACGAATGGTCCGGGCATCGGCGCTTTGAGCGCCCTGTTGGTAGGACATGGCGAAGATCTGATCGAGAATCGACTGGTCGCCGGGCTGGCCCGCGGAAGGTCCGGGAGCCGCGGCGGCCTCGAAGGCGGCGACCTGGTCCGCCGGCATGTGACGACGGCAGCGCCCGACCTGGGAGCCGAACCGGGATACCGCCTCGAAGACCCGTTGCTGCTCGGCCGTCAGTTCGATGCGCTCCTCGCGCGTCACCTCGACCAGCGGGGTCTGCTGGAACGCGGCGAGAGCCAGCCACAGGAAAATCATTCGGGAAGCCTCCGATACCGGAAGGCCGACGCCCGATGCGGGCGTCGGCCTGTCGTCTGCAGCGGACAGGGAAACGGGGAATGCGTCAATCCGTGCCGGCGCGACGAACGGCCCGCCTTCTCGCGCGCGCCGACACGGTCTAAGGCAGCGGGATGATCGGAAGACTGAACCACGTCGGCGTCGCCACCCCCTCCATCGAGGCCAGCGTCGCCCTGTACCGCGACATGCTGGGCGCGACGAAGGCGCATGCGCCCTTCGACCTGCCGGCCCAGGGCGTGCGCGTCTGTTTCGTGGACCTGCCCAACAGTCAGATCGAGCTGATCGAGCCGCTGGGCGACGACAGCCCGATCCACGGCTTCCTCGCCAAAAATCCGAAGGGCGGCCAGCACCACGTCTGTTTCGAGGTCGAGGACATCCTCGCCGCCCGCGACGCCCTCAGGGCGAAGGGCGCGACCATCCTGGGCACGGGCGAGCCGCGCATCGGCGCCCACGGCACGCCGATCATCTTCGTCCACCCCAAGGACATGGGCGGGGTGCTGGTCGAGCTGATGGAAACGCCCAGAGACGGAGCGCACTGATGCCCATCGGCCCGATCACCATGTTCGCCATCTACCTCGTCTGCTGGTGGACGGTGCTGTTCGCCGTCCTGCCGCTGGGCACCTCGAAGGAACGGCACGAGCGCCCGACCGACGGGGCCCAGTGGGGCGCGCCCGAGAAACCCGACCTCAAGCGCAAATTCATCACCACCACCTGGGTGGCGGCCCTTGTCTGGGCTCTGGTCATGTTCCTGGTCTTCATCGGCTGGATGCCGCTGCCGGACCTCGCTCCACCCGCCTAGGACCCGCCCGATGACCGACCGTCTGTTCCTCATCAATCCGCACTGGACCGACGACGAGGGCGGCCCGTGGTTCTGCCCGGCCGGCTCGGTCGTGGAAGGGGTGCTGGCCTTCTATCCGGACCTGAAGACCCGGCTCGACATCACCCGGCTCGACTTCCCGCGCCCTCGCCCCGCCGTGATCGAGCAGGTCGGCGAGGACCATCAGAGCTGCCCGATCCTGATCCTCGACGAGACCTTCGACTGGCCCGGGGCGCAGACCAGCGAAACGACCGGCAAACGCTTCCTGCAGGACGAGGCCATCATCCCCTATCTGGCCGCCAGATACGGCATCGGCCTGCCGCATCCCTGAAGCGCGCAAGCTGGAAACCACGCCTTAATACAGGCGGGTCAGGTTGACGGGATGACCGCCGCGTCCGACCTGCACTCGCCGATTTCGGCCGACGGCCGCTTCATGGCGCTGGACGGTCTGCGCGGCGTGGCGGCGCTGGTGGTGCTGATCCTGCACATTTCGTCGCTGCGCCATCTGGTTTTCCACGGTTACATCGCGGTCGATCTGTTCTTCATCATGTCCGGCTTCGTGGTGGCCCACGCCTACGAGGGACGGCTCAGGGCCGGCTGGAGCCCGGGCGCCTTCATCAGGGCGCGGATCGTCCGTCTGTGGCCGCTGTACCTGCTGGGTACGTGCATCGGCGCCGCCGTTTACACCGGAGCCATCGACGACGCCGGGGGCGTCATCGGTCTCGGGGTGCTTTTCGCCGCGGCGGCGATGATGATTCCGACGCCGCTGGCCGCGGACTCGCAGGTCTTCCCGCTCAACCCGCCCGGATGGTCGCTGCTCTTCGAGATGGCGGCCAACATCGTCTACGCCTTCGCTGCGAGCCGGCTCAGCGACCGGGCGCTCAAGGTCGTTGTCGGCCTGGGCGCGGCGGCGGTGCTGGTCGCCTTCCTGATGGCTGAAACGGGCTCGATCGGCCAGCGCGGCTGGTCTCTTGCGGGCGGTGTGGCCAGAATCGCGTTCGGTTTCCCGCTCGGCTTGTTGCTGCACCGGATGTGGACCGCCGGACGACTGACCTTGCGCTGGCCTGTCGCCCTGATCGTCGCGGCCTTCATCGCCATGGTCGTGGCGCCGGACCTCGGCCGCTGGAACGGCCTGGTTGACGCCGTGGCGGTCCTGTTCGTCCTGCCGTTCATCGTGGTCGCCGCCGTGACCGCGCGCCTGTCGCCCCGACTGCAAACCGCAGCAGCCTTCGTCGCCGCCCTGTCGTATCCGCTCTACATCCTGCACGGGCCGTTCCTCATGGTCGCCAGGATGCAGTTCGGCGACGTGCCTCATATCGAAATCGTCGCCGGAGCCGGCTGCCTCGTCGCGGCGTTCGTCGCGGGGCGCTGGTTCGATCCGCCAGCGCGCGCCCTGCTCGGGCGAATGTTGCAACAAAGACGCCGCGCGCCGCTGATCGCCTAGCTTTCGCCCCTCCGTCCCGGCTAAAGCACTGTTCCACGCCCTGCTTGCCGGATACCGACTCATGCGCCTGTCGCGCTATTTCCTCCCGACGCTGAAAGAAGCGCCCTCGGACGCCCAGATCGTCTCGCACCAGCTGATGCTGCGCGCCGGGATGATCAAACAGGAGGCCGCCGGCATCTACGCCTGGCTGCCGCTGGGCCTGCGGGTGCTGAACCGGATCGAGCAGATCGTGCGCGAGGAGCAGGAGCGGGCAGGGGCTGTCGAACTGTTGATGCCCACGCTCCAGCTCGCCGACCTGTGGCGCGAGTCCGGCCGCTACGACGCCTACGGCCCCGAGATGCTGCGCATCACCGACCGCCACGAGCGCGAGCTGCTGTACGGGCCCACGAACGAGGAGATGATCACCGACATCTTCCGCGGCTTCGTGAAGAGCTACAAATCCCTGCCGCTGAACCTCTTCCACATCCAGTGGAAATTCCGCGACGAGCGCCGTCCGCGCTTCGGCGTCATGCGCGGCCGCGAGTTCCTGATGAAGGACGCCTATTCGTTCGACATCGACGAGGCCTCGGCCCGCAAGGCCTACAACCGGATGTTCGTGGCCTATCTGAACACCTTCGCCCGCATGGGCCTGAAGGCCGTGCCGATGCGCGCCGACACCGGCCCCATCGGCGGCGACCTGAGCCACGAGTTCATCGTCCTGGCGGACACGGGCGAAAGCCAGGTGTTCTGCGACCGGAAGCTGGTCGAAATGCCCGCGCCCGGCCGGGACGTCGACTGGGACGACCTGCAGGCCATCGTCGACGAGCGCGTCTCGATGTATGCGGCGACCGAGGAAATGCACGACGCCGGCCAGTTCGAGACACAGACCGCCGAGGCCGACCGCCTGACCGCCCGCGGCATCGAGGTCGGCCACATCTTCTACTTCGGCACCAAATATTCGGCGCCGATGAAGGCGAAGGTCGCCGGTCCCGACGGCAAGGATGCGGAGGTCCACATGGGCAGCTACGGCGTCGGCGTCTCGCGCCTGCTGGGCGCCATCATCGAGGCCAGCCACGACGACAGCGGCATCATCTGGCCTGACTCCGTCGCGCCCTTCGACGTCGTGGTCATCAACCTGCGCGCCAATGACGAGGCCGTCTGCGCCGCCTGCGAGGAGGCCGTCGCCAAGCTGGAGGCCCTCGGCAAGGACGTCCTTTACGACGACACCGACGAGCGCCCGGGCGGAAAATTCGCCACCGCAGACCTGATCGGCATCCCCTGGCAGCTGACCATCGGACCCAAGGGGCTGGCCGACGGCGTCGTCGAGCTGAAGCGCCGCGCCACGGGCGAGAAGCTGTCCGTGCCGCTGGACGAGGCCCTGGCCAGGGTGCGCGGATGACGGACGTCGCGGGGGTGAAGCCGACGAAGCCGGCCGGGCCGTTCTCGGCCTGGGAGATCGAGCTGGCGCTGCGCTATCTGCGCGCCCGGCGGAAGGAGGGCGGCATCGCCCTGATCGCCATCATCTCCTATGTCGCCATCTCCCTGGCGGTCATGGCCCTGATCGTGGTGATGAGCATCATGGCCGGCTTCCGGTCCGAACTGCTCAGCCGGATGCTG
>NZ_JAKFEB010000002.1:0-10164 GCF_036677305.1 Brevundimonas sp. | reverse complement strand
GGTCATCCAGTCCGGCGGCGAGGGCGAGGCCTTCGCCCGGCGGGTCGAGAATCTGTTCAAACGACTGGCGCGACAGGTGCTGGTCGAGCGCACCGACCACCATCTGCGGACCCTCGGCCAGCGCCCGGTGAAGGTGTCGATCGCCGACACGAAGTCGCGCTGGGGCTCGTGCAGTCCGCACAACCGGTCGATCCGTTACAGCTGGCGCGTGATCATGGCCCCGCCCGCGGTCGCCGACTATCTGGCCGCCCACGAGGTGGCGCATCTGGTCCACGCGGACCACAGCCCGGCCTATTGGTCCGTGGTGCAGAGGCTGGTGGGCGACCACCGGCCGTTCCGGAAATGGCTGCGGGAGAATGGCCCGGCGCTGCACGCGGTGGGGCGGTAGGTTCAGTCGGCTTTCCGCAGTCGGCGCCCGTTTTCCCCCGTCCGTCATTCCGGGGCTGAGACCGGCGCAGCCGGGATCAGAACCCGGAACCCAGGGGTCTGGACGCTGGCCTTGCCGCGCGTCAAAGGCGGAGCCCGGTCACCTGGGTTCCGGGTTCCGCTGCGCGGCCCCGGAATGACGGGAGGAGATGGGCGTCACAGGTCGGCCAGTCCAACCCCTCAGAAGAACAGCGGATCCGCCCTCTTCTCCGGCGGCGGCGCCGGCTCCGGCCGCTGGTCCGGCGTGTCCCGCTGCGGTTGGGGCGCGGTCGGGCGGACGACCGGCGGGCCCGGTTCCGGACGGCGCGGTTCCAGCGTGGGCTGGTCCTCCAGCGGAATCTCCTCCGCAGGCGGGCTGTCGCCGAACAGGTCGCCGATCTCGCCCAGCAGATTCTCGACCGGGCTGGGCGGCTGCCAGCCCTCGGGCATGGCCGGGCCGTTGGGTATGGCGGGGGCGTTCAGGCGCGGCAGGGCCGCCTCCATGAAGCCGCGCCAGATGGCCGCCGGGGACGAGCCGCCGGTGACGCCCCGCATCGGCGTGTTGTCGTCCTTGCCGACCCAGACGGCGGTGACGAAGCCGCCGGTGTAGCCGACGAACCAGGCGTCCTTGTAGTCCGAGGTCGTGCCCGTCTTGCCCGCCACGTCGCGGCCGGCGATGGCCGCAGACCGGCCCGTGCCGCCGGTCATGACGCCGCGCAGCATCTGGTTCTGGTAGTAGAGGAAGGGGTTGGAAATCGCCTGCACCGAGCCGCCGTCGGCGCGGGCCGAGCGCTGGTAGATGACCCGGCCCTGCGGCGTGCGGATGCGGCTGATGCCATAGGCGCGGACGCGCTTGCCGCCGTTGGCGAAGGCGTCATAGGCCTGGGCCATCTCGATCGGCGAGACCTCGACGGCGCCCAGGGCCATGGCCGGCTCCAGACCGATGCGGCTGGTGATGCCGAGGCGGCGGGCGGTGCGGGCGACGTTGTCGCGACCGATCTGGTCGGCGAGGCCGGCGGCGACCGTGTTCACCGACTGGGCCACGGCCTGCGACAGCGGCATCTCTCCGGCGAAGGTCCCCGAATAGTTGCGCGGCGACCAGTTGCCGATGCGGATCGGGGCGTCGTTGACCCGCGTCTCGGGCGTGTAGCCGCTTTCCAGCGCGGTCAGATAGACGAAGGGTTTGAAGGCCGAACCGGCCTGACGCCGCGCGTCGACGGCGCGGTTGAACTGGCTGTCGGCGTAGGAGGCGCCGCCGATCATGGCGCGGACCCGGCCGTCGCCGTCCAGCGCCACCAGCGCCGCCTGCTGCACGCCCTTGGAGCGGTCGCGCGTCAGGATGCGGTTCACGGACCGCTCGGCCTGGGTCTGCAGGGTCAGGTCCATGGTCGTCTCGACGATCATGTCCTCGGTCGGTTCGCCGACCAGTTCGCGAATCTGCTTGTCGAGCCAGTCGATGAAATACTGCGCGTGCTGGCTGGACAGGGTGCGGGAGACGCGCACCGGCGAGGCGGCGGCCTGGGCGCGCTGTTCGGGGGTGATGACCCCGGCGTCGACCATTTCGTTGAGCACGACGGTGGCGCGCGTGCCGGCCCGTTCGCTCTCGGACACCGGCGAATAGCGCGACGGCGCCTTCAGCAGGCCGGCCAGCAGGGCGGCCTCGCCGACGCTGAGCTGTTTGGCGCTCTTGTCGAAATAGCGCTGCGACGCGGCCTCGATGCCATAGGCGCCGGCGCCGAAATAGACGCGGTTCAGATAGAGGGCGAGGATTTCGTCCTTGGAGAATTTCATCTCCAGCCAGACGGCCAGCATCAGCTCCTGGACCTTGCGCTTCATGTTCTGGTCCGGGGACAGGAACAGGTTCTTGGCCAGCTGCTGGGTCAGGGTCGAGCCGCCCTGGACGACGCGGCCGGCGCGCATGTTGGCGGCCATGGCGCGGGTCATGCCGACGGGGTCGAAACCGGGGTGGTGGTAGAAGCGGCGGTCCTCGATGGCGATGAAGGCGGCCGGGACATAGTCCGGCAGGGCGTCGAGGTCGGCGGGCGGGGCCTGTTGCGTGCCCCGCGTGGCGATCAGGGCGCCGTTGCGGTCCAGATAGGTGATCGAGGGCTGGCGATCGACATTGTAGAGGGTCGAGGTGTCGGGCAGGTCGCGCGCGAACACCGCGAAGAAGACCACCAGGAAGATCAGGCCCCAGACCGCCAGGACGGCGGCCCAGTAGATCAGGCGTTGCAGGGGCGTACGCGCGGGCCGGGGATCGCCGGCGTTGCCGCCGCGTCCGAAGCTGAAGCCGGAACCCGCCATGAAAACCTCACCTGACCCTGACCCGGTCGTAACCGATCAGGACGACAACGGAAACGCCCCCGTACCGATCACAGGACCGTGAGGGACGTTTCCGCCGAAACCATGACGCTTTGAGACCCTATTCTAAAAACGCGTTCACCTCGGCGGCGAACGCGACGGGCTGGTCCAGCATGATGAAGTGGGCGCTGTCGTCGATCCGCTTCAGCTGCGCCGAGGGCAGGGTGGCGAACGAGGCGCTGTAGATGCCGTCCACCATCTCATTGGTCATGCGCGGGTCGTTGAACCGGACGTAGAGCACCGTGGTCGGGGCCGTGATGCGGGCCAGTTCCGGGCGCAGGTCGGTGACGATCAGTTCGCGGAAGGCCGAGGCCGAGACGGCGCGGTCGCTGTTCGCGGCGTCTTCCAGAGGGCCGGCGCGCAGGGATTCCGTATTGATCATGCCGGTGACGGAGGCGGCGGCCTGCTGGCGGTAGGATTCCTCGGGTCCGTTGGCCATGGCGGCGTAGATCTGGTCCGCCATGGGGACGACGCTTTCGGCCGTGGCGCCCGGTCCGCCGAACATCGGCCCCATGAACGGAATCATGTCGACGACCATCAGCTTGCCGACGCTGTCGGGATGGCGGGCGGCCAGCATCATGCCGATGGTCCCGCCCATGGAATGGCCGATGACGGCCGGCTTGTTCAGGCCCTGTTCGGCGATGTAGCGGGCCAGGTCCTCGGCCACAGGCGCGGAAACGGGGCCCGTGGCGTTGTCCTCGGCGGGGGCGCCGGCGAAGCCCTGGACGTGGATGCGGTGGACCCGGTAGCGGCCCTTGAGCTGTTCCGTCAGCCCGTCCCAGACCTCGGGCGAGGACGACAGGCCGGGGATGAGGATGACGTCGCCGGCCGGATGCTCGGGCCCGTCGATGCGGACGTGGAAGCGGCCCGACTCGAAATCGGCGTGGGCGTGGCCGTGGGCGTGACCCTGGGCCGCGGCCGCGGGCTGATGATGCTGGTGGTCCTGCGCCATCGCGGGCGCGGCGATCAGGCAGAGGGCCCCGGCGAGGGCGGAGGCGGCGGTCATGGTCTTCATGGTCGAATCCCCGGAATGAACGGGCGATGCGCCCGTCCCTGTTCCCTAGTCGCCGCAGAGGGCGCGAACGGATGCAGCCGGTCAAGACTTCGCGCATCCGGGCCGCTAGACTGACGCCATGAGTCCAGCCGACAGCGCCCCCGTTTCCGCCAATTCGCCCGAGGCCAAGGCTCCGCCGACCGCGTTCGGCAAGGGGTTCGTGCTGGACGCCTGGTATTTCGTCGCCCTGTCGCGCGACGTCGCCGCCGCCTCGCTGAAGCGCTACGAACTGCTGGGCGAGCCGGTGCTGATCGGCCGGACCCGGGCGGGCCAGGTCTATGCGATGCGGGACATCTGTCCCCACCGCGCCGCGCCCCTGTCGGCCGGGCGGCTGGTCGAGAAGCCGGGCGAGGGCGAGACGATCGAGTGCTGCTACCACGGCTGGCGGTTCCGCCCGGACGGGGTCTGCGCCGCCATCCCGTCGCTGGTCGAGGACCAGGCGTATGAGACGGATCGCATTCGCGTCCGCAGCTATCCGGTGCGCGAGAGCCAGGGGATGGTCTTCGTCTGGGTCGCCGCGGATCCGCGCAATCCGGCCGAGCCGGACCACGAGCCGCCGCAGTTCCCCGGCGTGGTCGGCGGCGAGGCGAAACTGGTCGAATGGATGGATTTCGAGGCCCATATCGACCACGCGGTCGTCGGCCTGATGGACCCCGCCCATGGCCCCTTCGTGCATCAGCAATGGTGGTGGCGGTCCGAACATTCGATGCATGAGAAGGCCAAGGCCTTCGAACCGCGCGAGCAGGGCTTCGCCATGGTGCGGCATGCGCCTTCGTCGAACAGCCGGGCCTATAAAATCCTGGGCGGGGCGCCGGCGACCGAGATCACCTTCCGCCTGCCCGGCTATCGCTGGGAGCATATCCAGGTGGGCGCGAAACAGGTTCTGGCCCTGACCTGCCTGACGCCCGTCAGCGAGACGAGGACCCGGATCACCCAGATCTTCTGGTCCGACCACTGGGTGTTCGGCCTCGCCCGGCCGTTCCTGCGCATGGGGGTGGTCGCCTTCCTCAAGCAGGACGGCGGGATGGTGAACCTGCAGAACGAGGGGCTGCGCTACGACCCGGCCCTGATCTGGATCGACGACGCCGACAGACAGGCGAAATGGTACCAGCAGCTGAAGCGGGAATGGATCAGGAGCCGGACGGAGGGGCGCCCGTTCGCCAACCCCGTCAAACCCGCAACATTACGCTGGAAAAGCTGAAGGCCGCGACGGGGGTCGCGGCCTTCGAAGCATTCGGTCGGGTTCGGAGCCCTACTGGCGGCTGAGCGCGCCGGCCAGGATGACGTCGATCTGTTTGCCGATCTGGGCGGTCAGCTGCTGGACCGTCCAGTTGTCGTAGGCGGCGCGGCGATAGTTCGACAGCCAGGCGTCGTAGATCATCTCGCCGAGCAGGCGCACGTCCGCGTCCTGACGCAGTTCGCGATCGGCCACGCCGGCCTGCAGGGCGTCGGTGACGACCGAGACCAGCGGCTTGACGGCCTCGCGGGACCGCATTTCGTCGGCCACCGGCTGGAACCACGAGCGGGCGACGACGGCCTGGACCAGCGGCAGCTGCTCGAGCGAGCCGTGGTAGCCGGCGGTCAGGGCGGCCAGCAGCCGGCCCCGGACCGTGGTTTCGGCGGCGGCGGCGGCCTTCAGCGTTTCGGCCAGCTTGACCATGTCGGTGGACAGGACGGCCTCGAACAGTTCGGCCTTGTCCTGGAAATTGGCGAAGACGGCGCCGGTGGACATGCCCGCGCCCTTGGCGATGTCGCGGATGGTGGCGGGCTCGTAGCCGCGCTCGCCGAACAGCTGGCGGGCGGCGTCCAGCACCTTCTGACGCGTCCGGACCTTGGCGGCCTGGCGGCGGTTCAGACGGGGGGCGTCCCCCTCGACGTCGGCGGAAGGGGAGGCGGAAGCCGGGGCGATATCTCGCATGAAAGGACTACTCACGAAGCGGCGGCTGACATCCGCCGGTAAAACTGAACGCCGAAGCGACGGGCTTTTCGGGGCGCGCGCGGCGCGCAAATCGCCTCGAGGGGGGAGGACGGGCAGTCATCACGCAACGATGACCAAATTGGGGTAGCGGGATTAACGGAGCCATTAGCTTGGGGGTTAACGCGGTACATGCGGTGTTTCCGTCGCCTGCGTCTCAGCGCCGCAGCGTGGATCGCAGGGCGCGGGCGCGGCGCGGCGCCTCGCCGTCCGGCATCGCCTCCTGGAACACCTTGCGGAACCTGTCGCGGCGCTCATGGATCGAGGCCAGCACCAGACCCATGGGCACGCCCAGATCGACCAGGGTGTTCTCGGCCAGCTGAAGACTGGCCTCGGTCGTTTCCGGCACCGCGTCGGTGACGCCCAGGCTGTACAGACGCGCCGCGTGCTTGTCGTCGCGGGCCCGGGCGATCAGGACGATGTCCGGCCGGACGGCCCGCACGGCCTTGACCACCTCGTCCACCTTGGCCGGCGCGTCCATGGTCACGACCACGGCCCGCGCCGAGGCGATGCCGCACAGACCCAGCATCTCCTCGCGGGCGGCGTCCCCGTAAAAGACGTTCGAACCCTCGGCGCGGCCCTTGGCGACGGTGGAAGGGTCGGCGTCCACGGCGAGGAACCGCTGGTCGTGGGCCAGCAGGATCTCGCCCACCAGCCGGCCGACGCGGCCGAAGCCGACGATCAGCACCTGGCCCTCCTCGGCTGCGGGGCTGGTCGCCTCGTCCGGAAGATCGGGCCGGCCGGGCCCGGCCTGACGGACCAGCCGGGCCGCGATCAGGGCCATCAAGGGAATGCTGAAGATGCTGATGGTCGCCGCCAGCATGACCTGGCGGGTGAAGTCGGGCGAGGCGATGCCCTCGACAAGGCCTGCGCCGAGGATGACGAAGGCGAACTCGCCCGCCGGGCCCAGCACCAGCGCCGTCTCGATCGCGACCCGGTTGCCCAGCTTCCAGGCGCGCGCGGCGGCGTAGATCAGGCCGGCCTTGAGCAGGGTCATCATGGCGGCGAGGCCGAAGACCACGCCCGGATCGGCGACCACGGCGTCCACATCCAGACCGATGCCGACGCCGACGAAGAAGACGCCGAGCAGCAGCCCCTTGAACGGTTCGATCGACAGTTCGACCTCGCGCCGGAACTCGGTCTCCGCCAGCAGCAGGCCGGCGATCAGGGCGCCGAGGCTCATTGACAGGCCGGCGGCCTGGGCGGCGAGCCCCGACCCGACCACCACCAGCAGGCTGGCGGCGACGAACATCTCCTGCCCCTGCCCTTTCGCCTTGGCCTTGGCCACCGAGCGGAACATGGGGCGCAGCACCAGCCGGCCGAGCAGGAACAGCAGGGCCAGGCCCACGGCCGCGGGGATCAGGGTGAACAGGGCGGGGCCGACCACCGTGGGATCGAACTCGCCCGCCGGCGTGGCGCCGTCCTGCACCATGGCGGCCAGGAAGGTGACGGTGATCAGGATCGGAGCGACCGACAGGTCCTGGGCCAGAAGGATGGCGAAGGTCGACCGGCCCGCCGTGGTGGAGATGCGGCCGCGCTCGGCCATCACCGGCATGACCACGGCCGTCGAGGACAGGGCCAGACCCATGCCCAGCACCGCGGCCGAAACCAGCGGCTGGCCCATCAGCATGAAGACGGCCCCCAGGCCGACGGTGCAGGCCGCGACCTGCACCAGGCCGAGGCCGAAGACCAGACGGCGCATGGCCCTGAGACGGCCCCACGACAGCTCGAGGCCGATCATGAACATCAGGAAGGCGACGCCGAGTTCGGACAGGGAGCGGATCTGCTCGGCGTCCGAGATGGTCAGCCAGGCCAGCCAGGGGACGGTGTCCGCCAGTCGGCCGAAACCGTGGGGGCCCAGAAGCACGCCCGCCGCCAGAAAGCCCAGAACGGGGCTGATCTTCAGGCGATTGAACAGGGGCACGATCACGCCCGCCGCGGCCAGAAAGACCACCAGATCCTGGTATTCGCCGCCGGCCCCGTGAATCGTCATCGCACCCCCAGATGACGCTCAGCCTACAGGCTGAAACGCCGCCCTGTCCGGGTTTCCGTCGCACATGACAAAAAATTCAGGCGACAGCCGGGAACCGCGGCGTAGGGTCCCGGCCGACGCTGTCCATAGAGATGCGAAGTCGAGGGAAATCCCATGAAAAAACTGCTGATCGGCGCCGCGCTCGGCGCCTTGCTTCTGCCCGCCTCCGTGGCGGCCGCCCAGGACCATGAACACGGCTGCGTCGACGAGGCCTGCACCGTCTTCGAACTGTTCCAGACGCCGCAGGAAGGCGCGACGATCCTCGGCTACCAGGGCACGGAAGCGCCGAAATACGGGACCTGGGGCTTCGACCTCGCCGGACGCGACACCTCGGTGAACCCGGGCGACAGCTTCATGCGCTACGCCAACGGCGCCGCGCTGGACCGCATGCAGATCCCCTCGGACCGCACCAGCTACGGCTCGTTCGCCCTGCTGCGCGAACTGTCCGACAACCGGGTCAAGGCCATGATCGAGGGCCTGACCGCCCGCACCGACCTGACCGCCGGTTCGGACGAACAGAAGATCGCCGACGCCTATCGCTCCTACATGGACGAGGCCCGCATCGAGGCGCTGGACGCCCAGCCGCTGCAGCCCTACCTGGCCGCCATCCGCGCCGCCAACACCCATGCGCTGGCCGCCGTCTACATGGGCGACACCCAGGGCCGCATCGGCGGTTCGATCTTCGGCACCGGCATCACCACCGACCAGAAGGCGCCGACCCGCTACGTCGTCTCGACCGGCCAGTCGGGCCTGGGCCTGCCCAACCGCGACTACTATCTGGAGCAGCGCTGGGCCGAGAAGAAGGTCCTGTACCAGGCCTATGTCGCCCGCATGCTGGAGATGATCGGCTGGGAAAACCCCGCCGCCGCCGCGGAAGCCATCGTCGCCTTCGAAACCCGCATCGCCGAGGCGCACTGGACCCCGATCCAGAACCGCAACCGCGACGAGACCTACAACGAATACACCATCGCCCAGCTGGCCTCCGAGGCTCCCGGCTTCCCCTGGCAGGACTATTACACCGCCGTCGGCGTCGGCGAGGTTCCGCGCCTGATCGTCCGTCAGGACACGGCCATGCCGAAGATCGCCGCCATCTACGCCGAGACCCCGATCGAGGTCATCCAGGCCTGGCAGTCGTTCCACACCGTCGACGACGCCGCGCCGCGCCTGTCGCGCCGCTTCTCGGACGCCCAGTGGGAGTTCCGTTCGCGCGACCTGAACGGCCAGCCCATGCAGCGCCCCCGCGACAAGCGCGGCATCAGCTTCGCCGAGGGCATGCTGGGCGAGGCCGTCGGCCGCCAGTATGTGGCCGAATATTTCCCGGCCGAGTCCAAGGCCAAGATGGAGGCCCTGGTCGCCAACCTGCGCACCGCCCTGGGCAACCGCATCCAGAACTACAGCTGGATGAGCGCCGCCACCCGCGCCGCCGCCCAGGAGAAGCTGGACAAGTTCACGGTCAAGATCGGCTATCCGAACAAGTGGCGTGACTATTCGGCGCTGGAAATCCGGCCCGACGACCTGTTCGGCAACGGCGAGCGCGCCGGCCTCTTCCAGTGGAACTACCAGCTGAACCGGCTGAACGATCCGGTCGACAAGACCGAATGGGGCATGACCCCCCAGACGGTGAACGCCTATTACAACTCGACCAACAACGAGATCGTCTTCCCGGCCGCCATCCTGCAGCCGCCGTTCTTCGATCCGGACGCGGACCCGGCCGTCAACTACGGCGGCATCGGCGGCGTCATCGGCCACGAGATCGGCCACGGCTTCGACGACCAGGGCTCCAAGTCCGACGGCGACGGCGTGCTGCGCAGCTGGTGGACCCCCGAGGACCGGGCCAATTTCGACGGCCTGACCAAGCGTCTGGGCGAGCAGTACGACCAGTTCGAACCGATCCCCGGCTTCCACGTCCAGGGCGGTCTGACCATGGGCGAGAACATCGGCGACGCCGCCGGCAATGCGGTGGGCCTGGAGGCCTACCACCTGTCGCTGAACGGCCAGCCGGCTCCCGAGCTGGACGGCACGACCGGCGACCAGCGCTTCTTCTACGGCTGGGCCCAGGTCTGGCAGTCCAAGATGCGGGACGACGCCCTGCGCAACCAGATCGCCACCGATCCGCACAGCCCGGCCGAGTTCCGCGTCATCGGCCCGGTGCGCAACGTCGACGCCTGGTACGAAGCGTTCGGCGTCCAGCCGGGCTCGAAATACTACCTCGCTCCGGAAGACCGGGTGCGTATCTGGTAGGGTAGCGAGGCATCCGATGAGAGAGGGGCCGGGGCGGCGACGCTCCGGCCCTTTTTCTTTCTTTCGTCATCCTCCGGCGAGCGCAGCGAGACCGGG
>NZ_JAKFEB010000001.1:0-9896 GCF_036677305.1 Brevundimonas sp. | reverse complement strand
GTGCCGCCGGTGTAGTCGCTGTCGCCCGCGAGGATCAGCGTGCCGAGATCGGTCTTCACCAGGCCGCCGGCCCCGGTCAGCGCCGAGGCGATGGTGGCCGTCCATGCGGCGCCGGGCGCCGTGCCGTCGCCGACGCGGATAATGGTGGCGGCCTCCGTCAAGGCGATTGCATCACCTTCGATCCGGTAGCCGTCGGATGCGAACTGGATGCCTGTGACCTCGACGGCCCCAGCGACATCGTCCACCGTGACGACGCCGCCCGCGCCCTGGAAGATGGCGAAGCCCGGCTGGGGCGTCATGACGCCGTTGGCCAGGCCGCTGGCGTCCGTCCATTCCGAACCCGCAGCCGTCCAGACGCCCGCGCCGCCGTCGACCGAACCGTCATCGTGCAGGCCGGCGTCGCCGCCGTCCCAGAACAGGAGCTCGTTCGGGGCGTGGACGATGTTGACCTGACCCGCGACCGAGGTCTGGAGCGCCATACGCTGGACCAGGGCCGGCGTCGTGCCGAGCAGGAGGCCCTGGTCGGTGAGAGCGCCGGTGTAGGTCATCAGGCCGTAGACGCCGAAGCCGAACGCGCCGGTGCTGGCGACATTGACCGTCCCGTCCAGCGTCAGTGCGCCGTCGACGGCGAACAGGGCGGAACCGCCCGCGCCGCTGAAGGTCGCGTTGATGATCGAACCGGACGACAGGGTCAGCGCCCCCGTGGTCAGGGTCGAGCCTTGCGTATTCGCCAGGATGCCTCCGTTGGCGACGGTGACCGTGCTTGTCACCGTCCCGCCGCCGCTCAGCGTGGCGCCGGACGCGACGCTGGCGAACGACTGGAGCGTGCCGTCGACGATCAGGGCGCCGCCGGTGAGCGAGACGCCGCCGGAGAAATTGCCCGTTCCGGTCAGGGTCACGGTTCCGGATTGATGGGTCAAGGCTTCGAAATTGGTCAGGTAGTCCAGATCGAGCGCGCCGGAGCCGGCGCCCAGGGCGGTGATGACGCCGTCCGTGCCGGAGCCGCCGTCGATGGAGCCGCTGAACGAACCGCCCTGCCAGGTGAAGCTGTCCGCACCCCCGCCGAGGAAGGCGGCGGCCATCGCGCCGGTCGAAGCCAGCGTCAGGGTGTCGACGCCCGTGGCCGAGCCGGCGCTGTAGTCGCCGGTAAGGTCGCCGGCGACGGTCACCGTCCGCGCGCCCGTGGACGTGCTGACAATCCCGCCGCTGGTGGAGCCGGCCGACAGGCTGACCGTATTGGCGCCCGCGCCGCTCAGCAGGATCGCGCCGCTCAGGCCGGCGATCGAACCGCCCGACTGGTTGGTGATCGTGCCGGCGCCGGTCATCGTCACGCCATAGCCCGTCGAACCGTCGATCAGCCCGGCGTTGGTGAGCGTGCCCGAGACGGCGTTGTTGAAGGCGATCCCGGCCCCGCCGAGGATCTGGCCGCCCGACTGGTTGGTGACCGAGCCGCCGGCCCCCAGCGCGATGGCCGTGCCGGTGAGACGGCTGATATGGGCTGCCGTGGTCGCCGCGTCGGTCGCCGAGCCGCTGGCGATGACGCCCGAGTTGGTGATGGCGACGGAATAGTTGGCGCCGATGCCGTTCAGCGCGTTCACGATCAGGCCGGCGTTGCTGATGGTGCTGCCGGTGGCGTTGACGAAGACGCCCTCGTTGCCCTGGCCCACGATCAGGCCGCCGGCGTTGTTCGTCAGGGCGGTGGCGCCGTTCAGCAGGATCGCATCGTTGAAGCCGCGGATCAGGCCGGTGTTGTCGATCGTCCCGCCGATCGTGGTGACGCCGTAGTAGCCGAACAGGCTGCCGCCGGCCTGGTTGGTCAGCGTCATGTTGGCGGCGGTCGAGGTGATGACCGAGCCGCCGGTCAGTCCGCTCCTGATAGCGCCCGCGTTGGTGATGGTGCTGCCGGCCGCATTGACCTGGACGCCGCCCGTCGTACCGAAGATCTGGCCGCCGGTCTGGTTGGCCAGGGTCAGGACGCCGTTGGCGTAGACGCCGTAACCGCTGACGGTGACGTCTCCGGCGATGTTGCGGCCGATCGTTCCCGCGTTGGTGATGCTGACGGCCCCGGCGGAGCCGCTGACGATGCCGTTCCCGTTGCCGCCGGTGGTGATGAAGCCGCCCGCGAAGTTGTTGACGGTCAGGGCCCCGGTCGAATTCTCGATGCCATTGTACTGGTCGCCGAGGACCAGGCCGTAGTTGTTCACGACCAGCAGCCCGCCGGTCGACAGGTCGTGGCGGATGCCCGCGTTGTAGCCGCGGATAGTCGATCCGGCGCCGGTGTCGCTGGCCGAGCCGTTGTTGATCGTGATCGTACCGCTGGTCGCCTGGGCGTAGACGGCGGCCCCGATGGCATTGGCGGTGCCGCTGTTGGTGATGGAGCCGAGGTTGTTCAACGTCGAGCCCACGCCGCTCATGTGGACGCCCAGCTGCCCGCCGCCGACGATCGAACCGCCGTTGGCGACGCCCAGACTGGCGCTGGAGCCGCTGACAACGACGCCGGTGCCGGTGGAGCCGCTGCGCGCGCCTGCGACGACCGCCGCCGCACCATTCAGGACGGAGAACGCGCCGGTGCTCGTGACATTGCCCCCGAAGGTCACCGGGGCCGTCGATCCGATCTGGATGCCGCCCGAGCCGGAGATGTTCTGCGCCACCGTGCCGGCGGTGTTGTTCAGGTAGTAGAGGACGCCGTTGTTGACGATCGATCCGCCGGACAGGCCGTTCACGCCGCCCGACTGAATGAACACAACCGTGTTGTTGTTGACCGTAGTGACACCGCCCCAGCTGTTGGCGTTGTTGGTCAGATAGATGTCGCCGCCATTGAAGGTGACATACTGGTTCGCCCCGCCGACGCCGGGGGTTTCATAGATACGGCCTGCCAGGGTGATCGAGCCGCCCGCCGTCTTGTTCAGAATCGTCGGATCGGCCGCCTGCTGGCCGTCGACGACTTCCAGCGAGATGGCGTTGCTGTAGGTCCCGCCCGCGGCGAAATCGATCTGCGGATCGATCATGCGGATCACGCCCGTGCCCGCGGCGGCGGTGTTGTTCAGCCGCAGGATGCCGGAGTTGACGACGGTGCCGCCTGTATAGGTGTTGGTCCCCGACAGGATGACCGTGCCCGGCCCGTTGAGCGTCAGGGCGCCGGCGCCGCTGATGACGCCCGACTGGGTGAGGGTCATGCCCGAGGCGGCGCCGAGCCCGCCCGCGCCGGTCAGGTTGATGGTCCGCGTATTGCTCATCGACGCCGTGGTCGTGATCGAGCCGCCGCCGGTCATCGTGAGACCGGTCGCGCCCTGCAACTGCTGGGTGTTGCTGATCGTCAGGGCCGCGCCGTTGATCGTCAGGCCGGAAACAAAGCTGGTCTGGTTCCCGGTGCCGGTGAGGGTCCAGGAGCCGCCCGTGAAGGCGCCGGTGTTCCAGCTGGTCAGGTTGTCGACGCTGAAGGTCCGCGAGCCCGAGCCGGTGAAGGTCAGGCTGTCCGCCCCCGAACCGCCCTGCAGCAGGGTATAGCCGGTGGCGCTGGTGTTGAGGGTCAGGTTGACGGCGCCGCTGTTGCCGCTGGCGTCGACATTGCCGCTGAAGAGGCCGGCGAGCGTCACCGTGCGTTCGCCCGTTCCCGACAGGAGCATGTCGCCGGTGGTGGTTGAGCCGGCCTGCAGATCGATGGTCGCCGTGCCGCTGGTGGCGGCCCGGACAGAGCCGAGCGATCCGCCGGAGAGTGTCGCGCCCGACGCGCTGGTCAGGGCCAGCGACCCGCCCGTGGTGTTGACGGCATAGCCGTTGCCGCTGATCGTGCCGCCGGAGTTGTTGGCGATGGTGACGGTTCCGGCTGTCTGGGAGACGCCGAGGCCCGTGCCAACGCTCGAACCGTTGATCGAGCCCGTGTTGGTCACGCTGAAGTCGCCGGTCCCGCTCATGACGAAGCCAGCGGCGAGGCCCTCGAGGCTCCCGGCGTTTGTCAGGCTGGATCCGCTGGCTCCGGTTCCGGTGTTGTTGAACGAAAGGGCGTTGGCGGTGGCGCTGATCGAGCCGTTGTTGACGATCGCGCCGCTCGTGCCGGCCCAGCCATAGCCGCCGCTGTTGCTGCCGGTCAGGGTCAGCGTGCCGCTGAGGTGGTTGTAGGACTCGAAATTCGTCAGGTTGGACAGGTTGAGCGACCCGGAGCCGCCGATGCCCAGCACGCTGTTCAAGGCGTCGGTCGCGCCCGCGCCGGCGTTGATCGTCGAACCGATCGTGCCGCCGTTCCAGTTGAAGGTGTCATTTCCGTCGCCCAGCGACACAGCGCCGCCGATGGAGCCGGTTGCGGTGAGCGTGAAGCTGTCGACGCCCGTGCCGCCACTGGCGTCATAGGCGCCGGTGACCGCCCCCCCCAGCGAGACCGTGCGATTGCCCGAGCCGGTGGACAGAATCCCGCCGTTGACGGTCGAGCCCGCATTGAGGTTCAGCGTCGCCTGGTCGTCCGAAATCACGCGGATCGCCCGGCCGCTGGCCAGGCCGCTCAGGCCGTTGATCTGACCGCCGCTGTTGTTGGTGATCGTCGTCGCGCCGTCTTCGAGGTTGATCCCATAGCCCAGGGTGGCGTTGGAACCGCCCGTGATCGTGCCGGTGTTGACGATCTGGTAGGTCGAGCCCGAGGTGCGGCTGAGATAGACGCCCGCGGCGGTGTCGGCGCTGATGGCGGCGCTGTTGGTCAGCGTGCCGAAAGCGATGCCCGACAGGTTGACGCCGTCGACCACGCCGGTGATGACGCCGCCTGCGCTGTTGGTGATGTTGGTGGGGTTGCCGTTGGCGCTGATCCCCGTGTTGCCGCTGATCGTGCCGCCGGTGTTGTTGACGGTCGCGCCCGTCCCCTCGATGCCGCCGCCGCTGCCGCCGGTGATGAAGCCGGTGTTGTTGATGGTCGTCGTGTTCACCAGCGAGATGCCACGCGCGGCGCCCTCGATCGTGCCGCTGTTGGTGATCGACGCCATCCCCGAGATGTAAGCGCCGTAGCCGCCGGCGCCCGTCGCGCGGATGACGCCGGCGTTGACGAGAATGCTGCCCGAGTTACTCGAGTTGATCCCGTGCCCGTTCGCCGCCGCCGCGGTAATGGTCGCGCCGCTCCGAATGTTGAAATCGTAGACTCCGCCGCTTGTGTAAACGCCGCGGCCGCCCGTGATATCGGCTCCGATGTCGATCGTGCTGCGCCCCGAGGGATTCCACATCGAAATTTGCAGGCCGCTGTTCGACGAACTGGCCGTCGAGGCCGTGATCGCCGCCGTGTTGAGAAAATTGATCACCGCGGTCGACGGATTGGTGGTGGTCAGCAGAACCCCGGTGCCGAAGGCGCTGGAGCCGCCGATGGCCGCGCCAACAGTCACATTGAGAGCGCCCGATCCGCTCGTGGTCGCACTGATGCCGGTGCCGTTATTGGCGGAAAGCGCGTTGAGCGTTCCGGCCCCGCTGGTCGTGATGTTGGTCACGCCGCCGCCCAGGGCGGTGGAGGAGATGCCGGTCGATGCGGTGATCGCGCCCTGGACGTTGGCGGTCGCGCCCGAGCCCGAAGACAGGCTGATCCCGGTGCCTGCGTTGATCGCCGCCGTCGTCGTGACGTTGACGATGCCGGTCCCGCCGGTCGCCGAGGCGTTGACGCCCGTGCCGAACCGCGTCGTTCCGCCGATCGCGGCGCCGACGGTGACATTGAGGTTGTTCGTGCCGCCGGAGCTGGTGGCGATGATGCCGGTCCCGGTTCCCGCAACCGTGCTGTTGATCGTGCCCGCGCCGCTGGTGGTGACGTCGCCGCCGTCGGTGTTGGTGGAGTAAATGCCGGTAGGGGCGACGATCGCCGCCTGGGACTGGATGTTGCTCCGGCCGCCCGTGGCGTCCGCGCGGATGCCGGTGACCAGGGCGTTGATCGAGCCGCCCGTCATCTCGACGAAGCTGCCGTAGAAATTGCTCGTATTGATGCCGGTGTCGAAGCCCGTGAACGTCGACGCGCCCAGCTGGATGCTGGCGTTGACCCCGGTGACGGCGTTGAAGCCGGCGATGTGCGTGCCGTTGGCGACGAACGACTGGCTCTGGTTCGGGGCGTTGAACGACACATAGCCGGCGGCGGCCTGGAGGTTGATCCCGTAGCTGCCCGTGAAGGTCGAACCACTGGAGGTGATGGCGACGCCCATATTGGCGTTGGTCGAGATGTAGAGGGCCGAACCGCCGTTGGTCGTCGTTGTGAGCGTGTTCACGCCGGTCAGGGTCACGCCGGTCGTTAGCGGACCGGCGGCGCCCAGTATGCGCAGGGCGTCGCTCGTCGGCGCGCCGGTCGTATTGTTGATTGTGACGCCGTTGACTCCGATCCCGGCGTCCGCGTGAACGTTGCTGATCTGGATGCCGCCGCCGGCGCCTGTCTGGTTGTCGACAGTCGGAGCAGTGCTCCCGTCCGGCCGGGTGATCGTGCCGCCCCCGGTCGGGCTGGCGATCGTGGTCTGGGCGAAGGCGGGCGTGCAGGCCAGGCCCGCCGCAATCAGCGCCGTCGAGCCCAGCAGACCCATCCGCATGCGGCGTCCGGCGTCCGACCGGGTCTTCGAGCGGGCAGGCGAGCGCGATCCCGCGACGGGACGCTTGTTGGAAGCCGACATGTAGAACCCACCCCGATCGGCCGGCTGCCGCCGACACTCAAATACAGATCACGCGTAGAGGCGGGTCACACGTCACCCACTCCGACGAACGCCGGTAATACATTGGCAACCATATCGAAGGAACGACTCGCCTAGCGCCGTTCGTCCCAAAGTTGGGACAGCTCGCCTCCGACGGGATTTCTGTAGCCCTGGCAAGGGTTTTCTTCCCCTCGCGACGAGGGGAACGCCCGGCAAATTGGGCGACGCAAAGTCGCTTCTAGACTTAAGGATGTGCAAACAGCCGGGGCTTCCGTACTTGCAGTTGAGCCTTCCACGCCACAGTTAGGACGAAATTCGCCGCCCGCCCGTTGTAAGCTGTGGCGCCGGTGCAATAGACATGGGAGATAGCAGCCTAGCCTTGCAACCAACGCTCCAGCGTGGTGTTGTGTTGGCCGACGCTGTCAAATCATCACGGAGCCGACCCATGAAGAAAACTCTCGCTGCAATCGCCACCGGCGCCCTGCTGATCGCCGGCCAGGCCGCCGCCGCCAACCAGGTTTCGGCCGCCCCGAGCGTCGCTGACCGTGTCGGCAGCACCGCCGGCGCCTCCGACGAGTTCGGTGGCTCGATCGCCCCCGGCCTGATCTTCGCCGTTGTGGCCATCGCCGCCTTCGCCGCTGTCACCGCCGCCGACGACGACGCCGAAAGCGACTGAGTCGACCGACTGGCGGTTTCGCCGGTCCCGAAATCAACAGGAACGGCGGCTCCTTCCGGGGCCGCCGTTTTCTTTTGCGCGACCGGCGGCGGTCAGAAGATATCGCCCACCCAGCCGTCCCGGCGCCGGCGACCGTTCACCGAATCGTCCGGCTCCGAAGCCGTCGCCCCGTCGCGGTAGGCCTGGGGCGAAACCTCATAGGCCTCGCTGAACAACCGGCTGAGCTGGGATTCGTCGGCAAACCCGAAGAGCTGCGCGATGTCCGACATGCAGCGATGCTCGGGGTAGTCCAGCGCCCGCCGGACACCCTCCAGGCGCCGCTTCTGAATCAGGTGGGCGACGCCGCCCTGATCCTCGAACAGGCGATACAGGGCGGACCGGGACATGCCCGTGCCCCGGCTCAGGGTCGAGACGGACAGGGACGGCTCGGACAGATTCTCCATGATCATCCGCTCGACGGCGTCCCTGCGCAGATATTCGCGCCGCCTCGCCTCATTGCTGGCCCGCACGCCCTTGTCATCGACCGAGGCCAGGATGTGGATGAAGGCGTGCGACAACCCCGGCTGGGCGTCGACCCCGATCGCGTCGCCGTTACGGGCCAGGGACTGCAGGAAGTCGGCCAGCATCAGGTTTCGGGGCGCCTTCAGTATCCGGCCGTGCAGGCCGGCCGTCGTGCCCCGGGCCGCTTCGATGATCTCCCGGGCGACGCCGACGGTCAGCACATGGGCGGCCTCGAACGCGGCGCGCGAGGCCCGGGCCGTATCCGTCACATAGATGTCGCCCGCGACCGCCTCGTCGAAGCCGCTTTCCGGCCCGCCCTCGATCCGGCCTGACAGCACCAGGCTGAGCACCACATGGTCGAAGCCGTCCGCGCCCCCGCGGGCGTTTCGCGAATGGACCACGCCCGACAGCCGGCGGTCGAACAGCAACAGGCCCTCGAGCCGCCAGGCCCGGACCTCTGCGCGAAATTCGCCTGCCCCCCGGGTGACGTCCGAGTTGCTGTCATAGAGCAGCGCATAGGCTGCGAAAGCGTCTTCCCCGGGGATCGACTGACTGCTGAAGCTGAAACGCTCGGACATACGGGACTGGCACGCTTCAACTCTCTGGTCGCGGACGATGGTCTGATTGATCCGCGTTCGTCAACAAACTCCGGGGTCCGGTGCGGTCCGCCCGGTGGACGCTCCAGCGATTTTGCTTTAGGCTTAAAATATGTCGTCAGGCCAGGCCGTCAGAAGCATAGCCATCGCGGGCGCCGGCCCCGGCGGTCTTTACCTCGCCATATCGCTGAAGCTGAGAAACCCGGCGCTGGACGTCGTCGTCCACGAGCGCAACCGGCCGGACGACACCTTCGGCTGGGGCGTGGTCTTCTCGGACCAGACCCTGGCGAATCTGAAGGCCAATGATCCCGAGACGGCGGCGATCATCGAGGCCGCCTTCGTCCACTGGGACGATATCGACGTCCATATCCACGGTCGGACGATTCGCTCGGGCGGCCACGGATTCGCGGGCATCGGCCGGCAGAGGCTGTTGAATATCCTGCACGAACGCGCCCGATCCCTGGGCGTCGACCTGCGCTTCCAGGACGAGGTCGCCGATATCCGCGCCCTGCCCGCCGACGTGGTCGTGGCCGCGGACGGCCTGAACAGCCGCACCCGGAACGCGGCCCCCGAGGTCTTCGGCGTCGACATCGACGTGCGGACCAACAAGTACATCTGGCTGGGCACGAAACAGGCGTTCGACGCCTTCACCTTCGCCTTCGTCGAGACCCCGCATGGCTGGATCTGGGCCCACGCCTACCAGTTCGAGCCGGGCGCCTCGACCTTCATCGTCGAATGCACCGAGGCGACCTGGCGCGGCCTCGGCTTCGACGGCATGGACACCGACCAGACCTGCCGCGCGGCCGAGACCCTGTTCGCCGACTGGCTGGGCGGCCACGCCCTGATGAGCAATGCGAAACATCTGCGCGGCTCGGCCTGGCTGAACTTCCCGCGCGTGGCCTGTTCGAACTGGCGCGACGGCAAGGTGGTTCTGCTGGGCGACGCCGCCCACACGGCGCATTTCTCCATTGGCTCGGGCACCAAGCTGGCGTTCGAGGACGCCATCCGCCTGGCCGAGGCCCTGACCGACGGCGGCGATCTGGACGCGGCGCTGGCGGCCTATGAGACCGAACGCCGGGTCGAGGTGCTGAAGCTGCAGAGCGCCGCCCGCAACTCGACCGAATGGTTCGAGACCGTCGAACGCTACGTCGGCCTCGATCCCCTGCAGTTCGCCTACAGCCTGCTGACCCGCAGCCAGCGCGTCAGCCACGAAAACCTGCGCCTGCGCGATCGCGACTTCCTGACCGGCGTCGAGCGCTGGTTCGCCGAAAGCGCAGGCGCTCCGCATACGGATGATCCCCCCGCGCCGATGTTCGCGCCCCTGCGGCTGCGCGGCCTGACCCTGCCCAACCGCGTCGTCGTCTCGCCCATGTGCATGTATTCGGCCGAGGACGGGACGGTCGGGGATTTCCACCTCGTTCACCTCGGCGGACGCGCCCTGGGCGGCGCGGGTCTGGTGTTCACCGAGATGACCGACGTCTCGGCCGACGCCCG